>NZ_JBWKCJ010000028.1:111212-114838 GCF_056436545.1 Streptomyces sp. NPDC043738 | reverse complement strand
GGCTTCCTCCGCCGCGACCTCGACGCCGTCACCGCCGGCCTCACCCACGCCTGGAGCTCAGGCGTCGTCGAAGGCCACGTCAACAGGATCAAAACGCTCAAGAGAGCAATGTACGGCCGGGCCTCGTTCGAACTCCTCCGGACCCGCATCCTCACCCAGCCATGAGCTTCACGGAACTACGGTCAGATCCGCGAGAGTCCTCAAGGGGAAGCGACCCGGCCCGGCCGCCGTGCGCTCTCCGTCCAGACCTACGTCATGACCCGCGACCCGGAGGGCGGATGGCTGATCCGCGCGTTCCAGAACACCCGCTACCGGCCCCGCGTCGAGGCGTTGGCGGGCGCCTTGGCCCGGCTGGCGCCCAAGGCGGGCTGAGCGCGCGATATGTACGCGCGTACGCAACGTTGTGTACGCTCGTACGCATGGCCTATGTGACGCTCGCCTGCGCGATCGTGTCCGAGATCCTGGCGACCACCTCGATGAAGTACAGCGACGGCTTCAGCAGGCTGTGGCCGTCGCTGGGGACCGCGCTCGGCTATCTGCTGGCGTTCGCCCTGCTCGCCCAGACGCTGAAGTCGATGAGCGTGGGGACCGCGTACGCCATCTGGTCCGGCGCCGGGACGGCCGTGATCGCGGCGATCGGGATGGTGTTCCTGGGGGAGAGCACCAGTGCGCTCAAGATCCTCGGGGTCCTCCTGGTCATCGCCGGGGTCGTGGTGCTCAATCTCGACGGGGCGCACTGATGCCCCGGCGCTACGACCCCGGCCGCCGGCAGCGGATCATCGACGCGGCGATCGTGGTGGTCGGCGAACGGGGGATCGCCGGGCTCAGCCACCGCGCGGTGGCCGCCGCGGCGGATGTCCCGCTCGGCTCGACGACGTACCACTTCGCGACCCTCGACGACCTGCTGATCGCCGCGCTGCGGCAGGTCAACGGCGAGTGGCTGGCCGACTACGCGCGCTGGGTCGACGGGATCGACCTGACGGCGCCGCTCGCCGACGAGGTGGCCGCGCTGGTCGAGCGCACGCTCGCGGGGGACCGCGCACGGGTGGAGCTGGAGTACGAGCTGTATCTGGCGGCGCTGCGGCATCCGGCGGTACGGCCGATCGCGGCCGAGTGCCTGGACGAGATGGTGGCTCTGCTCGGACGGCGGATCGCGGATGTGCGCACCGCGCGGGCCGTGGTGGCGTTCACCGACGGGCTGCTGCTGCAGCACCTGCTGACCGGCCAGCCCTTCGAACCCGCCGCGGTGCGGGCCGGATTGGCCGGGGTGCTGGGCTGAGGCGGCGGCCGGGGGCGCGGCGGAGCGGCTTGTGCGGCCCTACGAACGCCGTTGTGCGACCGTACGGCCCGGGCCCGATCGCTGAGACCGGTTCGCCTCCGCGGGCGCCCTCCGGTTAGGTTTCGAACATGACCGATGCTGCTTCCTCCCGTACCGCCCGTACCACCGGCGCCGTCGCCGCCGGGCTCGCCACCGTCGCCTCCGACGGCACCGTTCTCGACACCTGGTTCCCGGCGCCCGAGCTGGTCGCCGTGACCGCCGAGGGCCCCGGCCCGGCCGGCACCGAGCGCCTCGACGACGAGCGCGCCACCGAACTGCTGGGTGCCGCCGTCCTCAAGGCGATCGGTCCCGACCCGGTCCGCGATGTCGAGGTCGTCGCCGTCCGTACGGTCATCGCCTCCCTCGACGACAAGCCGCTGGACGCGCACGACGCCTACCTGCGCCTGCACCTGCTCAGCCACCGGCTGGTCAAGCCGCACGGGCAGAACCTGGAGGGCATCTTCGGCCTGCTGGCGAACGTCGCCTGGACCTCGCTGGGTCCGGTGGCCGTCGACCAGCTGGAGACGGTGCGGCTCAACGCCCGCGCCGACGGCCAGCATCTGCAGGTCACCAGCGTCGACAAGTTCCCGCGGATGACCGACTACGTCGCGCCCGCCGGGGTGCGGATCGCGGACGCCGACCGGGTGCGCCTGGGCGCGCACCTCGCGGCCGGCACCACCGTCATGCACGAGGGCTTCGTCAACTTCAACGCCGGCACCCTGGGCACCTCCATGATCGAGGGCCGGATCAGCGCGGGCGTGGTCATCGGCGACGGCACCGACATCGGCGGCGGCGCCTCGACCATGGGCACCCTGTCCGGCGGCGGCAAGCAGATCATCTCGATCGGCGAGCGCTGCCTGCTCGGCGCCGAGTCGGGCATCGGCATCGCGCTGGGCGACGAGTGCGTCGTCGAGGCCGGTCTGTACGTGACCGCGGGTACCCGCGTCACCATGCCCGACGGCCAGATCGTCAAGGCCCTGGAGCTCTCCGGCGGCGACAACATCCTCTTCCGCCGCAACTCCACCACCGGTGCGGTCGAGGCCCGCCCGAACAAGGCGGTCTGGGGCGGACTCAACGAGATTCTGCACAGCCACAACTGACCGTGCACGGCCACACCGGCGGGCCCGGGGGGGGGATCCCCCCAACCCCCAGAGAGTGGTAGCCCCCCCCCCACCCCCCCCCCCCCCCCCCCCCCCCCCCCCCCCTCCCCCCCCCCCCCCCCCCCCCGCCGGAGGTTGCCGCCCTCCCCGCCGCCCCCGCCGGCGCCCCGCGCCCCTGGGTCGCGCCGGGCGCCGATAGGCTGTGCGCCATGCGTGATCTTGCGGCGGGGATGCGGTATCTGGGCAAGGGCCAGCGCTGGGTTGCCCAGCACGGCCGGTGGTGGGGTTTCGGGCTGATCCCGGCGCTGATCGCGCTGGTGCTCTACGCCGCGGTGCTCACCGTGCTCGCCATCTGGTCCGGCGACCTCGCCGCCTGGGCCACCCCGTTCGCCGACGACTGGGGATCGCCCTGGCAGGGGCTGCTGCGCGGGGTGTTCGTGGCGCTGCTGTTCGCCGGCGGGCTGATGCTGTCGGTGCTGACCTTCACGGCCGTCACGCTGCTGATCGGCGACCCCTTCTACGAGTCGCTGTCGCAGAAGGTGGAGGAGAGCGAGGGGGACTGCCCGCCGGGCACGGACCGGCCGCTGTGGCAGGAGATCTGGATCGCGCTGCGGGACAGCGTCCATGTGCTGCTGCGGGCCGCCGGGTTCGGCATCCTGCTGTTCGTCCTCGGCTTCGTCCCGTTCATCGGGCAGACGGTGATCCCGGCCATCGGCTTCTGCGTCTCGGGCTTCTTCCTCGCCGTCGAGCTGACCTCGGTGGCGATGCAGCGCCGGAACATCCCGGTGCGCGAACGGCTGCGGATGCTGCGCGGCCGCAAGGCGCTCGCGGTCGGCTTCGGCACCCCGCTCGTGCTGCTGTTCCTGATCCCGTTCATCGCCGTGGTGCTGATGCCCGGCGCGGTGGCCGGCGCGACGCTGCTGGTGCGGGACCTGGTGCCGGACGAGGAGCAGCCGCCGGAGCCGGATCCGGCTGCGGCGCCGTACGGCCAGCAGCCCGCGCCGCAGGGCGGTTTCGGCCCGGCGCCCGGCGACCTGCCGGCGCACCCGGGGCAGCCGCCGCGGCAGCCGCCGACCGGCTGGTGAACTCCTCGTGACACGGAGCGGGGGGGGGGGGGGGGGGGGGGGGGGGGGGGGGGGGGGGGGGGGGGGGGGGGGGGGGGGGGGGGGGGGGCTGCGAGGAGCCGCGGTCTCGCTCCTTTCTTTTTT
>NZ_JBWKCJ010000028.1:54578-111202 GCF_056436545.1 Streptomyces sp. NPDC043738 | reverse complement strand
CCCCGGAGGACGCAGAGAAGAAAGGGGGACAGCCGAAACAAGAACCCCAGACGGTGGGGGAAACCCCGGCGAAACAAGATCGACCCCCCCCCCCTTCGGTCCCCCCCCCGCTCGGGCTTCACAGGCCCATCACACGTCAGTCGGCATTCCGCGAACGCCTCAGGTCCTGGGTCCGCTCGGCCGCGGACTCCTCCGACGACTTCGGCTTCCGCTGGTCGGAGCGCCGCTCCGCGGCACGGTCCTTGTTGCTCGACTTACGGTTCTGCGCCTTCGGCATGGTGACTCCCTTTGTCTCGCCGAATGTTGCTTACGCGTCCAGTACCGCACCGTCGGCGACGGTTGGCGCCCGGACGTGGGCCGGTCGAGTGACGGGAGTATCACCTGGGGTGATGCCGGGGCCCGGGATTCCGGCGGGGGCGGGCGCTCACGGCCGGATGCGCAGCACCTGCGGATCGTGGTCGCTGGCCTGGTCGGCGTACTCGGCGTTGAGGTGCACGATGTCGTAGTCGGCCTTGGCCAGATGCCGGCTGGTGAGCATGTGGTCCAGCACCTGCGAGTTGCCGTTGTAGACATAGCCGTAGCGCTCCGCGGCGGGCAGCCTGCCGACCAGGTCGGTGAGCACGCCGCCGTCGGTGAGCTTCTTCAGGGCCGGCGAGAACGGGTAGTCGTTGAGGTCGCCGGCGACCACCACATCGGCCCGGGGGTCCTTGGCCAGCAGGTCCTTGACGAAGGCGTTCACCAGCCCGGCCTGCGCCGTGCGCTGGGTCTCCGAGGGCCGGGCCGGCGGCTGGAAACGGCTGTCCAGGCCCTGGTCGCCGCCCTTGGAGTTGAAGTGGTTGGCGATCACGAACACCCGGCTTCCCGGGCGGCTGTTGAGCGAGAACTGGCCGACCAGCGGCTTGCGGCTGGCCTGCCACGCCGGGTCGGCGGGCGCGATCCGGCCCGGGGAGGCGGACAGCGCGGCCCTGCCGTGGTCGTCGACCACCTTCACCGGCGTGGTGGCGTCGCCGCCCTTGACGTCGGTGAAGGACACCCGCTCGGGGTTGAACAGGAACGCGACCCGGATGTTGCCCCCGGGCTGGCCGCCGTCCTGGTCGTCGACCGGGTCGATCTGCCGCCACTCGTACGCCGGGCCGCCGGCCGCCTTGACCGCTTCGGTCAGCTTCTTGAGGGTGGCCCCGGCGGTGACCACGCCGTCGTTCGTGGGGCCGTTGTCGTCCTGGACCTCTTCGAGGGCGACGACATCGGGTGCCGACAGGTTGCCGACCAGCGCCTTGGCGAGACGGTCGAACTTGGCCTGCGGGGTCTTGGGGGAGAGGTTCTCGACGTTGTACGTGGCCACCGACAGCTCGTCGGGCCGCTGCTTGCGGGTGGTCTCCGGCGCCGGGCCGTGGTCGGCCAGTTCGCCCAGCTCGGTGGCCTGGAGCGTGTAGCCGCCGAAGTTGTCGTAGTCCAGCGGCCCGGCGGTGGTGCCGGTCAGCTCGTCGCCGACGTCGGCCACCGGGAACGGCCGCTCGGCGAAGGGGATCAGGGAGGCCACCTTGACCCGGCCGCCGTTGGGGTCGGCGTACGAGCGGTAGAGGGTGCCGCCGCGCGCCGTGCGGTTGTGGCCCGGCTCGGCGGTCACCCACAGCTCGTGGTGGGAGTTGGTGGCGCCGACGACCCGGGCGCCCTTGACCGCGACGCGCATCCCCTCCAGCGACTCGTAGCGGTCCAGCGCGTACGAGGCGGGGCGCAGCTTGAGGGATTCGATGCTCTTGCCGCCCGCGTCGGGGGCGTAACGATTCGGCACGGAGGCCGGGTTGAGGGTGAAGGCGGCCGGCAGCGGCGCCTTCGCGGAGACGGTCTGCCAGGTCGCGTCGGTGATCTCGGTGACCGACTGCAGCCCGGCGTCCTTGCCGCCGGGGTAGTACTCGCTGACCGTGCCGGAGAAGGTGATCGCCTCGCCGACGGTCACCTTCGGCGTCTCCTTGCCCGTGAAGACGAAGACCGCCTCGCTGGTGGCCGGGTCGCGGTCCGGGTGCGGGTCCTGCACCCAGAAGCCGCGCGCCGAGCCGAACGAGCGGATCGCGGTGACCGTGCCGGGCACATCGCCGACCTGCGTGCCGGCCAGCGGGGATATTCGGGTGCTGCCCTGGATGTCGTGGATGCGGGTGCCCGCCGCGGAGGCGGACTGCGTGGCGGTCAGCAGCCCGCCGGCGAGGGCGGCGGCGGCCACCGCGCTGAGCGCGGCCGGCCTGCGGAGCGGACGACGGGACGGCATGCATGCCTCCGAAGGGAAGTGGGGGGTGAACAAGGGGGGCGCGGCACTGCGCGTGGACCGTGGCACGGTGCGCGCTACGCGCGTCAATCTCCGGTGTGCGCAAGGAAGTTGTCAAGGTACTCGCGGTTACCGACGGCCGGCGCGGGGGTGAACCGTCCGAGATACGGAGAATTCCGTCTACGCTGGGGCGGCGCACTCCCCAGCTACCGCTGGGAGGTACCCCCAGCCGCAGTCCGTACGAGGAGCTGAGCACCTGATGTCCGCAGACCGCCCGACCCTGCCGCCGGTGCGGCTGACCTCCGAAGCGGAGCTGGCCCGGGACGCGCTGAGCGCCCCGCTGATGGCCCGGGCCGCCAGGCTCGCCCGCTGGGCCGAGCGCGGTGTCCCGGTCGGCGCGGGCGGCGAGATCCTCCAGGAGTCGCTGGCGGCCGCCACCGAGCTGCTCGGTCTCGCCGGCGACGAGGACGGCCCCGCCTACACCGCCGAGGCCTGGCAGCTCGCGGTGGACACCGGGCTGGTCGAGATCGAGGAGACCGAAGAGACCGCGGCGGACCAGGACGGCACAGAGGGGCCCGGTGACGCCGCGGTCGGCATCGCCACCCCGGGCGAGGAGCTGAACCTGCTCACCTCGGGCAGCCCGCAGGACGTCCTGGACATCTGGCTCTGCGGCATGGAGACCGTACTCGCCGACGCCGCCGCCCCGGACCTCGCCGACATCGCCGAGCAGATCGCCGAGGGCGGCGAACTGGACCTGGACTCGATCGACTGGAACCCGGAGGAGGAGGCCGAGCTGCTCAACGGCATCCTCGGCAACCTCTACCTCCTCACCGCCGTCGCCGAGGGCGCCGACCAGGACGTTCCGCTGCCCGCACTGGCCGCCTCGATGATCGTCCCGGACGACATGGACGAGCCCACCGACGACATCCTCGAAGAGGTCTCCGAGGCGATGATGCGCCTGGACGACCAGTTCCGGGTGCTGGAGCCGATCGGGCTGGTCGCCTACCGGCCCGTCGACGAGGCCCTCATCGAGGAGCTGGACGAGGCCGGCGAAACCGTAAGCGCCGCCGAGCCGCTCACCGACGAGGACGTCTCCCGCTACGGCCTGGTCCGCCTCACCCCGCTCGGCGTCTACGCCGTACGCGCCCGGCTGCTGGACGCGGGCGCCCACGCGCCCGCGGTCGGCGACCTCACCGGCAAGGGCGCCGAGGTCCTCCTCGACGCGCTGCCCGACTACCCCGAGGCGCTCGCCCAGTCCGAGTCCGAGCTCTGGCTCGCCGCCCGAACCCCGCTGGACGCCGCCCGCGACCTGCTCGCGGCCGCCCGCGGCGACGACGAGCACGCCCCGCACCGCCGGCTCGCCGCCCAGCAGACCCTCTCCCTGGTCTCGCCGGACGCCGAGGAAGCGCTGCGCGAGGTGCTCGACGACCGGCAGCTGGGCGGGCTGGCCCGGGTCTGGCTCGCCGAGCGCGCCCTGCCCGACATCCCCGAGCCGTCCCAGGAGATGATCTTCTGGCTGACGGTGGACACCCTCGCGGCGCAGCTGGGCAGCGTCGGCGAGGGCGCCGAGGCCGAGCTGCGCGAGCTCGTCCAGGGCCTGACCGACCAGCACAGCGGGTTCTTCGACAGCGCCTGGCGGGTCGACCACCCGGCCACCGCCGAGGTCCTGGAGGCCATGGGCCGCCTGCACCCCGACAAGAAGGCCGCCAAGGAGGCCCGCAAGGCCGCTTTCAAGGCGCGCTCGCACCGGCCGGAGTAGCGCGGCGGGCGGCCGGTCCGCCCGCGCCCGCGCCGGGGCCCGCCGGGTGGTGATCCACCGGGCGGGCCCCGACCGCTTCCGGACAGGTAGCAACCGCTTCCTGGATGTCGCACCGCGTTCAGCTGGAGTTCGACGGCACACGAAAGCGTGTGCGCGCAGACACAGGGGAGCAGAACCGGCCATCTGGGAGATGACAATGCCGCTCACGCGCAGAGACTTCGCCAAACGTTCCGCCCTCACCGGCGCCGGGGTCGCGCTGGCCGGCAGCGTCGGCGTGCTGGCCACCGCGCCCGGCGCCATCGGCGAGGAGGCGCCCGACGGCGCACCGGACGGCAACGGCCACCGCGCCGGCTACGGACCGCTGGTCCCGGACCCCGACGGCATCCTCGCGCTGCCCGCCGGCTTCTCGTACCGGATCATCACCCGCTCCGGCGTCACCAAGCTCGACAGCGGTGAGTCCACCCCCTCCAACCACGACGGCACCGGCACCTTCGAGGGCCACCGCGGCACCACCCTCCTGGTCAACAACCACGAGCTGAAGGGCCCGCGCGCCGACTGGCCGCACCCGGTGCCGCTGGCCGAAGGACTCGTCTACGACCCGGCGGCGTCCGGCGGCTGCACGGTCGTCGAGGTCGCCAAGGACGGCACCCCGGTCGGCGAGTGGGTCGGCATCGCCGGTACGTCCACCAACTGCGCGGGCGGCACCACCCCTTGGGGCACCTGGCTCACCGGCGAGGAGACCGAGGACAAGGCCGGCGAGCACGGCATGACCAAGGACCACGGCTACGTCTTCGAGGTCGACCCCCACGACCGCCGGGCCGGCCGCGACCCCAAGCCCCTCAAGGCGCTGGGCCGTTACGCCCACGAGGCCGTCGTCGTCGACCCCAAGCGCGGCCACCTCTACCTGACCGAGGACGCCTCCGGCCCCAACGGCCTGTTCTACCGCTGGACCCCGCCGCACGGATTCCGCCACGGCCGCGGTCAGCTGCGCTCGCTCGCCGCGGACTCCGGTGTGCTGGAGGCCTTCAAGTGCTTCGACTCCGGCGGCCGGTTCGTCGACGACCTCTCGCGTGCCACCAAGACCGGCACGGTCTACGGCGTCGACTGGGTCGAGGTCCCCGACCGCGACGCGCGGACGGTCTCGGTGCGCAAGCAGTTCAAGGACGGCGAGGTCACCCGCGCCCGCAAGCTGGAGGGCCTGTGGTGGGCCGACGGCGGCGCGTACGTCGTGTCCTCCTACGCCCGCGAGGAGAGCCCCGTCCGGCACGACGGGCAGGTCTGGTTCTACGACCCGCGGCGGCGGACCCTGACCCTGAAGGTGCTGCTGGGCGTCAACCCGGATCCCTCCAAGGACGGTGCGCTCGACGGCCCCGACAACATCACCGTCTCGCCCTACGGCGGACTGATCATCGCCGAGGACGGCGAGGGCGTACAGCACCTCTTCGGGGCCACCGACGACGGCCGGACCTACCCGATCGCCCGCAACGACCTCAACATCGGCACCCCCGAGAAGCCGGAGTTCAGCGAGTTCACCGGCCCCGTCTTCTCCCCGGACGGGCAGACGCTGTTCGCCAACATCCAGGACCCCGGCATCATGCTGGCCATCACCGGGCCCTGGAAGCGGCAGCGCCGGCAGCGCTAGCACCGGCTCCCCGACGGCCGGGCCGGGCTCAGCCCGCCCCGGCCGTCAGCACGTAGTAGTCCAGCAGACCGGCCTCGTACGCCGTGAGGTAGCGGCGCGCCCACCGGTCCCGGGGCTTGGGCTGCTGGGCCAGATAGCGGTCGTACGGCTCCCAGACCCCGTCGCCGATCGGCCGCACCCGGACGCCCCGCAGACCCGCCGCGGCCAGTTCCGCCGCGACCTCGTCGACCACGTGCGGGACGTCCAGGCCGTCGGCGTACGGCGGCAGCAGCTCGGGCAGTACCCGGGCGGCCTCCCGGCTGCGGGCGAAGAACGTCGTCAGCGCCAGCCGGCCGCCGGCGCGCAGCACCCGCGCCGCCTCCCGGGCGAACGCGGCCAGATCGCGGAAGTGCTGCGCGGCCTCGACGGAGTACAGCAGGTCGACGGCGTCGTCGGGCAGCGGGATCCGCTCGGCGGCGCCCAGCACGAAGTCCAGCCGGCCGGCGCACCCCGAAGGCCCGCCGAGCAGCGCCGCGTGTGTCTCCCGGGCGCGGGCGATCTGGTCCGGGTGGGCGTCCAGGCCGATGACCGAGCCCAGCGCGAACTCCCGCAGCGCCAGCGCGCAGCCCAGACCGCGCCCGCAGCCGACCTCCAGGGCGGTGCGGCCCTCCGGCCGGTCGAAGGTGCCGAGCACCAGGCGGTAGAGGTCCTGTTCGCTGCGCACCCGGTCGTCCTCGGTCAGCGGCCGGCCGTCGATGTCCGCCAGCCCCGCCCAGTAGCCGAAGTTGATGAAGCCGCCGGCGAAGGCCGGGACGGTGCTCAGGTCCAGCTCCCCGTAGATCTTCGCGACCCGCTCGGGAAGTTCCGGCGGC
The DNA here is from genome assembly GCF_056436545.1 of Streptomyces sp. NPDC043738. Taxonomy (NCBI): domain Bacteria; kingdom Bacillati; phylum Actinomycetota; class Actinomycetes; order Kitasatosporales; family Streptomycetaceae; genus Streptomyces; species Streptomyces sp. NPDC043738. The sequence goes on along the minus strand of NZ_JBWKCJ010000028.1, from coordinate 104,690 downwards.
GGCTCGGGGCCGTCCGGGTGATCCGCGGGTCCGGCCGCGCCGGCCGGCGGCTGCTGGGCCATCGAACACTCCTGGTGCGGGCGGCAGTGGGGGCGGGGAATCTTGCGGGCGCGGGGACGTTGAAGCAGAGGTGGTGAGCTCGACGATACGGACGACACAATTCTCGGTCCTGGACCGTTCCCGCACCAGGGAAGGCCATCCCCAGGCGGCGGCGCTGCGGGACACGGTGGACCTGGCGCGGCGCGCCGAGGAGCTGGGCTACCACCGCTTCTGGGTCTCCGAGCACCACAGCGTGCCCGGGGTGGCCGGCTCCGCGCCCACGGTGCTGGCCGCCGCGGTGGCCTCGGCGACCACCACGATCCGGGTCGGCACCGGCGGCGTGATGCTGCCCAACCACCGGCCGCTGGTGGTGGCCGAGCAGTTCGGGGTGCTGGAGTCGCTCTTCCCCGGCCGGATCGACATGGGCCTGGGCCGCTCGGTGGGCTTCACCGGCGGCATCCGCCGCGCGCTGGGCGCCGACAAGGACGCCACCGACGACTTCGGCGCCCGGCTCGCCGAGCTCCTCGGGTACTTCACGGGCACCCAGACCGCCCACCCGCAGGTCCATGCGCACCCCGCCGAGGGCCTGCCGATCCCGGCCTTCGTCCTGGCCACCGGCGCCGGTGCGCAGATCGCCGCGGCGGCCGGGCTGGGCCTGGTCATCGGCGACTTCCGGGGCCGGCAGCAGATGCTGGACGCCATCGACGCCTACCGGCAGGCCTTTCGCCCCTCGGCCTTCTGGGAGCGGCCGTATGTGGTGATCTCCCAGACGGTGGCCGTGGCCGGCACGACGGAGCAGGCGCGCCGGCTGCTGCTGCCGGAGGCCCGTTCGCTGGCGTACTCCCGCACCCACGGCGTCTTCCCGCCGCTGCGGCCCGCCGAGGACGGACCGGCGGTGGCCGCCCTGCCGGAACGTGAGCGCGGCTTCTACGAGGAGGCCCTGCGCGGCCAGCTGCACGGCACGGAGGAGCAGGTCGCCGATGCCCTCGGCACGCTGATCGAGCGCAGCGCCGCGGACGAGGTGCTGGTGACGACCAGCACCTACGAGCGCGCGGCGCTGCTGGAGTCGTACGAGCGGCTGGCCCGGGTGGCGGGGCTCGGCGCCCGGCCCGCCGGGCCGGTCCTCACAGCGCCTGCCCGGCCGGTTTGACCATGCCGCGCACCGTCCTGGCGTCGACGAACTCGCCCATCGCCGTCATCTCCCACTCGCCGGAGAACTGGCGGATCAGCTTGGCCATCATCACGCCCGTGCGCGGCTCGGAGTGGGTGAGGTCGAAGCGGACCAGCTCCTCGCCGCTCTGCGCGTCCAGCAGGCGGCAGTAGGCCTTGGCGACGTCGGAGAACTTCTGGCCGGAGAAGGAGTTCACGACGAAGACCAGGCCGGTCACCTCCGGCGGGATGCCGCCGAGGTGGACGGTGATGGCCTCGTCGTCGCCGGCGCCCTCGCCGGTGAGGTTGTCGCCGGAGTGCTGGACGGCGCCGCCCAGGATCATCAGCTTGCCGAAGAAGCAGTTGTCGATCTTCTTGCGGTCCGGTCCGTAGGCGATGACGGAGGCGTCCAGGTCGATGTTCTTGCCGCGGAAGGCGGGCTCCCAGCCGAGGCCCATCCGCACCGAGCTGAGCAGCGGCTTGCCGCCCTTGACCAGCGAGACGGTCTGGTTCTTCTGGAGGCTGACCCGCCCCTTGTCGAGGTTGACCTTGCCGGAGCCGGGCGCGGCGGGCGCGGCCGCCGGCGGCGGGGAGACCGGGGCCGGGGCGCCGGCCGGCGGTCCCCACTGCCCGGCGGGGGCCGGGGGAGCGGCGGGCGGCGCGGCCGGGGGAGCCTGCGGGGCGGCCGCGGGCGCGGCCGGCTCCTCCACGCTGACGCCGAAGTCGGTGGCGATACCGGCCAGCCCGTCGGCGTAGCCCTGGCCGACGGCGCGCACCTTCCAGGCGCCGTTGCGGCGGTAGATCTCGACGACCACCAGCGCGGTCTCGGTGCCCAGCCGGGGCGGGGCGAAGGTGGCGATGGTGCTGCCGTCGTCGGCGTCGCGGACCGTGCCGGTCGGCTCCGTGCCGGCGAAGGTGGCGCCGGGGGTGTCCAGGCTCGCGGTGACCACGATCTTCTCGATGCCGTCGGGGACGGCGGCGGTGTCCACCGTGATGGTGTCACCGCCGCCGGCCGCCGCGGAGTGGGTCACGCCCGGTCCGGCGGGCTGGTTGTAGAACACGAAGTCGTCGTCGGAGCGCACCTTGCCGTCGGCGGCGAGCAGCAGGCCCGACACATCCAGCCGCACGGGAGCGGTGACGTCCACCGCCACCCGCGCGGTGGTGAGCGGGAGGTTCGAGCCAGGAGTCATAGCGGTCATGCCGGGACCAACGATCGGCTCGCCTTTGCGGTTCCATTACCCGCGGCCGGACGGCGGCCGGGGCCGGCCGTCATCGCTCGCGGGAGTTGCCGAAGAGCAGCCGGTAGGCGATCAGCAGGACCAGGGCCCCGGCGATCGAGGCGATCCACATGGACGGTTCGCCGAAGTCCTTCGGTATCGGGCGGTGCAGGAACTTCGTGGACAGCCAGCCGCCGATGAAGGAGCCCACGATGCCGATCAGGGTCGTGCCGACCAGTCCGCCAGGGTCCCGCCCCGGCAGCAGGACCTTGGCGATGACGCCCGCGATCAGCCCCAGTACGAGCCAGCTGACGATGCCCATGATGCGTTCCTCGTTCCTGCGCGGAGGGTTGGTACGTACACGAGGACGCCACCAGGGCGGGCGGGGTTCCGTGCCGTGGCACGGGCCACGTGCGGATCCGGCCGCGGCGCGGCGGCCGGATCCCGGCCCCTCTCAGTACGGCCACCGGGGCGGATCGGTGCAGAAGGCGCCGCCGAGGTGGGCGTGTTCGGGGGCGGTGGGATCCAGTTCGCCCTGGGCTGCGACGAGTCGCGCGGCGTACGGCTCGGAGTCGTCCTGCGGCTCGTACCCCAGGGCGCGGGCGGTCGACAGGTCCCACCACAGGCGGGTGTTGGCGGAGGAGCCGTACACGACGCGGTGGCCGACGTCCGGTGCGGTCAGCGCGGCGTGCAGCAGCCGGGCGCAGTCGGCCGGGCTGAGCCAGATCGACAGCATCCGCACCGAGGTCGGTGCGGGGAAGCAGGAGCCGATGCGGATCGAGACGGTCTCGATGCCGTGCAGGTCCCAGTAGAGCGAGGCGAGGTCCTCGCCGAACCCCTTGGACAGGCCGTAGTAGGTGTCGGGGCGGCGCGGGGTGTCGACGGGGATCGCGGCGGACCCGTCGGCGGGGCGCGGGGTGAAGCCGACGGCGTGGTTGGAGGAGGCGAAGACGATCCGTTTCACGCCCGCCTCGCGCGCCGCCTCGTAGAGGTGGTAGGTGCCCTCGATGTTGGCGCGCAGGATCTTCTCGAACGACGCCTCCAGGGAGATTCCGGCGAGGTGGACGACGGCGTCGACGCCGCGTACGGCCTCGCGCAGCGCCTTTTCGTCGGCGAGGTCGGCGGTGATGACGTCCTCGTCGGCGGCCGCGTCGTCGATGGCGCGCCGGTCGAAGAGGCGCAGCCGGTAGCCGTGGGGCGGCAGCAGTGCGCGCATCAGGGTGCCGAGCCCGCCGGCGGCGCCGGTGAGCAGGACGGTGCGGGGTGCGGTCATGGGCGGGAACTCCTCCGGCTGGGTGGCGGGGCGGCCCGGGGCCGCGGGGCGGTGCGAGCCGCGGGACCGCCGTGCTGTGGGCGCTCTTTGCGTGAAAAGGCTATGTCCGCGAACGGGATTCATGTGGGTGGACAAAGCGTGGTGGGCGGGATCGCCGCCGGTCAAGCCGGTTGACGGGTCGGGTAAATCCGCTTGCGGGGCGGCAGTTGTGTGCTCTTGACCCGTACCGACGGGCTGCTCTAGCGTGGCGAGTTCAGAAATATGGACGCAGATCATAGGCATGCACGAGCATGTGAGGGAGAGCCCGTGACCGCACACCCTCCCCCAGCCACCGCTGGGCGGCACCCCCGGCTCGCCGACCGCCTCGACGGACCGCTCTTCTTCCCCGTGACCGCGTACGCGCCCGACGGCACCGTGGACCTGACGGCCTTCCGGGCGCATGTGCGGGCCGGCGTCGACGCGGGCGCGGCCGCCGTCTTCGCCGCCTGCGGCACCGGCGAATTCCACGCGCTCACCCCCGAGGAGTTCGCCGACTGCGTCGCGGCCGCCGTCCAGGAAGCCGCGGGACGCGTCCCGGTCGTCGCCGGCACGGGCTACGGCACCGCGCTCGCCGTCCAGTTCGCCCGCCTCGCCCGCGAAGCCGGCGCCGACGGACTGCTCGCCATGCCGCCCTACCTCGTCGTCGCCGACCAGGAGGGGCTGCTGCGCCACTACACCGAACTCGCCGCCGCCACCGCGCTCCCGGTCATCGTCTACCAGCGGGACAACGCGGTCTTCACGCCCGCCACCGTCGCCGCCCTGGCCGCGACGCCGGGCATCATCGGCCTCAAGGACGGCCTGGGCGACCTCGACCTGATGCAGCGCATCATCAGCACCGTCCGCACCGAGGCCCCCGACGAGGACTTCCTCTACTTCAACGGCCTGCCCACCGCCGAACTCACCGGCCCCGCCTACCTGGGCCTGGGCGTGCGCCTGTACTCCTCCGCCGTCTTCGCCTTCGCCCCCGAGATCGCCCTCGCCTTCCACAGGGCGCTGGCCGTCGGCGACGACGACGCCGTGACCCGGCTGCTGGACGGCTTCTACCGGCCGCTGGTCGAACTGCGCAACCAGGGACGCGGTTACGCCGTATCGCTGGTCAAGGCGGGGGTACGGCTGCGCGGTCTGGACGTCGGAGCGGTCCGGCCCCCGCTCAGCGAGCCGGCCCCCGTGCACCTCGAGGAGCTGGCCGGGCTGATCGACCGCGGTCTGGCCCTGGTCGCCCAGGCGCCGGGAGCCGGCTCCTGATGCGCACCGCCGCCTTCCTCTACCCCTGGGACGTGGTCGGCGACCCGGCCGCCGCCGAACGCCTCGCCGGCCTCGGCGTCCGGCAGGTCACCCTGGCCTCCGCCTACCACTCCACCCGCGCCCTCACCCCGCGCCACCCCCGCCACCGCATCGTCACCGCCCGGCACGCCGCCGTCTACTACCCGCCCGACCCCGCCCGCTGGGCCGGCCGGGAACTGCGGCCCCACACCCAGGACTGGACGGCGGGCCCGGACGCCTTCGGCGCGGCCGCGCGGGAGCTGGCCGCCGCCGGGGTGGAGGTGCACAGCTGGGTCGTTCTGGCCCACAACTCCCGCCTGGGCGCCGAGCACCCGACCGCCGTCGTCCGCAACGCCTACGGCGACCCCTACCCCTGGGCGCCGTGCATCGCCCGGCCCGAAGTGCGCGCCCACCTCGTCGCGCTCGCCGCCGAGGCGGCCGTACGGCCCGGCGCCCGCGGCAGTGAGCTGGAGTCCTGCGGCTGGTACGGACTGGCCCATCCGCACGCCCACGACAAGATCGGCGGGGTGCCGCTCTCCGGCGCCGCCCAGTATCTGATGTCGGTCTGCTTCTGCTCGGTGTGTGCATACGGGTACGGCGAACTCGGCATCCCCGCAGCGGAGTTGAGGGCCGCCGTGGTGCGGGCCCTGGAGCCGCTGTGGACGGCCGCCCCGGGCGGGCCGGAGAGGGACGGCCCACTTGGAGCGGTGCCGGCCGAAGATCCTTGCGGCAGGCGGGCGGAGTGGGCGGTGGTCGAGGCGCTGCTCGGCGCGGAGCCCGCGGGGCTGCTGCGCGTCTGGCGGGACCGGGCCGCCCGTACGCTGCAGCGCGCGGCGGTGCGGGCCGTACGGGACGCCGCGGCGGACGGGTTCCGGGTGCTGCTGCACGCCGACCCCGCCGCGCACCGCTGCGGCGCCAACGCCGGGGTGGACCCGGTGGACGTGCTCGCGCACGCCGACGGCGTGGTGCTGCCGTGCACCGGCGACGCCGCCGTCCGCGCCGCCGTACTGGGACCGTTCACCGCCCGTGCGGGCGCCGCACCCACGGTGGCCGCCAACCTCACCGTGGTCTCCGGCATGGGCGGCAGCCCCCGCACCCTCGCCGCCGACGCCGCGCACGCCGCCTCGCTGGGCGCGACGGAACTGCGTCTTTATCACGCGGGGCTGGCGAGCGACGCGGACCTCGCCGCCGTCGGCGACGCGCTGCGCGAGATCGGGCGCGGGTGAGAGGACGCGCCTCTACGAAGCCGAGAGCTTCCCGGTCTTCACGCCGTCCACGAACGAGGACCAGGACGACGCCGGGAAGACCAGCCTCGGGCCGTACGGGGCCTTGCTGTCACGGACGGGAACGACGCCCGGGATATTGGCGGCGACCTCGACGCAGTTGCCGCCGTTGTCGCTGTAGGAGGACTTGAACCAGCGGGGGGAGTCGGTTGTCACGGGGTGCCCTTTCGTGCCTCGTTGATCATGGCTATCGATGCCGCCTGGGGAAGCGCCTCGGCCTGTAGTTGATGGTAGGCCGTCAACAGAGGCAGTACGGATGTGGTCTCGCGTTCCAGGTGTCCCCGAATCTGGGATTCTGCGTACGCGATCACGGACAGGTCCGGCAGCGTCAGCAAGTTCATCGGGAGGTTGAACGGGCGGCGCTCCCCTATGTCGTACGGGGCGATCTGGAGCACGGCGTTCGGCAGCTCCGCGACCTCGGCCAGACGCGCCAACTGCGCGTCCATGACCTCATGTCCGCCGACACATCTGCGGATGCAACTCTCGTCCATCACCACCAGCATCATGGGACGGCGGGGCCGTTCCAACGCGGCCTGCCGCTCCGCCAGGAACGAGACCCGGTCGTCTGCTTGCTCAGGTGTGATTGCCCCACGCCGTACGGCGCTGTCTGCCAGAACCCGGGCGTACTCCGGCGTCTGTAGAAGTCCGGGGATGATTCCGATCTCGTACAGCCGGATCTCCGCCGCTCGGCCCTCGTGCCCCACATACTCCGGGAATCCCTCCAGAAGGCCACCGAACTTGACGTTGCGCCACTCACGCTCGAACGAATCCTCCGTGCCCTCAAGACCGAATGCGTGGTCAGCGCTACGCGAGAAGCGGGAAGTCGGAAACTTGTTGCCATTTTCCACGCCCGAGATGTGCACGGCCGAGTAGCCCATGCGTCCGGCGAGATCCACTTGAGTCCAGCCACGTTCCTTCCGCAGCCTGCGTAGACGCGCTCCATAGGCCGCTTGTGGCGACGCACCCGGGTTCAACTCGTTCTGATTCATCGACGCCTCCACCAACTTAGCTTCCACAGCTAGGAAGTTGATCCATTCCCAGGACAGCGCCACGCTGAACCTCCCCAGTAGTGGAAGCGCTACGGAGAGGAGTTGCCGTGCCCGGCAAGCTGACCCCACCCGTACAACTCGGCGAACCCCAGCCCAAGCCGAAACCTGCGGCCAACTGTGACGTCTGCCAGGCGCTGGTACATGAGCGGCAGATCGCGCAAGCGCGGGGCGACCTGAGCAAGGTCGTCGACCTGAACATCGAACTTCGAAGCCACCCGGGGCACAGACAGTGACAGAGGCCGCGTTCCCTTGGGGCCCGGCCGAGACCACGATGAAGACCCGCCCTCTCAAGGAGGAGAATCGTGAATATTCGATTGATCACCCAGTTCGCACAAGGTGGCGGCCACGGCAAGGATGAGGGCGATGGGGACGGGCATCCCGGTCAGCCGTGGTCGCCGACCGATGAGCCCCACCCGGACGGTTCGACGCCTCCCGGCGAGGGGGACCACCGGAAGTGACGAGTTCTGGTGAGCAGGCGGGGCGGCCCACTCGTGAGGAGTTGGGCCGTCTTTTCCTGGACGCAGGTGTCGTGTCGCCCGACTGGGCCAAGGCGTACGAAGACGTGCCCCGCTCCCACTTCCTGCCGGAGTTGATCTGGCCGCATGACATGGCTACCGGCCGGAATGTCGCGGTCGACAAGGAGCAGAACCCGCAGGTGTGGCAGAGGTACGCCGACTCGGACGACCCCATCGTCACCCAGTGGGACGACGGCGCGCACGACGGCCATGAGCCGGGCAAGTCGTTCAGCTCGTCGTCGTCCATGCCGAGCCTGGTCTTCTCCATGCTGGCCGACCTTGACGTAAAACCGGGTCAGCGCGTGCTGGAGATCGGCGCCGGCACCGGATGGAACGCCGCCCTTCTCGCGTACCGACTCGGAGCCGCGAACGTCGTCACCATGGAGGTGGACGGCACCGTCGCGTCAGAAGCCCGGCAGGCATTGGACCGCTTCGGGCTCCCGGCGGAAGTGGTGCATGGGGACGGCTTTCTCGGCCATGCGAAAGGGGCACCGTACGACCGCATCATCGCCACGTGCGGTCTACGAAAGGTCCCGTTCGCGTGGGTGGAGCAGTCCAGCCCCGGAGGGGTGATCCTCGTTCCCTGGGGGACGTATTACGGGCCCAGCGAAGCCACCGCCCGCCTGGTGGTCGCCGAAGACGGCCGGAGTGCGTCAGGGCCGTTCTCACGCCCCGTGGCATTCATGCGCATGCGTTCTCAGCGGTTCGTGTGGCCCCGGCATGACGAGTACGTGCCGGCGGGCGCGATGGATGCTGCGGACACGTCGTTCACGACGATGACCGAGGCGGAGTTCTGCGGCACGGGGAGCTTCGACGTGATCGGATTCGCGCTGGGCCTGCGCGTGCCTGCCGTCGCCCACACTGCCGACCGCAAACGTGACGGCAGGCGCGCCGTGTGGTTCTACGGACTCTCGGACACGTCATGGGCGGTCGTCGTCTTCCGCGATGACCGTGAGGAAGCCAAGGTGTATCAGTCGGGTCCCCGACGTCTCTGGGACGAAGTGGAAGCCGCGTACAGATGGTGGGTGGAGAAAGAGCGCCCCGGCTTCAACCGCTTCGGGCTGACCGTGGACGCCGACGGCGAGTGGGCATGGCTGGACTCACCTGGCAATCCTGTGTTGGCCCAGTAGCCGGGCAGCCGACAGGGCGCATGGCTGTGCCCCCCGTGGCCCCGCCACAGCCCCACCCCGCCCCACCTCACCCCGGCCGGACGAACCCGCACTCGTACGCGGCGATCACCGCCTGGGTCCGGTCCCGTACCCCGAGTTTGGCCAGCACCCCCGCCACATGTGTCTTCACGGTGGCCGGTCCCACGCCCAGCCGCTCCGCGATCTCGGCGTTCGTCAGCCCGGCCGTCATCTGCCGCAGCACCGCCCGCTCCCGTTCGGACAACCGGGCGCGCAGCGTCCGTACCGCGTCCTGCGAGGCCCGCTCCCCGGCGTGCCGGGCGGCCAGACTGCGCACCGCCGCCGGGAACAGCAGCGAGTCGCTGCGCGCCACCAGCCGTACGGCCTGCACCAGGTCCTCCGCCCCGGACCGCTTGAGCAGGAACCCGCTGGCCCCGGCCCGCAGCGCGTCGTACACATAGGCGTCGTTCTCGAAGGTCGTCACGACGATGATGCGCGGCGGCTCGGCCATCCCGGCGAGCACCTGCTCGGTCGCGCGGATCCCGTCGATCTCCGGCATCCGCACGTCCATCAGCACGATGTCGGGGCGCAGTTGACGGATCAGCGGCACCGCCTCCGCGCCGGTCGCCGCCTCGCCCACGACCTCCATGTCGTCCTCGGCGCCCAGGATCGCGCGCAGCGCCGTACGCACCATCCGCTCGTCGTCGGCGAGGACGATGCGCAGCGGACGGGGCCGGTCGCGGCCGCTGGCGCCGTTCCCCTTGCCGCAGTTGTCGCAGCAGTCTCCGTTGCCGTCCCCGTCGCCTTCGCCGGCCGTGCGGCCGCCGTCCCATGTCGTGGTCATGTCCCGCGCCCCCTGTCTCCCGGCCGGTCTCCCGGCGGATGTCTCGGTGTCCCTACGGCCTCGGTGTTTCCACGGCCTCGGTGTTCCTACGGCCGTACGCCGCTGCGCGCACCGCGCTCCCTCCCCGCCAGCGGCAGCCGGGCCGTCAGCCGCCATACGCCCTCCCGCGGTCCGGCCGTCGCCTCGCCGCCCAGCAGCCTGGCCCGCTCGGCGATGCCCAGCAGCCCGCGGCCCCCGCCCGTGCGGGGCGCCGGGACCGGCGAGCCGGGCGCCGGGCCGGCCACCGGTCCGCTCACCGGGTTCTCCATCCGCAGTGTCAACTCCCGCTCGGTGCGGTGCACATACAGCTCCACCGGCACCGGCCCGGCGTGCCGCAGCGCATTGCTCAGACCCTCCTGCACGATCCGGTACGCCTCCCGCGAGACCATCGGCGGCAGCCCCTCGCACCGCCCCTCCACCGTCGCCTCGACCCGGACGCCCGCCGCGCGGGTCCGTTCGAGCAGCGCCTCCAGCCCGTCCAGGGTGGGCGCGGGAGCCGCCGGGTCGCTGCCGTCCTCCTCGCGCAACAGGCCCAGTACGGTGTCCAGTTCGGCGACCGCGTCTCGGGTGGTGTCCTCGATGGCGGCCAGTGCCTGCCGGGCGAACTCCGGGTCGGTGTCCAGTACCCGGCGGGCCGCGCTCGCCTGCAGGGTGACCGCGCTCAGCGCATGCCCCACCGAGTCGTGCAGCTCGCGGGCCAGCCGGTTGCGCATCGCCAGGTCGGCGGCCCGGCGCTCGGCGGCGGCCAGTCGGTCGGCGGGCGTGTGCCCCAGCAGGACCGGCGCGAGACGGGCCATGAGCTGCCCGGCTCCCCAGGCCGTGCCGAGCACCAGGGCCAGCAGTGCCAGCCCGGCGAGCGGGCCGAGCACGCCGGGGAAGGCCTCCTGCCACGCCGGGAAGCCGCGCTGGAGTTCCGTCGAGAACGGCAGCACCATCAGGGAGATCGCGGCCGGCGGTGCGGCCAGCGACATCCCGCTGACGATCCCGCCGGCCGCGTTGTGCGCCAGGAACCACAGCGCGGTACGCCGTCGGGCGGTCCACGAGTAGCCCGGCTCGTCGGCCAGCAGCTCTCCGGGCACATCGCAGAACGTCCGTACGGCGCCCGCCGCCATGGACCGCGCCGGAGCGAAGACCAGCCCGGCCAGCCAGGCCAGCGGCAGGGCGAGGCCGAACGCGAGGAACTGGGTCGCGGGGTCGCGGTAGGGGTCGGCGCCGTCCATGACCAGCGACACGACGACCGACGCCACCAGGAAGTACGGCATGAGGATCGCGCCGCCGATCACCAGATGGACCCAGCGCAGGGCGTTTCGCCGCAGTCGGTTCAGTCGCACCGCACGGCCCCGGGGGTCGAGCGGTGCGCGCGCCGGGGCGTCCGGCCGGGCTGAACGGTCATGGTGAGCAGTCTTCCGGCGCCGCCGCCCGCGCGCCTCGGCCGTGCCGACGATTCGCCTCCGCCGTACGGGGGAGGGAGGCCCGGGCAGGGTGGGGCGGGGGAGTGCCGGACGGGGAGGGGTGCCGGACGGTGCCCTCGGGTCACAGTCGCCGGGTGGCGAGCGTCAGCCGGTCGCGGGCGTCGAACAGCATGTCCTTGATCATCTGCTCGTGGTCCGGGGTCAGCCGGGCCACCGGCACCGAGCAGCTGATCGCGTCCCGGGCCGGGGTGCGGTAGGGGATCGCGACGCCGAAGCAGCGCAGGCCCAGGGTGTTCTCCTCGCGGTCGACCGCGTAGCCCTGCTCGCGCACCGCGTGCAGCTCCTCGATCAGCTTCTCGCGGTCGGTGATGGTGTGCTCGGTCAGCTGCGCGAGGGTCGCCGGCAGCAGCGCCCGGACCTGGTCGTCGGTGTACGTCGCGAGCAGCGCCTTGCCCAGCGAGGTGGAGTGCGCGGGCAGCCGCCGGCCGACCCGGGTGAAGGGGCGCAGGTAGTGCTGCGACTGGCGGGTGGCGAGGTAGACGACGTTGGTGCCGTCCAGCCGGGCGAGGTGGATGGTCTCGGTGGTGTCGTCGGAGAGCCGGTCCAGCGTCGGCCGGGCCGCCGCCACCACCTCGTCGCCGTCGATGTACGACGTGCCGACCAGCAGCGCGCGCACGCCGATGCCGTAGCGGGTGCCGGTCGCGTCCGTCTCGACCCAGCCCAGGTCGACGAGGGTGCGCAGCAGCATGTAGAGGCTGGACTTGGGGTAGCCCACGGCTTCCTGGACGGAGGCGAGCGAGTGCATACCGGGGCGGCCCGCGAAGTACTCGAGCAACTCGACCGTCCGCACCGCGGACTTGACCTGCGATCCACCGGTATCGGCAGTTGACATCGCCCTTGACCCCTCTGTTCGGACAGCCATAGAGTCCCAGATGTTCAATATCCGGGATGAAGTTCAGCATATCGAACGATGTCTGGTGTGCCGCAAGGCGCGAAAGCCCCGGGAGCGGCTGGGAGACGCCGAGCGCGTCCCGATACGCGGCGGCCCGGGAACGGCACAACAGCCAGTACGACGCGGCACGGCAGTACTCGGGAGGAATGCACGGTGGCAGCGGCAGCAGCAGCACCAGTCTGGAGTGTCGACCCCCGAACCGGGAAGCAGCGGGAGCAGGTTGCGGTGGAGGCCACAGCCGACGAGGTGGACGCGGCGGTCCGCGCGGCGCACGCCGCCCGGGGCGCGCTCGCCGAGCGTGCGGTGCGCGTGGCCCTGCTGCGCCGCGCCGCCGGGCTGCTCGACGAGGCGGGCGAGGCGGTCATCGAGGCCGCCGACGCCGAGACCGCGCTCGGCCCGGGCCGTCTCACCGGCGAACTCGGCCGCACCACCTACCAGTTGCGGGCCTTCGCCGACCTGGTCGAGGACGGCGCGTTCCTCGACGTACGGATCGACCGCGCCGACCCCGCCCTCACCCCGCCGCGGCCCGACCTGCGCCGCTACAAGATCCCGCTGGGCCCGGTAGCGGTCTACTCCGCGGGCAACTTCCCGCTGGCCTTCTCCGTGCCCGGCGGCGACACCGCCAGCGCCCTCGCGGCCGGGTGCCCGGTCGTGGTCAAGGCGCACCCCGACCACCCCGCCACCTCCGAGCTGTGCGCCGCGCTGCTGCGCCGGGCCGCGGCCGAGGCCGGCCTGCCGGACGGCGTGGTGAACCTGGTGCACGGCTTCCAGGCCGGAATCGACCTGGTCCGCCACCCGCTGATCGCCGCGGCCGGCTTCACCGGCTCGGTACGCGGCGGCCGCGCCCTGTACGACGCGGCCGCGGCCCGCCCGCACCCGATCCCCTTCCACGGCGAACTGGGCAGCCTCAACCCGGTCGTGATCACCGAGGCCGCGGCGGACGAGCGGGCCGAGCAGATCGGCGCGGGGCTGGCCGGCTCGATGACGCTGGGCGTCGGCCAGTTCTGCGTCAAGCCCGGCCTGGTCCTGGCGCCCGGCGGCGAGCGGGGCGAGCGGCTACTGAAGTCGCTGACCGCCGCGGTCAGCGACACCGAGGCCGGTGTGCTGCTCGACCACCGGATGCGCCAGGCGTTCCTCGACGGTGTCACCGCCCGCGCCGGGCTCGCGGACGTCGCGGCGCCGGTGACCCCCGGAGCGGGCGGCGAGCACTCCGTCAGCGCCGGCTTCCTCACCGTCCCCGCCGCCCGCCTCGCCACCGAAGGGCCGCACGACCTCCTCCTGGAGGAGTGCTTCGGCCCGATCACCGTGGTCGCCCGCTACGCGGACGAGGCCGAGATCGGCGCCGTACTCGCCCGGCTCCCCGGCAACCTCACCGCGACGCTGCAGCTCGGCGAGGCGGAAGGAGCCGGCAGCGACGGCGCCGGGCTCGGCGCCCGGCTGCTCGCCGAGGTCACCGCGCTCGCCGGCCGCGTCGTCGTCAACGGCTGGCCGACCGGCGTCGCGGTCGCCCCCGCCCAGCACCACGGCGGCCCCTACCCGGCCACCACCTCCACCTCCACCTCCGTCGGCGGCACCGCCGTCGAACGCTGGCTGCGCCCCGTCGTCTACCAGGACACCCCGCCCGCGCTGCTGCCGCCCGAGCTGCGCGAGGACAATCCGCTCGGCCTGCCGCGCCGGGTGGACGGCCGCCCCGACGGCGGGTAGGCCTGCACACCGTGGACCCCGCCCCCGACGAGACCGCCGTGCAGGTCCGCGCCGCCACCCGCGCGGACCTGGAGGCGATCGCCGCCCTGGACACCGGCGCCCGCGCCGCCCACCACCACGCGCGCTTCCCCGGCACGCCCTTCGACGCCCCGGCCGAGCACACCCGCTGCCACCGCGCCTGGTCCCACGCCCTGCACCGCGAGGACACCCCCGTGCTGTGCGCCGTACGGCACGGCACGGTCCTCGGCGCCGCCTCGTACCGCGGCCGGCCCACCCGGGCCACCGTCAAGCTCGACCAGCTCCACGTCGACCCCGCGCACTGGGGCACCGGCGTCGGCCGGGCCCTGCACACCGCCTGCCTGCACGCCTGGCGCAGCGCCGGTTTCGCCCGCGCCGTCCTCGACGTCCGCTGGCACAACCACCGCGCCCGCGGCTTCTACGCCGGCCTCGGCTGGCGCCCCGACCGCCGGCCCGCCCCCGACGCCACCCACCTCACCCTGAGGCTGGACCTGGCTCCCGGCGCGCCCCCGACACCGGGGAGCCCTCCCGCCGCGCGATGAGCTGCAGCCGCTCGGCCGTCCGCCCGTCCGGCGTCGCCACCGAACCGGTCCGTTCCGCCACCACGCCGAAGCCCGCCGCCCGCACCAGAGCGCGCAGCCGTTGCGGCGGATGGTGGCGGAACACCCCGCCGTCGGGCGTCTCGAACACCCCGTACGTGCCGTAGTGCCCGGCGAAGTGCGCATAGCGCTCCCGGTTGAGCGCGTCGTCCTGCACCGGCACGTCGCTCAGATACAGCACCCCGCCGGGCCGCACCAGCCGCCCCAGCTCCCCGACGATCGCCGACTGGTCCGTGTCCTGAGGAACACAGGTGAGCACCGCGAACAGCAGCGCCGCGTCGAACGAGCCGTCCTCGAACGGCAGCGGAAACCCCGCCCACCGCAGCAGATCCAGCCCCGGGTGCTCCCGCCGCCCCCGCGCGATCAGCGCCGCCGAGACGTCCACCCCGCGCACCCCGCGGTAGCCGAGCCCGGTCAGCTCGGCGGTCAGCCGCCCGTAGCCGCATCCGTAGTCCAGCACCCGGGCGTCGCCCGGCAGGTACGCCCGCAGCAGCTCCGGATCGAGCGGGTGGGTGAAGGTCTTGGCCGACCCGGTCGTCTCCCAGAACCCGAGGAAATCCTGTGGCGAGGTCATGTCCGGACGGTACCCGCGGAATAGTCCGGCGCCCCGCGAGGTTGAGCCGGGACATCCCCCGAGAAGGAAAGTCAGCTCATGCGCGTCGAAATCTGGTCCGACATCGCCTGCCCCTGGTGCTACATCGGCAAGGCCCGCTTCGAGGCCGGGCTCGCCGCGTTCGCGCACCGCGACACCGTCGAGGTGGTGCACCGCTCCTTCGAGCTGGACCCGAAGGCACCGGCCCCCACGGACATCGCGGTCCTCGACATGCTCGCCACGAAGTACGGCGTGAGCCGCGCGCAGGCCGAGGCGATGGAGGCCCGGGTGGCCGAGGCGGCCGCGGCCGAGGGGCTGGACTACCGCTCCGACCGCATCCACGGCAACACCTTCGACCTGCACCGGCTGCTGCACGCCGGCAAGGCGCACGGCGTCCAGGACGCGCTGCTCGACGCCTTCTACCGCGCCAACTTCGCCGAGGCCCGCCCGCTCGGCGAACCCGCCGTCCTCCGCGAGATCGCGGTCGCGGCCGGGCTGCCCGGCCAGGAGGCCGACCGGGTGCTCGCCGACCCCGCCGCGTACGCAACCGACGTGCGCGCCGACGAGCGCGAGGCCGCCGAGCTGGGCGCCACGGGCGTGCCGTTCTTCGTCATCGACCGCCGCTACGGCATCTCCGGCGGCCAGCCCGCCGAGGTCTTCCGGCAGGCCCTGGAGCGGGCGCACGCGGACGCGGCGGTGCGGATCCTGCCGGCCGGCGACGCGGAGGTCTGCGGGGACGCCGGCTGCGCCGTGCCCGGGAACTGAGCGCCACCGGAAAGGACGTGGACGGGACCGGCCCGCGCCGCGCACAGTGGGATCATGCAGCGACGTGAGCCACTCGGCGGGGCCGAATTCGCGCCCGAGACGACCTATCTGAACTCCGCGTCCAGCGGACTCCTCCCCCGGCGCAGCGCAGCGGCCCTGCGCGCGGCCGTGGAGGAGTCCGCCTCCTACGGCACGATGGGCCGCGACTACTTCGCCGCCCCCAACGCCTCCCGCGCCGCCTTCGCCCGGCTGCTGGACGTCCCCGCCGAGCGGGTGGCCGTCGGCAGTTCGGTGGCGGTGCAGTCCGCCCTGATCGCCGCCTCACTCCCGCAGGGCTCCGAAGTCCTCGTCCCCGAAGGCGACTTCAGCTCCCTGGTCAACCCGCTCGGCAGCCACCCCCATGTCAAGCTGCGCACCGTGCCCCTGGAGGCGCTGGCCGACGCGGTGCGCCCCGGTACCGCGCTCGTCGCGTTCAGCGCCGTGCAGTCCCTGGACGGCCGGATCGCCGACCTGGCGTCCGTACGGGAGGCGGCCCGGACCCACGGGGCGCGCACCTTCGTCGACGCCACCCAGGCCGCCGGCTGGCTGCCGCTGCGCGCCGGGGACTTCGACTACCTCGTCAGCGGCGCCTTCAAATGGCTGCTGTGCCCGCGCGGTACGACCTTCCTGGCCTTCGGCGGCGACCCGGCCCAGGACGCCGGCTGGCCGGCCGCGCTGCACGCCGGCTGGGTGGCCGGGGAGGACCTCGACGAGTCCAATTACGGCCTGATCCGGCCGGCCGCCACCGCCCGGCGCTTCGACGAACCGCACGCCCACTTCTCCTACGTCGCCGCCGAGCACTCCCTCGCGCTCGTCGAGGAGCTGGGCGTGCCCGCCGTCCACGCCCACAACACCCAGCTCGCCGCGTACTACCGCGAAGGGCTCGCCGCCCGCGGCCTGGTGCCCCGTCCCGCGCCCGGCTCGGCGATCGTCTCCACGCCCGGACTCGCCGACGCGGAACGCCGCCTGACCGAGGCGGGGGTGCGGATCTCGGTGCGCGGCGGACTGCTCCGCGCCGCCTTCCACCTCTACAACTCGACCGACGACGTGGACCGGCTGCTGTCACTGCTGCCATAGCGACGGCGCGGCCGCCGCACAGACCCTGCTGTGCGGCGGCCGCGCCACCGGTCCCGCCGTGTGCCGTTACCGGATCACTTCACCGGCCGTGCCTACCTCACCGGCGTGAAGTCCCGCGCCCCGATGTACTCCGGGCGCCGGACCGGAGCCGCGAACGGCTCCACCGCCGCGTTCTCCACGCTGTTGAAGACGATGAAGACGTTGCTGCGCGGGTACGGCGTGATGTTGTCGCCCGAGCCGTGCATGGCGTTGCAGTCGAACCAGGTCGCCGAACCGGCCCTGCCGGTGAACAGGCGGATGCTGTGCTTGTCCGCCATCTTCGTGAGGACCTCGTCCGAGGGGATGCCCGCGTCCTGCATCTGAAGGGACCGCTTGTAGTTGTCCTTCGGCGTCTCGCCCTCGCAGCCCACGAAGTGCTGGTGCGAGCCGGGCATGATCATCAGGCCGCCGTTGGTGTCGTAGTTCTCCGTCAGCGCGATCGAGACCGACACGGTGCGCATGTTCGGCAGACCGTCCTCGGCGTGCCAGGTCTCGAAGTCCGAGTGCCAGTAGAAGCCGGAGGCACCGAAGCCGGGCTTCACATTGATCCGCGACTGGTGGACGTAGACGTCCGAACCGAGGATCTGACGGGCACGGCCGACCACACGCGGGTCGGAGACCAGCTTGGCGAACACCTCGCTGATCTTGTGCACCTCGAACACGGACCGTACGCTCTGCGACTTCGGCTCGACGATGGAGCGCGGGTCCGCGCGCATCGTCGGGTCGAGCACCAGCCGGTCCAGTTCGGCGCGGTACACCGCGACTTCCTCCGCCGTCAGCAGTTCCCCGATGGCGAAAAAGCCGTCGCGTTCGAAGTCGCTCAGCTCGGACGGCGCGAACGGGCCGGCCGCTCCGGGCTGCGACCACACCACCGGGTCCTTCCGCGGGGTGATCACCTCAGCGGCCCCACGGGTCGGGTACAGGTCGGCGGTGCGCTCGGGTGCGGTGGTCATGGTGTTGCCTTCCTCTCCTCTCGTACGGAATCTGGCTCTGTGCGCGCGTGGTGCCTTCCTCGGCTCTGCCGGACGGGGCAGGTCGGGTGACGCCTCAGACCGCCTCGGGCTCGGTCTCGGGTTCGGTGAGAAGCGGGTAGACCCCGTTCTCGTCGTGGTCCTCACGGCCGGTGACCGGCGGGTTGAAGACGCACAGGCAGCGGAAGTCCTCCTTGATCCGCATGGTGTGCTTCTCATGCCCGTCGAGGAGGTACATCACGCCGGGCGTGATGGTGTGCTTCTCGCCCGTCTCGTCGTTGGTCAGCTCGGCCTCGCCCTCGACGCAGACGACGGCCTCGATGTGGTTCGCGTACCACATCGACGTCTCCGTACCGGCGTACAGCACGGTCTCGTGCAGCGAGAAGCCGACGCGCTCCTTGGCGAGCACGATGCGCTTGCTCTCCCACGTGCCGGACGCGGCCTTGACGTGGCGGTCGGTGCCTTCGATGTCCTGGAAGGATCGGACGATCACGGTGAGTCGGTGCCTTTCTGTGGAACGGTTAAGGAACTCTGACCGGTCAGGCGCAGTCGCGGACCGCGCGGGCGAGGGTGCGAAGGCCCTCGTCCAGCTCCTCGGGGGTGGTCGTCAGTGCGGGCAGCAGCTTGACGACCTCGCTCTCCGGGCCGGAGGTCTCGATCAGCAGACCCAGCTCGAAGGCGCGCTTGGCGATCTTGCCCGCGAGGCTCTTGTCGATGCACTCCAGGCCCCACACCAGACCGCGACCGCGGTACTCGGCGATGGCCTGCGGGTGCTCCTCGACGATGGCCTTCAGGTGCGCTTCGACGATCTCACCGCGGGCGAGAGTCTGCTTCTCCATCTGGCCGTCGGCCCAGTAGGTGTCCAGCGCCGCGGCGGCGGTCACGAAGGCCGGGTTGTTGCCGCGGAAGGTGCCGTTGTGCTCGCCGGGCTCCCAGATGTCCAGCTCGGGCTTGAACAGGGTCAGCGCAAGCGGCAGGCCGTAGCCGCTGATGGACTTCGAGACGGTGACGATGTCCGGCACGATGCCCGCCTCCTCGAAGGAGAAGAAGGCACCCGTACGGCCGCAGCCCATCTGGATGTCGTCGACGATCAGCAGCATGTCCTGGCGCTCGCACAGCGCGGCGAGCTCGCGCAGCCACTCGGCGCGCGCGACGTTGATGCCGCCCTCGCCCTGCACGGTCTCCACGATCACGGCCGCGGGCTTGTTCAGGCCGGAGCCCTGGTCCTCCAGCAGCCGCTCGAACCACAGGAAGTCGGGGGTCTGCCCGTCCAGGTAGTTGTCGAACGGCATCGGGGTGCCGTGCACCAGCGGGATGCCGGCGCCGGCCCGCTTCATGGAGTTGCCGGTGACCGCGAGCGCGCCCAGCGACATCCCGTGGAAGGCGTTGGTGAAGGACACGATCGACTCGCGGCCCTTGACCTTGCGGGCCAGCTTCAGCGCGGCCTCGACGGAGTTGGCGCCCGTCGGGCCCGGGAACATGACCTTGTAGGGCAGGTCACGCGGCCGCAGGATGATGTTCTGGAACGACTCCAGGAACGCCCGCTTGGCCGTGGTGGACATGTCCAGGCCGTGGGTGATGCCGTCGCGCTCGATGTAGTCGATCAGGGCGCGTTTGAGTACGGGGTTGTTGTGCCCGTAGTTGAGCGAACCGGCGCCGGCGAAGAAGTCGAGGTAGGTGTGCCCGTCCTCGTCGGTCAGTCGGCTGCCCTGGGCACGGTCGAAGACGGTGGGCCAGCCACGGCAGTAGCTGCGCACCTCCGACTCCACGGTCTCGAAGACGCTCAGATCGGGCTGGGTGATGGTCACAGCATGCTCCTGGGAGACGAGTGCGAAGGATGAGGAAGTCTGTGGGTGGGGGGCTGGGCGGTGCCGGCGGTCTCACAGGGTGATGCCGGATCCGTGGGGCCGCTGCGGCGCGGGGGCCGCGCGGCCCGGGGCGCTACTGCCCGGGGGCCGGTGGAGTGAACGGGCCTATGAGGTGCAGCACCTCCGGCTCGTGGCCCTGCTCGGGGAACAGCCCCGCGTCGAAGAGCACCTCGCGCTTCACGGGCACGCGGTGCCGCTCGGCGAAGGACGCGAACAGCCGGTTGGATGCCGCGTTGTCGGGGGTGATGGTGGTCTCGACGAAACGAATGCCCAGCTCGTCCACGGCCCGGGTGGTCAGCCCGTCCAGAAGCGCGGCCGCCAGGCCCTTGCCGCGGTGCGCGTCGTCGACGGCGATCTGCCACACGACAAGGGTCTCCGGGCGCTCGGGGCGGAGGTAGCCGGTGACGAAGGCGGCCGGCTCACCGTGCGCGTCGCGGGCGACGACGGAGGTGGCGGCGAAGTCGCGACACCACAGCAGGTAGCTGTAGGACGAGTTGAGGTCCAGCACCCGCGAGTCGCGGGCGATGCGCCAGATTGCTGCTCCGTCCTCCACCCGTGGGGTGTCGAGCTTGAAGCCCTCCGGAAATTCTCCGATATCGCTGCGGGCACCTGCATGGTCTGCTTGTGCGGCGGTCATGGGAATTAAATTTACCCAGGGAAAAAGGAAATTGCATCGCGGGCAGGGGTTACACAAGCGCCAGGGATGTGTTATCGCGCGGGGGCGCCCGAGCGCGCGATGCCGTCGAAAGTTGTCCCGATTTGACCAGGAGGTTCGGGGTGAAACGGACACCCTGTGTAGTCGGTCACAGCTCCGTAACAGCCTCGAGATGCGTCCGAATTACGGTATCTGACGCTAGCGAAATCTTGGCGTTTGAGCTGCGGAAAAGCGGGCAGAAGAATACGGAAGGCTACGCGTCGAAGAAATTGGGAATTCGCCTTCAGTGGCCCTGCCGGAAGCCCAGGAAACCCGCCCGGCAAGGCCGTGGCAAGACTCATGACAAGGCCTGCAAGAACATGCGGCCGGTTTTGGTGAAACGTCCGGCGAAACGTGGGTGGAATCCGCCGCGGAAGGGGCCGGCCGGGCCTGCCGCCGCGGCCCGGACGACCAGTCGACCGGCCCGTGGCCGCGGCTCGCCGGTCCGCCCGGACAACCGCTCGACCGAGGCTCGACCACCCCGGCCCGACCGCCCGGTCGGGCCGCCTAAAGTGCCTGTATGACGTCCATGAGTGAAGGTGCGGTGCTGCACCTCAAGGGGAGGGTCCTCGTCGGGCCGGACGACGTGCGCGACGAGCTGTGGGTCGTCGGCGGCCGGGTGACGTTCGACCGGCCGGCCCTGGCACGCGATGCCACCACGGTCGAGGGCTGGGCGCTGCCGGGCCTGGTCGACGCCCACTGCCATGTGGGTCTGGACGCGCACGGCCCGGTGGACGCGCCGACCAGCGAGAAGCAGGCGCTCACCGACCGTGACGCCGGCACCCTGCTGATCCGCGACGCCGGGTCGCCCTCCGACACCCGCTGGGTCGACGAGCGCGACGACCTGCCCCGGATCATCCGCGCCGGCCGCCACATCGCCCGTACCAGGCGCTACATCCGCAACTACGCGCATGAGATCGAGCCCGAGGACCTGGTCGCCTACGTCGCCCAGGAGGCCCGCCGCGGCGACGGCTGGGTCAAGCTCGTCGGGGACTGGATCGACCGCTCCACGGGCGATCTCTCCGCGTGCTGGCCCCGCGGCGCGGTCGAGGCGGCCATCGCCGAGGCACACCGGCTCGGCGCCCGGGTGACCGCCCACTGCTTCGCCGAGGAGACCCTCGCGCCGCTGGTCGAGGCCGGCATCGACTGCATCGAGCACGCCACCGGACTCACCGAGGACACCATCCCGCTCTTCGCCGAGCGGGGCGTGGCCATCGTCCCCACCCTCGTCAACATCGCCACCTTCCCGCGGCTCGCGGACGGCGGCGAGGCGAAGTTCCCGCGCTGGGCGGACCACATGCGACGCCTCCACGCACGCCGCTACGACACCGTGCGGGCC
This sequence comes from Streptomyces sp. NPDC043738, assembly GCF_056436545.1. Taxonomy (NCBI): domain Bacteria; kingdom Bacillati; phylum Actinomycetota; class Actinomycetes; order Kitasatosporales; family Streptomycetaceae; genus Streptomyces; species Streptomyces sp. NPDC043738. The sequence continues at coordinate 82,784 of NZ_JBWKCJ010000028.1, read as the reverse complement.
GCGTACGACGCCGGTGTGCCCGTGTTCGCCGGCACCGACGCCGGGGGGTCGCTCGCCCACGGCCTGGTGGCCGACGAGGTCGTCGAGCTGACCAGGGCCGGTCTGCCCGCCGTGGCCGCGCTGTCGGCCACCACCTGGGGCGCGCGGGACTGGCTCGGCCGGCCCGGCCTGACCGAGGGCGCTCCGGCGGACCTGGTGGTCTACGAGAGCGACCCGCGCGAGGACGTACGGGTACTGGCGGCGCCCCGCAGGGTGGTGCTGCGGGGGCAGGTCGTCGGCTAGCGGCGCCCGTGTGTGCGGTCCGAGGGGCCGGGGCCGGACGGGTCCGGCCCCTCGCCGTGCGCGGCCGCACGGCGCCGCCCGCGGCGTCGACGCCGTCAACCGTGACGCCTGGCGTGGTGGACGGGGTGGATCGCGCCGGTCAACCCGGATCGCCCGGTCGGTGGGGCGGCTGTGACGCGGGTGATGCACCGTGCCGCGGGAATCGAATGAAGGCGCGAAAACCACCCATTGGGATGAACTAACCTCGCGTGGCTGCCCGTTCACCCTCGGTGCGGACACGATGTGCGGGTCGAGGTCGCCGGCCCGCGTGATGTCCCCCATTGGCGCGGTCGGCGGCTCCATCTCTCTCGTGGGGGTTCCACACACGTGTCCACCAGTCCCACCTACTTCTCCGGCATGCCCAGGCGCCTCGCCGCGACCGTCGTCGCCACCGCACTGACGGCCGGCCCCGCCGTGCTGCTCGGTGCCGCCCCCGCGCACGCCACCGGAGACCACGGCTCGACCCGCGGCACGGCCGGCGCGGTCGTGCTGCGCACCGGGCTGAGCGTCGGCCTGCTCGACAAGGCGGCCGACGTCCCGCTGAACGCCGCCCTGAACGAGGTGCGCGCGCCGGCCTCCGCCGAGAAGACCGCGCTCAGCGTCGACCTTGACGGCGTCGACAAGGGCAGGCCGTTCAGTGTGCTGCGCGCCGACGTCGCCACCGCACGGGCCACCGCCGACCGCCGCAGGTCCGAGGGCTACGCCAACCTGGTGCACGCCAAGGTCCGGTTGCCCGGTCTGCCGCTGCTGTCCCTGATCGAGGTCCAGCAGGTCACCGCCAAGGCGGTGTGCGAGGCGGGCGAGCGGCCCCGCGCCGAGTCCAATGTGCTGGGCGACGTCCGCGTCCTGGGCAAGAAGGTCACGCTCACGGCGGGCGGCACGACCGAGGTCAAGGTGCCGGGCGTCGGCGAGGTGCGGCTCGACCTGTCCAAGAAGAGCGTCGCGGAGCGGAGCGCCGCGGCCACCGCGCTCGAACTGAACGTCTCGGTCAATCCGTTGAAGCTGAACGTCGCCGACGTGCGCGGCAAGGTCACCCTCGCCCGGGCCACCTGCACCGCCCCGCACGGCAAGCCGCCCGAGCAGGGCGGCTCCGGCGGCAGCGGCGGCCCGACGCAGCCGGACGGCGGCAGCAAGCCGGCCGGTGGCAGCAAGCCGGCCGGTGGCGGCACCGAGGTGACCGGGACCGGCTCCGGGGCCGACTCCCACAACCTCGCGGAGACCGGCGGCAGTTCGGCCACCCCGTACCTGGCCGGCGGCGCGGCCCTGCTGCTCGCCGCGGGCGCCGGATCGACCGTCTACGCACGCCGCCGCCGCGCCGCCGCACCGCAGGGCGGCCGCGGCTGACAGCCCCGTACCCCGTGCCGGTGCTGTGGGGGCGCCGTGTGCGGGGTACGGCCCGGGGTGCGCCGTCATGTGCCGGAGGCGGTGCGTGACGGCCCACCCCGCCTGCCGTGCGGCCCGGCCGCCGGCGGCTCAGCGGGCGGCCGGGGCGGCCGGTGCGTCCCCGGCCCGGCGGTAGTGGTCGAACTGGGTCACCCCCTGATAGCCGTAGCTCTCGGGGTGCAGTTCGTGCAGGGCGACCCCGCACCGGGCGAGCGGGCCGAGGAGCTCCGACAGCAGCGCACCGGCCCGGGCGATGAAGGCGGCCTTCTGGGCGGCGCTGTTCGTGCCGAGGGTGAGGCTCGCCTCCACGTGCGCGTCGCGGCCGCCGGTCAGGGGCCTGCCGGCGACGAAGTAGCTGCCGGCCGGCACCGTGTCGACGTGGACGATGGTGCGCGCGGCGGACTTGCCCAGGACCGAGACCGCCAGCTCGGTCAGCCCCTCGGCGACGGCGCGCCGGACGTCGGTGGGCAGGTCGGGGTCGGTGACGGTCACCCGGAAGTACGGCATGTCTCTCCTCGGCAGATGCTGGTCCGCGTCCGCCCGGTCGGGCGGCACGGAGCAAGCCTCGCCAACCTGGCACCATAGATCCAACGCATGGATGTCATAGGTATATGAGGCCGCCGCATGACCGTGAACCTCGCCCAGCTGAGGGCCTTCCTCGCCGTCGTCGACGCGGGCGGCTTCAGCGCGGCCGCCGCCGAGCTGGGCCTGAGCCAGTCCGCGGTGTCGCACGCCGTCGCCTCCCTCGAACGCGAGCTGACCGCCCCGCTGCTGGTCCGCGCCTCCCCGGTGCGGACCACGGCGCTCGGCGAACGGGTGCTGCCGCACGCCCGTATCGCGCTGTCGGCGGCCCGGTCCGTGGAGCAGATCGCGGCCGACGCCGGCGAGACCATGACCGGCACGGTGCGGCTGGCCTCCACACCGACGGTCTGCCAGGGGCTGGTCCCCGGCCTGCTGCGGCACTGGCGCGAGGACCAGCCGCGGATCACGGTGCGGGTCTTCGAGGGGGACAGCGCCGAAGTGGCGACCTGGCTGGAGGAGGGGACCGCCGACGCCGCCGTGCTGATCGACCCTCCGCCCGGCCCCGGCATCCAGCTCGCCATGGACGGCTACCGTGCCCTGCTGCCGCGCGACCACCCCCTGGCGGACGAGCCGGCCGTCGACATCCGCGACCTGGAGGACGACCAGTTCCTGATCTCGCCCAACGGCTGTGAGGCCCGCATCCGCACGATCCACAGCCTGGCCGGGCTGCGCTTCACCCCCGCGCACCGGGTACGGGACCTGGCGACCCTGATCAGCATGGTGCAGGCCGGTATCGGCGTGACCGTGCTGTCCGAGGTCTCCCGCTCGCTGATCCCCCCGGATCTGGTGCTGCTCCCGCTGGAGCCGCAGACCTCGCGCCGGCTGGTGCTGACCGGACCGCAGTCCCGTCCCTGGCACCCGGCGGTGCGCACCCTGGCGGAGTCGGCCGCCGGACATCTGGCCCGGATCACCTCCGTGCCGCCGGGGCCGGCGCAGGAGCCGGCACGGCAAGCGCCTTAGAGCCGCCCGAGGACCTCCGCCAGCGCCGCGGCGAAGCGGTCCGTCGTCGCGCGGTCCCGTACCGCCAGCCGCAGCCAGTCCGGGCCCAGCCCGGGGAAGGTGTCGCCCCGGCGCACCGCGAAGCCGCGTTCGCGCAGCCCGGTCCGTACCTCCGCCGCCCCCGGCAGCCGGATCAGCAGGAACGGGCCCGCCGCCGGACCGGCCACCCGGATCTGCCCGAACTCGCCCAGCCGGGCCAGCAGATGGGCCCGGTCCGCGGCGATCTCCTCGGCCGCCGCGGCGGCCTCCGCCAGCGCCCCGGGCGCGCAGCACGCCTCGGCGGCGGCCAGCGCCGGGCTGGAGACCGGCCACAGCGGCTGCGCCCGCTCCAGGACGGCGACGGTGTCCGGGGCGGCCAGCACATAGCCGATCCGCAGCCCCGCCAGCCCCCAGGTCTTGGTGAGACTGCGCAGCACCACCAGCCCGGGCAGATCCGTGCGCGCGGCCAGCGACTCCCGCTCGCCGGGCACCGCGTCCATGAACGCCTCGTCCACCACCAGCGTCCGGCCCGGCCGCGCCAGCCGCGCCAGCACCGCCGCGGGGTGCAGTACGGACGTCGGATTGGTGGGGTTGCCGACGACGACCAGATCCGCGTCCCGCGGCACCGCCTCCGGATCCAGCCGGAAGCCGTCCCGCTCGTCGAGCAGCACCCGCCCGACGTCGTGCCCGGCGTCCCGCAGCGCCGCCTCCGGCTCGGTGAACTGCGGATGCACCACCACCGGCCGACGGGCCGGCAGGGCCCGCGCGATCAGGACGAACGCCTCCGCGGCGCCCGAGGTCAGCAGCACCCGCTCGGCGGGCAGCCCGTGCCGTGCGGCGACCGCGCGGCGGGCCGGCCGCCCGTCCGGGTACGCGGCGAGACCGTCCAGGGACGCGGCGATGCGGTCCTTCAGCCAGGCCGGGGGAGTACCGGTGCGGACGTTGACCGCCAGATCCGTCAGCCCGGCGTCCGCGCCCCGCACCTCGGCGTCGCCGTGATGGCGCAGATCGGGCTCGGGGGACGGGACGTCGGTGCCGGGCCCCCGCAGCCGTACCGACTCGGTGGAAGCGGGCATGCTCACCGTTCCCCGGCGCGCGCCGCCACCGCGGCGGACGGCCACGCCGCACCGCCCGCCACCGTCTCGCGGTAGCGCTCCATGACCACCTCGGCCACCTCGGCGCCGGTGCCGATCGCCTGCGCGCCGTACACCTCGGTGTTGGGGTGCGCCGCGGCCCAGCCCTCGGTCTGCATGCACAGCCGCTCGAACAGGCCGCCGGGGAAGAAGAAGTACGGCAGGACCACGATCCGGTTCGGGCCGTCCGCTGCAGGGGCGGCCGCGGCCAGCGCCCGGCACCGGTCCAGACCCATCGGCACATCGGGCGCCGCCTGCGTGACGAACGCGGTCTCCACGCCCGCGAAGCCGCGCCCCTCCCACAGCAGCCGCGCGGCCCGTGCGACCTCGGCGTTGGCGTAGGGATCGCTCGCCCCGCGCCCCACCAGGAGCACCGTCGTACGGGCCCGGTCCTGGGGCCGGCGGGCGCCGCTGCCCAACGCGTCGTCCAGCCGCTGCTCCAGCGCCTGCAGCAGCCGGGGGTGCGGGCCCGGCTCGGCGCTGCAGGCGAAGCCGAGTCCCGGGTGGCGCAGGGCCGCCCGCTCCAGTGCCTCGGGCAGCGTCGGACCGCCCGGCCCGGTCGGGGTCAGCAGCAGCGGTACGGCGGCGACGCGGGCCGCGCCCCGCTCGGCCAGCTCGTCGACGGCGTCGTCCAGCGGCATCGGCGCACCCGGCAGACCGAAGAACCCGCCGGCGACGAGCACGTCGGGGTGGCGCGCGGCGAGCTGGTGCACCAGGGCGCGGAGGGCCTCGGCCCCGTCCTCGTCACGGGTGCCGTGACCGGCGATGAGCAGTGCGGGAGGGGTGGTCACTGAGTCTCCTTGGTGCCGGTGTTGCGCCGTGGGTGCTTCGTCGCCGATGACCCCCGTCCGCCGGCCCGGGCCACGGCGGGGCGGGTTGAGGGAGGTCATGACGATATCGGCACCCGTGATCGGAGCGGTGGCCGCTCCCTCCCTACCAGCGGTAAGCACACCGTTCTCCGTTACTGCCGGCGCCGCGAGCGCGCAGGTGGCACGGGCCGGCCGGCCGGGCGGCGCCGACTTCCGCTTGCCCGCCACCAGTTCGGCGCCCGGCCCCGCGGCCAGCAGCGCGGCCGCCTCGGCCACGCTCGGCGTGCCGACGGCGGCGGCCGCGGCCGGCGACGGATCCGGTACCCGTACGGCCGCCAGCGCCGCCGCCGGGAACGACAGCAGCGGCACGCCGAGGCGGCGCGCGGCCCCGGCCAGCCCCGGCTCGGCGGCCTTGGCGGCCACCGTCGCCAGCGCCGCGACCGGCCGGTCCGCCAGTCCCGCCGCCGCCCGTGCGGCCGTGATCAGGTCCAGCACCTCGCCGACCGGGACGCCGCGGCTCGCGCCCACACCGGCGATCAGGGGCGCACCGGGCCCGCCGGCGCGGTCGGCCGCCCGGCGGCTCATGGCGCGCCGGCCCCCCGGCCGAAGGCCACCAGCCCGTGCGGGCCCTCCAGGACCGCGGTGAGCTGCGCGGCGGGGCCGGCCGCGATCGGCTCACCCGGCCACCGGACGCCGAGCGCCGCCAGCGCGTTCCGGGCCGCCCCGGGGTCGGGGTGCGTGGCGCGCAGCGAGACCAGCGGGACCCGCGGCAGTCCGCTGCCGGACGGATGCGGGGCCTCGCCCCAGTCGAGCAGGAAGGGCGACAGGCCCCGGGCCCGCTCCGGAGGCGTCAGCTGCCAGGCGATCCGGCCGCCTTCGGGGGTCCGCCGGGCCATCGCCGCCGGATCGCCCGGGTCCGCACCGCGGGCCCGGGCCTCGGCGACCCGGTCGGCGATCCCGGTGACCCGCACCGCCCAGGTGACCAGCCGCGGTCCGGTCAGCGCGTCGATGCCGAACCATCGCGGCCCGGCCGGCGCCGGCTGCTCCGGGTCGGGCCCGACGATCTCGAAGTACGCCCCGCCCCCCAGGTCCAGCAGATGGTTGCGGGTGCCCCGGCCCGGATGGCTGCCGCCGCGCACCGGACGCACACCGGTCAGCTCCGCGACCTCGGCGACGGTGCCCTCCAGGTCGGGCGTGGCGTAGACGAGGTGGTCGAGGACGGCGGGCGCACCGGCCGCGGCGGCGCCCCTCACCGCACGGCCCCGTACGCCGCCGCGCCCCGCGCCGCGCTCGTCGCCAGCCGTCCGGCCAGCGACGGCTCCGCCGCCCAGTGCACATGCAGATACGACGCATGCACCCCACCGGTCACAAAGCCCTCCACGCGCCGCTCGGGGTGGGTCAGCCCCCACGCCGGCTCCGCACCCGCGCCCGGCTCCAGGACCGTACGGTGGAACTCATGGCCGCGCACCCGCGTCCCGGCCGCGGCCAGCGCGTTGTCCCGCAGCGCCACCGCCTCCCGGTAGCCGAGGGTGAGCCGCTCGGTCATCCGGGCCTCGGCGGGCAGCACCCCGCACATCGGCTTCCCGTCGATCGCGCGGGAGAGGTACAGCAGCCCGGCGCACTCGGCGGACACCGGCGCCCCGGAGGCGGCCAGTTCGGCCACCGCGGCGCGCAGCGGGGCGTTCGCCGACAGATCCGGCGCATACACCTCGGGGAAGCCGCCGCCGATCACCAACCCGTCGGTGCCGGGCGGCAGTTGCTCGTCCCGCAGCGGGTCGAAGGGAGCCACCTCGGCGCCCGCGGCGGCCAGCAGCTCGGCGTGCTCGGCGTACGAGAAGGTGAACGCGGCGCCGCCGGCGACGGCGATCAGCGGCGTCTTCGCGGCGCCGCCCGCCGTCCCGGTGCCCGTCGCCGCCACCTCCGCCGCCGGATCCCACGGCGCGTCCGGCAGCTCCGGCACCGTACGGGCCAGCGCCAGCAGCGCATCGAGGTCGCAGCCCGCGCGCACCCGTGCGGCCAGTTCGCGCACCGACTGAAGTGCCTCGGCCCGCCGTTCGGCGACCGGCACCAGCCCCAGATGGCGCGACGGCGTACCGGCCCGCCCGTCGCGGCGCAGCGCGCCCAGCACCGGCACCCCGGAGGAGTCCATCGCCTCGCGCAGCAGCTCCTCGTGGCGGTCCGAGCCGACCTTGTTGAGGATCACCCCGGCCAGCCGCACCTCCGGGTCCCACGACGCGAAGCCGTGCACCAGCGCGGCCACCGACCTCGACTGCGAGGACGCGTCCACCACCAGCACCACCGGCGCCCGCAGCAGCTTGGCGACCTGCGCCGTGGACGACAGCTCGCCCATCCCCGACGCCCCGTCGAACAGCCCCATCACGCCCTCGACGAGCGCGAGATCGGCGCCCGCCGCGCCGTGCAGGAACAGCGGCGCGATCCGGTCCGGGCCGCACAGGTAGGCGTCCAGATTGCGGCCGGGGCGGCCGGTCGCCAGGGAGTGGTAGCCGGGGTCGATGTAGTCGGGACCCACCTTGTGCGGCGACACCGTGAGCCCGGCCTCGGCGAACGCCGCCATCAGGCCGGTGGCCACCGTCGTCTTGCCCGCGCCCGACGACGGCGCGGCGATTACCAGCCGCGGAATCGACCCGTTGCTCATGCCCGGCTCACCATTCGATGCCCCGCTGGCCCTTCTGCCCCGCGTCCATGGGGTGCTTGACCTTCGTCATGTCCGTCACCAGGTCGGCGAAGTCCAGCAGGGGCTGGGGGGCGCCGCGCCCGGTGATGACGACATGCTGCGTACCGGGGCGGTCGCGCAGCACCGACACCACCTCCTCGGTGTCGATCCAGCCCCACTTCAGCGGGTAGGCGAACTCGTCGAGCACCAGCAGCTTGTAGGTCTCCGCGGCGAGGTCCCGCTTGACCTGCTCCCAGCCCTCGCGCGCCGCGTCCTCACTGGAGGCGATGTCGCGCTGCACCCAGGACCAGCCCTCGCCCATCTTGTGCCAGGCGACGGTGCCGCCCTCGCCGGAGTCGCCGAGCACCTTCAGCGCCCGCTCCTCGCCGACCTTCCACTTCGCCGACTTCACGAACTGGAACACCCCGACCGGCCAGCCCTGGTTCCAGGCGCGCAGCGCCAGCCCGAAGGCGGCGGTGGACTTGCCCTTGCCCTGGCCGGTGTGGACGAAGACCAGCGGGCGGTTGCGGCGCTGGCGGGTGGTGAGCCCGTCGTTCGGTACGACGGACGGCTGTCCCTGCGGCATTACGCGGCCTTCCTGTTGGCGTGATCGGTCCTGTTGCCCCGCACGGTCCGTACGAGCGCGGAGACGCTGTCCGCGCGCAGCTCGTCGAGGGTGACGGCCGTGCCCTGCAGCTCCCGGGCCAGTTCGCCCGCGAGCCCCAGCCGCACCGGGCCCGCCTCGCAGTCCACGACCACCGAGGCGGTGCCCTCGGCGGCCAGCAGCCGGGCGGCACGAGCGGCCCGCGCGACCGGCTCGGGGCCGCCGGTCGCCCGCCCGTCGGTGACGACCACCAGCAGGGGGCGGCGCGAGGCGTCCCGCATCCGCTCCACCCGCAGTACCTCGTGGGCCCGCAGCAGACCCTCCGACAGCGGCGTCCGGCCGCCCGTCGGCAGCTGCTCCAGGCGCGCGGCGCCCGCCTCGACCGACGACGTCGGGGGCAGCGCCAGCTCGGCGCCGGCGCCCCGGAAGGTGATCATGCCGATCTTGTCGCGCCGCTGGTAGGCGTCCAGCAGCAGCGAGAGCACCGCGCCCTTGACCGCGCTCATCCGCTTGCGCGCCGCCATCGAACCGGACGCGTCCACGACGAACAGCACGAGATTGCCCTCGCGGCCCTCGCGCACCGCCTCGCGCAGATCGTCCCTGCGCACGACCAGGCCGCTGCCCCGCCGCCCGCGCGCGTGCTGATGCGGCGCCGCGGCCTGCACGGTCGCGGCCAGGTGCAGCTTGCCCAGGGCGCCCCGGGGGCGGCGGGCCCCGGTCGTCCGGCCGTGCGCGGTACGGGCACGGGAGCGGCGGCCGTCGGCGCCCTCGCCCAGGCCCGGTACGTCCAGCCGGCGCGTCCGGAACGGCTCGGCGGCCCTGACGGCCGGCTTCTCACCGGCCGCGCCCGCCTGAGGCCGGGGCTCGGGCTCTGATGTCTCGGGCGCCTGAGGGGACTCGGGGGCCTGCGGGGCCTGGCGCTCCTGCTGGTGCGGCAGTTCGGCCTCCGGCTGCTGCGCCGACTCCTGCGGCCCGCCCTCCTGAGGCGGCGGCGCACCGCCCGGACCGCCCCCGTCGGGGCCGCCGTCCGGACCGTCCGGCTCCGGGTCGTCCTCGCCGTCGGCGCCCTCGTCCGCCCCGCCGAACTCCTCCAGCGTCCGGTCGAGCTTGTCCTCGTCCAGGCCGGGGGCGTCGAACGGATTGCGGCGCCGGCGGTGCGGCAGCGCCAGCAGCGCCGCCTGCCGGACGTCCTCCTCCTGGACGTCCGTGCGCCCCGCCCAGGCGGCCAGGGCCGTGGCGGTGCGCGCCATCACGATGTCCGCGCGCATCCCGTCCACCTCGAAGGCGGCACAGGTCGCCGCGATCTGGCGGAGCGCCGCGTCCCCCAGCACCACGTGCGCCAGCAGCTCCCGGGCGGCGGCGATGCGCGCGCGCAACCCGTCCTCCTCGGCCGCCCAGCGCGCCGCGAAGCCGGCCGGGTCCGCGTCGTACGCCAGCCGCCGGCGGACCACCTCCACCCGCTGCTCCGGCTCGCGCGAGGCCGCGACCTCGACCGTGAGCCCGAACCGGTCCAGCAACTGCGGCCGCAGCTCGCCCTCTTCGGGGTTCATGGTGCCCACGAGCAGGAAGCGGGCCGCGTGCCGTACCGAGACGCCCTCACGCTCGACGTAGGAGGCGCCCATGGCGGCGGCGTCCAGCAGCAGGTCCACCAGGTGGTCGTGGAGGAGGTTGACCTCGTCGACGTACAGGATGCCGCGGTGCGCGTCCGCCAGCAGTCCCGGCTCGAAGGCCTTCACACCCTCCGACAGGGCCCGTTCGATGTCCAGCGCGCCGACCAGCCGGTCCTCGGAGGCGCCGACGGGCAGCTCGACCATGCGCGTCGGGCGCTGCTCGACGGCGCCCGGCTCGTGCGGCCCGTCAGGGCAGCCGGGGTCGGGTGCGGTGGGCGCGCAGGCGAAGCGGCAGCCGCCGACCACGTCGACGGCCGGCATCAGGGCCGACAGCGCGCGCACCGCGGTGGACTTGGCGGTGCCCTTCTCGCCGCGCACCAGCACCCCGCCGACCGCGGGGCTCACCGCGTTGAGCAGCAGCGCCAGCCGCAGATCGTCCATCCCGACGACCGCGGTGAAGGGGTACTGCGGGGTCGTGTTGTGCACCGTTGTCATGCCTTGTCATCCTCCACGTCGCCGGCCCGATCCGTCCCATGCGTACCCCTCATGGCGCCCCCGGAGGCACGAACGGCAGCCCCTCCGGCACCCCTTCCTCGATCAGCCGCCACAGCGCGTCCGTGTCCGCGTGCTCCTCGATCAGATCGCCCAGCCGGTCCAGCTGCTCCTCGCGCAGCGCGGCGAAGCGGGTGTCGGGGGCCGGCACGAAGGCCCGCCCCGCGTCGGCCGCCACCCGCCGCAGGAACGCCCGGCGGAAGCCGTCGCTCTCCAGCGAGCCGTGCCAGTGCGTGCCCCACACGGAGCCGACCCGGCAGCCGTCCAGGCCGTGCCCTTCGTCATCGGAGAAGAACGCCTCGCCGCCGGTCACTTCGGCGACGCCGTGGTGGATCTCGTACCCCTCCACCGGCTCGCCCAGCGCCCGCCCGGCCGGCCGCGCGAGGGTCTTCTCCGCCGCGAACCGCACCCGTACGGGCAGCAGCCCCAGCCCCTCGACCGTGCCCGCCTTCGACTCGACCTCGTCCTCGATGCGCTCGCCCAGCATCTGGAAGCCGCCACAGACGCCCAGCACCGGGCGGCCCTCGGCGGCCCGGCGGGCGATCGCGTCCGCCAGGCCGCGCTCGCGCAGCCACGCAAGCGCCCGCACCGTGCCCCGGGTCCCCGGCAGCACCACCAGATCCGCGTCGGCCAGCTCCTCGGCCCGGTCCACGAACCGCACCACCACGCCCGGTTCGGCGGCCAGCGCGTCCACGTCCGTGAAGTTCGACATCAGCGGTACGGCGGCGACCGCGACCCGCAGCACATCGGCGCCGTGCGGCGGCGCCACCACGCTTTCGCGCACCGTGCCGCGCAGAGACACCCGCAGGCCGTCCTCCTCGTCGATGCCCAGCCCGTGCGCGAAGGGCAGCACGCCCAGCGTCGGCCGCCCGCTCAGGCGCCGCATCATCTCCAGGCCGGGCTCCAACAGCGTCACATCGCCCCGGAACTTGTTGACGAGGTACCCCGCCACCAGCGCCTGGTCCTCCTTCGACAGCAGCGCGGTGGTGCCGAAGAAGGACGCGAACACCCCGCCGCGGTCGATGTCGCCGACCACGACGACCGGTATCCGGGCGGCCCGGGCGATGCCCATGTTGACGATGTCGGTGCGCCGCAGGTTGATCTCGGCGGGGCTGCCGGCGCCCTCGCAGATCACCGCGTCATGGGTACGCCGCAGCTCGGCCAGGCAGTCGGTCACCGTGCCGAGCAACTGCTCCTGCCGGCCCGCGTGGTAGCCACGGGCACTGAGCTCACCGACCGGCTTGCCCAGCAGCACCACCTGGCTGCTGCGGTCGCCGCCCGGCTTGAGCAGCACGGGGTTCATCAGCGCGGTCGGCTCCACCCGCGCCGCGGCGGCCTGCATCGCCTGGGCCCGGCCGATCTCCGCGCCCTCGCGCGTGACGAACGAGTTCAGCGACATGTTCTGCGCCTTGAAGGGCGCCACGCGCACGCCCTGCCGTACCAGCCAGCGGCAGATTCCCGCCGTCACCACGCTCTTGCCGGCGTCCGACGTCGTACCGGCCACCAACAGGCCCCCGCCGACGGTCCCGCCGGACGCCTTGCTCCGCCCGTTCACCGGCTCTTCCTCCCGCTCCCGCGGCGCGCCGCCGCGCTCCTGTGCCGCACCGCGCCCGCCACCAGCCGTCCTGCCACCGTCGTCGCCAGCGCCAGCGCGCTCACCTTCCGCGACAGCCGTACCGCCCGCTCGATGTCGCCGGCCGCGACCGGCCGCGCCCCGCCGTTGAGCACCGGGCGGTGCTCGACCCGCCCGCCGTACGCCAGCGTGCCGCCCAGCCGTACGCCCAGCGCACCCGCGAACGACGCCTCCACCGGGCCCGCGTTGGGGCTCGGGTGCGCCCCGCCGTCGGCCCGCCAGGCCCGCAGCGCGCCGCGCCGGTCGGGGCCGGCGAGCACGGCCAGGGTGGCGGTCAGCCGGGAGCCGGGCCAGCCGGCGAGGTCGTCGAGCCGGGCCGAGGCCCAGCCGAAGCGGCGGTAGCGCGGCGACTTGTGACCCACCATCGCGTCCAGCGTGTTCACCGCACGGAACGCCACCAGGCCGGGCACCCCGCCGAGCGCGCCCCACACCAGGGCACCCACCACCGCGTCCGAGGTGTTCTCGGCGACCGACTCCACCACCGCGCGGGCCAACTGAGGCCCGTCCAGCGCCTGCGGATCACGCCCGCACAGATGCGGCAGCCGCTCCCGGGCCACGTCCAGGTCGCCCGCCGTGAGCGCCCCGCCGACGGCCCGTGCCTCCCGGCCCAGCGAGGTGCCGCCCAGCACGGCCCAGACCGTCGCCGCGGTCAGCGCGACGCGGGCCCCGCGGGAGCGTCCCGCGGCGCGCCGCAGCAGGGCGGCCCCGGCGGCCGCACCGCCCGCGCACAGCACGGCATGTGCCGCGCCGTACCCGCGGTGGTCGCGCCACAGCCGGCGCTCCACGGCGCCCGCGGCCCGGCCGAACGCGGCCACCGGATGGCCGCGCCGCGGATCCGCCGCGATCAGGTCGGCGAGAAAGCCCAGGGCCGCGCCGCACGCGTATCCCGCGTGTTCGCCGCGCATCGGGTCAGGCCGCCGTCAGGCCTCGAAGGGGCCCTGCGGGGCCGTGCAGTGGTGCTCTCGAAGGGCGGCCGGGCATGGCGGTATGTCCTCACTCAGGGTCCGCGCCCTGGCTCGACGTGACGGCGACAGGAGTCTCCTGGCTCCCGGATCGGCGTGGCCCCCGGCCTTCCAGTCCTGGTACGCCGTCAGGCGTACGCGAGGCGGACCGTGGCCTTCGCTGGAGGAACGCTCCCCGGTGACAGTGGCGGGACCGCGCCGGATTCTCACCGGACTTCCTCATCTGTCGCCGATTGGCTCCGGCAGTCCACCACGCCCTGCGAAGGCCCGTCAACTCACCCTTGACCTGCGACGCTGCCCCGTGGCACGCGCTGTGGCACACGCCACAGGGTGGCGGCCGCGTCACAGACGGTTGCCTGTGCCCCTGATCCCACGTCACTATCAGTTGCACGGTGGCGAAGGGGCCGCCGGAAGGGGGCTGGGGGATGCCGGAGAGCGCCGGTCATCACGAGATCCGCATCAGGATCACGGGGACGAACAATCCGCAGCAGGACATCGACGACCTCCAGGTGTGGCTGGAGCGCGAACCGTGGCTGAGCCGCCGGGAACACGCCTGGGAGCAGCGGCCGCGCCCCGCCCACGAAGCGGCCGGCACCGGCGGTGCCGACCCGGCCGGACCGGGCGACATGGCCGTGGGAGTGGACGACCTGATCCTGGTGATCGTCGGCGCGGTCGCCGCCGAGGTCACCAAGGGGCTGGGCATCGCCCTGCGCGAGTGGCTGCGGCGCCGCAAGGAGGAGCGGGCCGAGGGCGAGGCGCCCGCCGTCGACGCCGGCACGGGCGGTGAGCTGCAGGCGGTCGGCGACACCGAACGCCCCGATCCGGGCGGACCGACGCGCGGGGGCGGCACCGGCGAGGGCTGACCCGGATGTCCGAATACGACGCGCGGGGAAAGATCAACCGGGCGCTGCTGGTCTGTGTCCACGACTACACCACGCTGACCGGCCTGCCCGCGGTGGAGGACAACGCCCCCGAGTTGCGGCGGGCACTGACCGCCACCGACCTGTTCACCGCCGACGAGGTCACGGTCTGCCGCCCCACGGAGCCCTGGGAGCTGGGACAGGCCCTCAAGACCGCCGCCGACGAGGCGCGCGGTCTGCTGCTGGTGCACTTCTCCGGCCACGGCCGGGTCCGCAGCGACGGCGGCGATCTGCAGCTGATGGTCGGCGCCTCCGTGCCCCGGCAGAGCCACACCACCGTCTCCTGGCAGGACATGGTGCTCTCCTGCCTCGACAACGCACGGGCCGAGCGCATCGTGATCGTCCTGGAGTGCTGCTACGCCGGCAACGCCGACGGAGCCTTCCACTCCCTGCGCAAGCCCATGTCGCTGCTGATGGCCGCCCAGCCCAACCGCCGGATCTTCAGCGGCGACGAACCGGCCGGCGGCAGCCTCTTCACCCGGGCCATGGTGGAGGTCCTCGAACACGGCATCCCCGGGCGGCGCTTCGTCGCCTTCGAGGACCTCGTACGGGAGCTGCGCACCCGGCTCGCCGACGAGCGGACCCCGATGGGCGACGTCTGGGAGCCGCGCTCCGCGAAGCAGAACACCCTCGACGACGTCGTCCTGTCCTTCGCCACCCCAGAGGTCCGGCTCCCGACGCCGCCGCGGGTCCGCTTACGCCGCTGGTTCAACCAGCACCTCCGGCGCCGGCTGCGGCTCCTGCTCTCGCTGGGCACCGTCCTCGCGCTCACCGCCGCCACACTGCTCACCCTGCACGCGCTGCGCCCGCCGCCGGACTGCCCGCCCGCCCTCGAACTGCGGCTGCTCACCGCCCCGGAGGCCGAACCCACCCTGCGCCAGGCCGCCTTCGGCTACGAGATGTCCGAGCTCAACACCCGCCCGCTGCACGGCGAGGACGATCTGCCCGCGGGCTGCCGGCGCGCCCAGATCACCGTCTACTCCGCCGCCAAGGACCAGGTCGACCAGGGCTTCGCCGCCGCCGACCGCTGGCAGGGCCAGGCCCAGGGCACCGGCAAGGACCTCCAGGACGCCAAGGGCACCGACCCGCTCCACCGGCCGGGACCCCAACCCGACCTGTGGGTCCCCGAATCCACCGCCGACTACGAGGAGGCCCGTCGCGGTATGCCGCCCACCGGATCCCCCGCGACCCTGCACAACACCGGCCCGGTCGCCTACAGCCCGCTGGTCGTCGGCATCCCGGCCACCGAACGCCTCGCCGACGTCGAACCCGTCGGCGCCTCCTGGCAGGAACTGCTCACCGGCACCGACAGCGCACACCGCGACCTGCGGCTGCTGCGCCCCAGCCCGGTGCTCTCCGGCACCGGACTGCTGCACACCATCGGCCTCTACCTCGCCAACGACGGCTCGCACATCGACTCGTCCGGCGCCCCCGACCCCACCCTCGCCGAGAGCGCCGAGCAGCGGCTCTCCGCCCCGGGCAGCCAGTACGCCGGCAGCACCGAGCTGCTGTGCTCGCTGCGCCCCGACGCCGCCGGGGGCACCCCCGGCACCGGCCGCGGCGCCCGCGCGGCGCCGCTGGTGTCCGAGAAGTCCCTCGCCGACTTCAACCTCGGCCACGCCATCGGCAGCTGCCCCGCCCTGGGCTCCGCGCCGCCCCCCGGCGACCGCTACGCCGCCTACTACCCCAAGAACGTCCCGGCCCTGGACCACCCGCTGATCCGGGTCGACTGGCACGGCGCCGGGGACGCCGCCCCCCGGCAGGCCGCGGCCGACCGCTTCGCCGACTGGCTGCGCGCCCCGGACGGCGGACAGCGCGTCCTCACCGAGCACGGCTACCGCGCGGTGCCCGGCAAGGACGGCACGGTGCCCGCGCCCGCCGCCGACTCCCCGTTGCGCAGCAGCCGCGCCAACACCGACCTCGGCGCCCCCGTCGTCCCCTTCACGGCCGGCGCCGACCAGGTCGCCCGGGTACTGGACGACTACGACCGGGCACAGAAGTCCAGCCGGCTGCTGATCCTGATGGACGCCTCCACCTCGATGGCCGACGGCGGCAGGCTCCCCGTCGCCCTCGGCGCCGCGGGCCGGGTCCTGGAGATGGTCGGCGACCGCCACACCTACGGCCTGTGGACCTTCCCGGACCGCGCGCATCCGGGTGATCCGGCGGCGGTGCGCCGGGCCGTCCCGCTCGGCACCGCCGACCCGGCGCCCGGAAAGGCCGCACTGGACCGGATCGCGAAGGGGGGAGCGGACGCCCTGGTCGACCACGGCGCCGCGATGGAGGAGGCGCTGACCGCCGCCGTACGGGAGATGAAGAGGTCGGCCGTCGGCCATCAGGCCATCGTGCTGATCCTGGACGAGGACGACGGCGGACCCGGGCGTGCGGCGGGCGTGGAGCGCACCCTGACCGCGCTGCTGAAGCAGAAGCCCGCGGTGCCGGTCCTGACGCTGGTGATGGGCCGGTCCGGCTGCGACACCTTCGTCCTCCAGGGGCTGGCCGGCGCCTCGAAGGGGCAGTGCGTGCCCGGCGGCCCGCAGGCCCCCGATCTGCTGGCCGGACTGGTCGCCTCCATCGGCACCGCGGGCAGGGAGGGCCGGTGAGGACGCCGCGCGCCGCGCTGCCCGCCGCCCTGCTCTGCCTGACGCTGACGGCGGCGGTCGGCGGCTGTACGTCGGGCCCGCAGCCCGGCCCCGAGAAGGGGCCGATCGTCTTCGCCACCGGCAGCGACCTCAGCAGTACGGGCGTCCGCCAGGACCTCATCGAGGCCTTCGAGCGGCGCACCGGCCGCTCGGTGCGGATCGTCAAGCTCCCCGACACCGCCGACGGCCAGCGCAGCCAGCTGCTGGCCGCGGGCCAGTCCGGCAACAGCGACTACGACGTGCTCAACCTCGATGTGGCCTGGACCGCGGAGTTCGCCGAGGCGGGGGTCATCCGCCCCTGGGGCACGGCCCTGGACGGCGACTTCCTCCACAGCGTGGTCAAGACCGTCGACCACGACGGCAAGATCTGGGGCGTCCCCTTCAACAGCGACGCCGGGCTGCTGTACTACCGCAAGGACCTCCTCCACGCATACGGCTATGACCAACCGCCCTCCAACTGGGGCGAGCTGAAGAACGTGGCCGGCCAGGTGGCCGATGCCTACAACCGCCGGCTCGCCCGCGAAGGCAAGGGCGCCAAGGCCCCCAAGATGTACGGCATGGTGGCCCAGCTGCGGCCCTACGAGGGGCTGACCGTCAACACCCTGGAGTCCGCCTGGGCCAACGGCGGCGACCCGGACGCCCCGAGCTTCACCAAGGGCGAGCAGGTCGGCGCGCTCCAGCAGGGCGTCGCCGACGTCAAGGACCGGCTCGACTCGATCATGCCGCACGAGGCCACGGCGATGGACGAGACGGAGAGCCGCCGCTGGTTCGCCGACGGCCGCGCCCTGTTCATGCGCAACTGGCCGGTGGAGTACGCCTCGGTCGCCGAGAAGCTCACCCCCGGAAAGCAGTTCGCGGTCGCCGAGCTGCCGGCCCGCCCCACCGACGGCAGGCGGATGTCCGTCCTGGGCGGGCAGAATCTGGCGATCTCCGCGGGCAGCCGCCGGCCGGCCGGGGCGCGGGCCCTGATCGAGGCGCTGACCAGCCCGGGCAGCGAACGCTGTCTGCTGGAGCGGGGCTTCGCCGCGACCCGTGACTCGTCGTACCGGGAGGCGGCCAAGGCGCCCGCCTGCCCGCTGCCGCCCGAGCGCGGTGAGCACGGCACGGGGCAGCGGGCGCCGTGGCCCGGCCAGGAGCCGCCGTACACCCGGACGCTGTACGCGGCGCTGCGGGCGGCCCAGCCCCGTCCGCGCAGCGCGCACTACCAGACCTTCAGCAAGGTCGTGCAGATCCGGGTGTCCGAGTACCTCAACAGCCGTGGCGGTACCGCGATCGCCGACGCGCTGGCCCGTGAGGCCGACGAGGCGCTCAGCGGGCGGGGGTGATCCCCGCGCCCGGCTTGTCGGACCGGCACAGCACGAGGCGCCCGGTGGAAGGCGGCTGCTGCCGCGTTCCACCGGACGCCTCGGGTGTCGTCCGTGTCGCCGTGCGTCCGCCGCCGTGGGCGGACGCGTCAGCCGGCGACGATCAGATAGATGCCGTACGCCACGGCCGCCGCGCACAGGGCGAAGGCGGCCACCGCACCGGCTCGCGCGCCCGCACCGGGGGCGGTGGCCACCGTGGCCTCGCCCTCCTGGCCCGTCTTGCCGGCGGTGCCGACGATGCCGACGGTGAACAGGCCCACGATCCCGACCGTCACCACGAGGCTGACGCCGAAGACCTGGCCGAGAGCTGCCCAGTCGATGCTCATGCAGTGTTCCTTAGGTGAGAGCCGCTAGCGGGTGACCGTCGCGGCCTGGGCGCGCGGGGCGGGAGGGGTGGGGGCGTCGGCGTCGGCCGCCGGCGCCTCGGAGTCCTGGGAGGCGTCGGCCTGCGGGGCCGGCTGGCCGGCCGGGGGAGGGCTGACGGTGCGCAGCGCGGCGGTCACCACGCCCACCGGCTCCGCGGCCGGACCCTCGTTGACGTTGGTGTGGTCGATGGGCTTGCGCCGGGAGGCCGCCCAGATCGCGCCGCAGATGCCGAGCGCGAGGACCGCCACCGCGGCCACGCCCCAGTCGCCCTGCTTGGCCAGGAACGCGGCGCCCGCCGCGACCGCACCGGCTGCCGGCAGCGTCAGGGCCCAGGCGGCGACCATCCGGCCGGCCGTGGACCAGCGCACCACACCGCCCTTGCGGCCCAGACCCGAACCCATCACGGAACCGGAGCAGACCTGGGTGGTGGAGAGCGCGAAGCCGAGGTGGGAGGAGGCCAGGATGGTGGCCGCGGCGCCGGTCTGGGCGGCGAAGCCCTGCGGCGGCTGGATGTCGGTGATGCCCTTGCCCATCGTGCGGATGATCCGCCAGCCGCCCAGGTACGTGCCGAGCGCGATGGCCAGACCGGCCGAGGCGATGACCCACATCGGCGGGTCGGCGTGCGGGGCGACCACGCCGCCGGTGATCAGCGCGAGGGTGATCACACCCATGGTCTTCTGGGCGTCGTTGGTGCCGTGGGCGAGCGAGACCAGGGCGGCCGAGGCGATCTGCCCGGCGCGGTAGCCCTTGGCGGTGTCGGCCTCGGCGCGGCCCTTGGCCAGCCGGTAGGTGAGCCGGGTGGCGGCCATGGAGGCCAGACCGGCGACGATCGGGGCGGCCACCGCCGGGATCAGGACCTTCATGACCACGGCCCCGCCGTGCACACCGTTCGTACCGACGGAGACCAGCGTCGCGCCGATCAGACCGCCGAAGAGCGCGTGGGAGGAGCTGGAGGGGAGACCCGCGAGCCAGGTCAGCAGGTTCCAGATGATGGCGCCGACCAGGCCGGCGAAGATCACTTCAGGTCTGATGCCCGCACTCTCGTCGATGATCCCGCCGGAGATGGTCTTGGCGACCTCCACCGACAAAAACGCACCGACGAGGTTCAGTGCCGCTGACATCGCCACCGCGGTCTTGGGTCGCAAGGCGCCGGTGGAAATGGTGGTGGCCATCGCGTTGGCCGTGTCGTGGAAGCCGTTCGTAAAGTCGAACACCAAGGCCGTGACGATCACGATCCCGATGAGAAGCGTGATGTGTTCCATTCACCCAGGCAATCAGTTCGAAGGTCAGTGTCGCTCGGGACCGTACGGAGAGTGGGTGAACGGAAAGTGAACTGGGACGGGCGCGGTGATGACGCGCCCGCAGTGTTCACGCGGAGGTGTATCTCACGTCACTTCCGCATCACCCGTCGGCGAACTTCTTGAGATATGCCAGCTGGAGCCGGACCCGTCGCACGGACCCGGGTCGTCCCGGTGGTCGCCGCGGAGCCGAGAAGGCGCGCGGAGGGCTCCGCCGTGGAGCCGGGCGCAGGGCAATCCGTTTCGACGTTAACGGATGATCGCCGCAAGACGGTTTAAATCCGGCCAATCACCCGCAGTGTCACAGTTATCCCCAAATGGCGGATAGCGGACCGGTGGGCCCTCGGCGTACCCTTCCCCGGCCCGCTCGTACGGTGACGCGGACCGCATCCGCATTCGCCGCACCGCGCCGGAGGACCCATGAAGGACCACCCCGACCAGCTCGCCGCCGCCTGGAGCGAACTGGTCGCCACCGCCCGCAGAACCGTCGCCGACGGGCTGGTCGTCGGCACCTCGGGCAATGTCTCCCGCCGGCTGAAGGACCTGGTCCTGGTCACTCCCAGCGGCGTCCCCTACGACCGGCTCGGGCCCGGCGACACCACCGCCGTGGACCTCGAAGGGCGCCAGATCATCGGCGCGCTCCGGCCGACCAGCGAACTCCCCATGCACCTGGCGGTCTACCGCAGCACCACGGCCACCGCCGTCGTCCACACCCACGCCCCGCACGCCACCGCCGTCTCCACCCTCGTCACCGAACTCCCGCCGATCCACTACATGGCCGCGGCGCTCGGCGGTCCGGTACGAGTCGCCCCCTACGCCCTCTACGGCAGCGACGAGCTCGCCGCCCACCTGCTCGAAGCGCTCCGCGACCGCACCGGCGCGCTGCTGCAGAACCACGGCACCCTCACCTACGGCGACAGCCTCGACCAGGCACTGGACCGCACCGCCCAACTGGAGTGGATGTGCCGGGTCTGGCTCACCGCGCAGTCCGTGCCGGGGCACGCCCCCAGCCTGCTGTCGGCCGGCGAGCTGGCGGCGGCCGGCGAGCGGCTGCGCGGCTACGGCCAGCGCCGGGACTGAAGCCGCCGCGGGCGCCGTCCCGCCGGGCCCGGCGCCCGCCCTCCCGCCGGGCCCGGCGGGACGCCCTCCCGCCGGGCCCGCCGTCCGCCGGCCCGCCGAGTGGCCGCACCCGGGCCCGCTGCGCACACTGGTGTGGTGCGTCTGGGTACTGCGGCGGCCGTGGCCGCCGCCACCGTGATCGGTGCCGGGGCGGCCGCCGTGGCGGTCGGCCGGTACGCCGGCGACATCGCCCTGAAACCCTCGCCCGACCACCCCCTCCCCGGCGACTCCCGCCTCACGGTGCACTCCGCCACCGACGAGCGCATCGCCCTCACCCGCAGCCTGGTCTCCCTGCGGCCCGGCACCTACGGCCTCACCGGCGCGGGCTGCCACGCCGTGGTCGGCTCCGTCGTCCACGGCGCCCCGCACCCCGTCGACGCCGTCGTACGCCGCCTGGAGCGGGTCACCCACGGCAGCCTCAAACCGGGCGGACGGATGCGGCTCACCCCGCAGGTGCACATCGGCAACCCCCGCGACGCCCTCGGCCTCGACTGCGCCGATGTCGACATCCCCGGCGAACTGGGCCCCCTCCCGGCGTGGTTCGTCCCCGCCGTGCGCGACACCTGGGTCATCACCGCGCACGGCCTGGGCACCACCCGCGAGCACCCCATGGTCGTGATGCCGTTCCTGCACCGCCACCGGCTGCCCGTACTGGACCTGGCCTACCGCAACGACCTCGGCGCCCCGCGCACCGCCGACGGCATCAACCACCTCGGCCACACCGAATGGCGCGATCTGGACGCCGCGATCCGCTACGCGGTCCGCTACGGCGCCCGGGACATCGTGCTCTACGGCTGGTCCGTCGGTGCGACCATGGCGCTGCGCGCCGCCGCCCACTCCGCGCTGCGCGACCGGATCAGCGGACTGATCCTGGACTCACCCGTCCTCGACCGGCACGCCACGGTCCGCGCGCTGGCCGCCGCCCGGGGAGCCCCGCGGGCCCTGCTGCCGCTGGTCGTACGGGCCGCCGAGGGCGCCACCGGGATGCCCGTGGACCGGCCGGCGGACGCCGCCGATCCGGCCGAGCTGAACGTCCCCACGCTGCTCTTCCACGGCCCCGACGACCTGATCGCCCCCTGGGCGGCCTCCCGCTCCTTCGCCGCCCGCCGTCCGGAGCTGGTCACCCTTCAGGCGGTGCCGCACGCCCCGCACGCCGCGATGTGGAACGCCGACCCCGCCGGGTACGAGGAGGCGCTGCGCCGCTTCCTCACGCCCCTGATGTAGCGCCGCCCGCCCCGTCCCGGGCGGCGCGGCCTTGGTGACGCCCGGGCGTACGGGGGGACAACTCCCCACATCCAGGATGGGTCGGCGCGATGGCGCCGCTCCACTAGATCGCAAGCCGGGTTCCGATTGGGCTTTCGGGCCGTCAGCGGCAAGACTGCTCCTGTGACGTCCCGTACTCCGCGCGACTCCCGGCTCCGACTCGTCCCCCGTCAATCGGTTGCGGCCGCCCGCCGGGCGGTGACAACCCGGGCCAAGCGCCCGGCACCCCGCCCGCCCGAGGGCACTCCGTCGCCCGCGGAGCTGGCCCGGCAGGCCCGCGCCGTGCTGGCCGGTGCGGCCCGGCTCGCCCGCTGGGCCGACAGCGTCGGGGGCGCCGACGGCAGTCTGCGGGCCGGCCCGGACGGGGCGCTGCCGACGGCCGCCGTCGAACGCGCCGCCGAAGCCCTCGGCCTGACGCCGCAGCAGGTCCGCGTCGACTGGGACCGGGCCCGGCTCGCCGGACTCGTCGAACTCCACGACGGCCTCGCCCGGCCCGGCTGGCGGCTGCGGGCCTGGGACCGCGACGACACGGCCGTGCTGCGCGGCTGGGTCGCGCTCTTCGACGCCTGGTCGCTGGCCTGCCCCACTCCGGCCGGCGCCGGTCCCACCATCGTCGCCGAAGTCGTCGAGGCGCTGCCGCAGCTGCTGTCCCTGCTGCATCTGTCGGCCGGGCCCGTCCGGCTGCCGGTGCTGCTCGACATGCTCGACCAGCGCGTCAGCGAACTGCGCACGGAGCGCTGCGAGGTCCCCTACGGGCAGGAACCCGGCACCTGCGAGGGCACCGGCGCCGCCGGGGCGGCGGGACCGGCCGACGACGCCGCGGGGGCGTCGCTGGCCGAACTGCTGGGCTGGGCGCTGGACGCACTGCTGACCGTCGGCGCGCTGGTGCCGCCGCACGGCGCGCGGGGCCGCTCCCGCGAGGGTGGGTCCTTCGACGGCGGATACGGCGACGCCTACCAGGGAGCCCACGACGCGTCCGAGGCGCAGCTGACGCCGCTCGGCAACTGGTCGGTGTGGGTCAAGCTGGAGCAGATCTGCGTAGCCGCGCAGAGCCCGGCCGGCCATATCGAGCAGTCCGCGGAGGCGATGCTGCGCGGCTGCGCCCGGCTGACCCCGGGACCGGCCCGTGCCGAATACCGTGCCTGGCTCGCCGCCCGCTCCGTCGGCTCGGCCGTCGAGGAGCTGCTGACCGTGGCCCGCGGCGAGGACGCGCTGCTGCGCGGCTTGGCCTTCGAGGCGCTGCGCGCGGTCGGCGCACCGGCCGAGCCCGCCGTGCGCGCCGCCGCCGACGAGCCGGGCCTTCGCCCCTACGCCCTGCTGTGGCTGGTCGAGCACGAGGGCGGCGACCCGGAGACCGCGCCCGACGTGCTCACTCGCGAGGAGTCGACCTGGCTGTGGGTGGACACCGCGGCTGCGGTCGCCGACCACGGTGAGACCCAACTGCTGGTGCGCCACCTCGACTCGGCGGTCCAGGGCTCCGTGCCGCGCCTCCTGGCGGAGGTGCGCGCCGTCGGACACCCCCGCACCGTTCAGGTGCTGGTCGCACTTGCCGCCGCCCACCCCGATCCGGCACTGGCCAAGGCCGTCCGCCGGGCGGCGTTCCAGGTCCACACCGGCGGCGCCTGACCCGGGACGGCGTGCGGGGCCGGGCCGCGGCTCAGGCCCCGCCGCCGCCCGGGGCGTAGGTGCCGAAGCTCCAGATGTTGCCCTCGGCGTCCCTGGCCATGTAGTCCCGGGAGCCGTAGTCCTGGTCGGTGGGCGGCATAAGGATCTCCACACCGGCCCGCTCGGCCCGCTTGAAGTGCGCGTCGACGTCCTCCACCACGACGTAGACACCGGCCGGCCCGGCGTCGCCCATCGCCGCGTCGAAGATGCCGCCGCGGCCCTTCGAACCGAGCATCACCACGCCGTTGCCGTAGGAGAGTTCGGCGTGCAGCACCATGCCGTCCTCGCCCTCGTACTTGGCGCCGACGGTGAAGCCGAAGGCCTCCGTCAGCTGCTCGATGGCGGCCTGGGCGTCCCTGTAGAGCACCGTCGGACACATCGTCGGTGCGCCCGTCGTCGCGCCTGCCATGGTGATCACCGAACCCTTCCTCAGCGTCGGGTGGTTACGGATCGAACGGGTCTGAGTGACCCGACTCACAGTCTCGCACCGGGGTCTGACAACGCCCGGCCACGCCGCCCGCCGCACCGCCGGCGCCGCGCCGCCCGGCTCCCCGGCCGAACGGGGGACGCGCCGCCGGCCGCCCGCCGTGTCGCCCCGGAGCGCTCCCCGGGCCCGTTCGCCCGTCGCTACGCTCGTCGCTCGACCGGCAGATATCCGACGATCTCCGACGAAGGGGACCCGGGTGTCCACACCTCCCACCGCGCCCGGCCGGCGCGTCGGGCGCGGCCTGTGCCCCGTGGCCGTCCCCCTCGTCGCCGCCCTCCTCACGCTGCCGTCGGCCACCGGCGCCCGCGTTCCCGCCCCGCACGACGACCGCCGCACCGTGGCGCCCGACGCCCTGCCCGGTGGCGGCGAGGAGCGCCGGGAACCGCCGGTCCCCGTGGCCGAGCGGGGCCGGCCGGTCGCCGTTGACGCCTCCGGGCAGGTCACCGCGGGGCGCACCCCGCCGGGCGGCGCCTCCGGCGGCGGTCCGGAAAAACTACTTGCACCGGCCCGTTAGACTGCCTCCCATGGCAGTTCTCCTTTGGGTTCATTAGACGGCGCAGCCCGCTCTCGGACCGTCCCGTCCAATCCGCCGTCTTCCTGCCCTGGAGCTTTTCCCGTGATCACCGCCTCCGGCCTCGAGCTGCGCGCCGGCGCCCGCGTCCTCATCGAGTCCGCTTCCTTCCGCATCGCCAAGGGCGACCGCATCGGCCTCGTCGGCCGTAACGGCGCCGGCAAGACCACTCTCACCAAGGTGCTGGCCGGCGAGGGCATCCCCGCCGCGGGCACGGTCACCCGCGGCGGCCAGGTCGGCTATCTGCCGCAGGACCCGCGCACCGGCGACATGGACGTGCTCGCCCGCGACCGCATCCTGTCCGCCCGCGATCTGGACACCGTGCTGCGCAAGATGCGCGAGAACGAGGACCGGATGGCCAACGGCAAGGGCGCCACCCGCGAAAAGGCGATGAAGAAGTACGAGCGCCTGGAGACCGAGTTCCTGACCAAGGGCGGGTACGCCGCCGAGGCCGAGGCCGCGACCATCGCCGCCAGCCTGGGCCTGCCCGACCGCATCCTCGGTCAGCCGCTGCACACCCTCTCCGGTGGCCAGCGCCGCCGCGTCGAGCTGGCCCGGATCCTCTTCTCGGACTCCGACGTGCTGCTGCTCGACGAGCCGACCAACCACCTCGACGCCGACTCCATCGTCTGGCTGCGCGACTACCTCAAGACCTACCGCGGCGGCTTCATCGTCATCTCGCATGACGTCGACCTGGTCGAGACCGTCGTCAACAAGGTCTTCTACCTCGACGCCAACCGGTCGCAGATCGACGTCTACAACATGGGCTGGAAGCTCTACCAGCAGCAGCGCGAGGCCGACGAGAAGCGCCGCAAGCGCGAGCGGGCGAACGCCGAGAAGAAGGCCGCGGCGCTCAACTCCCAGGCCGACAAGATGCGGGCCAAGGCCACCAAGACCGTGGCCGCGCAGAACATGGCCAAGCGCGCCGACAAGCTGCTCGCCGGCCTGGAGGCGGTGCGCGCCGCCGACAAGGTGGCCAAGCTGCGCTTCCCGGACCCGGCGCCGTGCGGCAAGACCCCGCTGACCGCCGAGGGCCTGTCGAAGTCCTACGGCTCCCTGGAGATCTTCACCGACGTCGACCTGGCCATCGACAAGGGCTCCCGGGTCGTCATCCTGGGCCTGAACGGTGCGGGCAAGACCACCCTGCTGCGCCTGCTGGCCGGCGTCGAGCAGCCGGACACCGGCGAGGTCCGCCCCGGCCACGGCCTCAAGCTCGGCTACTACGCCCAGGAGCACGAGACCCTGGACCCGGACCGTACGGTCCTGGAGAACATGCGCTCGGCCGCTCCGGACATGGACCTGGTCGCCATCCGCAAGACGCTCGGCTCGTTCCTGTTCTCCGGGGACGACGTCGACAAGCCCGCAGGGGTGCTCTCCGGCGGCGAGAAGACCCGGCTCGCCCTGGCGACGCTGGTGGTCTCCTCCGCCAACGTCCTGCTGCTCGACGAGCCCACCAACAACCTCGACCCGGCCAGCCGCGAGGAGATCCTCGGCGCGCTGCACACCTTCACCGGTGCGGTGGTCCTGGTGACGCACGACGAGGGGGCGGTGGACGCGCTGCAGCCCGAGCGCATCATCCTGCTGCCGGACGGCGTCGAGGACCTGTGGGGCCAGGACTACGCGGACCTGGTCGCGCTGGCCTGACCGGCGCGGCGGCCCGGCGTAGGGGTCACGCGGTGCGGTCGGGGCGGTGGGATCAAGCCCGCATGGATCATTCGGCCGACGTGTGATCCATCATCTGAGTGAGAACGGCTCGTACATCGGCGAGTCTGCGGCATCCGGCCGGGTCCTTGGGGCCCGGCCGACGCTTTTTCGGCCATATGCCGTCTGACCTGCGACTTCTCACGGTGTGCCGCGGCCGAGTGACTCTCGGAAAGACCGGAATGCGAGGTTCCACCCCCGACGGCCGGGTGTCCGCCGGCAAAGGATGTCGCAGCGAACCTTGCGGAATGGGTGGCCAGGAAGCCGGGGAGGGGTGATCATGAGAGTCCAGAGCGCACTTCCCACGAGGAGGCACGGGTGGCCGAGACTCTGAAGAAGGGCAGCCGGGTGACCGGCGCCGCGCGCGAGAAGCTCGCGGCAGACCTGAAGAAGAAGTACGACTCCGGTGCGAGCATCCGGGCGCTGGCCGAGGAAACCGGCCGCTCCTATGGATTCGTGCATCGGATGCTCAGCGAATCCGGCGTGAACCTGCGCGGTCGCGGTGGAGCCACAAGGGGCAAGAAGGCTGCCTCGGCCTGACGGCCGCGCCTTTGGGTACCGCGGTGTCCCCCCGGTCGGCCGAGCCGTCGACCGGGAGGTTACCGTTCAGTCACTTACGCACGCAGGTGCGGCTGGCTGACTCGGAGGCGCTCATGACTCTGCTCGACAAGGACGGCGTGCGGCTCGACGTGGACGGTGACATCGCCACGGTGACCCTCGCCAACGCGGCCAAGCGCAATGCGCAGTCGCCTGCCATGTGGCGGGCGCTGGCCGAGGCGGGCTCGCTGCTGCCGGGAAACGTCCGGGTCGCGGTGCTGCGCGGTGAGGGCAGGTCCTTCTCCGCCGGCCTCGACCGGCAGGCGTTCACGCCCGAAGGCTTCGACGGCGAGCCGTCGTTCATCGATCTGGCGCGTGGCACGGACAGCGCACTGGACGCCACGATCGCCGAGTACCAGGAAGCGTTCACCTGGTGGCGGCGGAACGATCTGGTGTCCATCGCCGCCGTACAGGGGCACGCCATCGGCGCGGGCTTCCAGCTCGCCCTCGCCTGCGATCTGCGGGTGGTCGCGCAGGACGTGCAGTTCGCCATGCGCGAGACCAGCCTGGGGATCGTACCGGACCTGACCGGCACCCACCCCCTGGTCGGGCTGGTGGGCTACGCCCGGGCGCTGGAGATCTGCGCCACGGGGCGCTTCGTGCACGCCGAGGAGGCCGAGCGGATCGGCCTCGCCAACCTCGTCGTGCCCGGGGACGAGCTCGACGCCGCGGTGGCCGACCTGGCGGCCGCGCTCACCGCCCCGCCCCGGGACGCCGTCATCGAGACCAAGGCCCTGCTGGCCGGCGCCGCCGGCCGTACGTACGAGGAGCAGCGCATCGCCGAGCGGGCCGCCCAGGCGCGCCGGCTGCGCGATCTCGCGGGCGTGGGGGAGTAGCACCGGAACAGTGCCGGCGTGGGGGGGGGGGGGGGGGGGGGGGGGGGGGGGGGGGGGGGGGGGGGGGGGGGGGGGGGGGGGGGGTGGGGGGGGGGGGTGGGGGGGTGGGGGTGGGGGGGGGGGGGGGGGCGGGAGGTGC
>NZ_JBWKCJ010000028.1:52085-54568 GCF_056436545.1 Streptomyces sp. NPDC043738 | reverse complement strand
TCCTACAGGAATTCCGGGAGCCCGAGACCCCCCCCCCCCCCCCCCCCCCCCCCCCCCCCCCCCCCCCCCCCCCCCCCCCCCCCCCCCCCCCCCCCCCCCGCGCCCGCTACCGCTTCGCCGGCCCCCCGTCAGTCCCGTTCCACGGCCGTGACCAGCACCGCGACCGTCGACGGCGCGGGCGGCGCGGCCGCCACCGCCTCCCGTACGGCGTGCGCGACGTCCAGCGCGCGATGACCGGCCGCGATCGCCAGCTGGACCAGCGCATGGCCCTCGGCCAGCCGCACCGGACGCGACGGCCCGCCGAGCGCCGGCGCCAGCCGGGCCACCCCCGCCACCCCCAGCGCGACGGCGGCGATCCCCGCCGGACCCTCCTGGGTCGCACCGGTCCGGTCGCCCGCCGCGGGAGCGGCCACCGGGGGCTCCCTGCGGGGCGCGCGCGGCGCGGGTGCCGCCTCCTCGCCCGGCTCCAGCAGCCCGCTCACCCGCAGATCCACCACGCCCACCACCAGCCCCAGGTCCTGGACGGCCGCCTCCAGCAGCGCCGCGCGGACCTGGTCGGCGACGGCGGGCAGCGGTCGGTCGGCGACCGCGGTGAAGTCCGCCTCGATCCGCAGCGGGCCCGGCGGCAGCGCGCTCACCGGCGCCGGCACCGCGGGTTCGGGCGCGTGCCCGGGGTCGGCGACCGACAGACGCAGCGTGCCGATGCGCACCCCGGCCGGGGTCGCGGCGCCCGCGCGCAGCGCCCCGGCGGCCGCCCGCTCGGTGATCCAGGACCCGTCCGCCGGCCCGCCCAGCGGCAGCACCCGCCCGATCCCGAGCTGCTGCCGCACCGCCTGCGACAACTGGTTCGCGGTCACCGCGCACCCCTTTCTGGGCAGGAGAGACCCCGGCCCGTCCCGGACGACGTCACCAGCCTGCCGCAGACCGGCCCGTACGGCAGGCCGGTGTGCCCGGCGGCGCCGTGGGGCACTCCACTGCCACATCCCCGGAGCGGTCCCGGGGCACCCGGCCTAGTGTGGTGATCGGAGCGGGCGGCCCGCTTCTCCCCGCGGAAAGGGACACGGCGATGAGCGAGAGCCAGCAGCACGCAGAGGGGGCCCGGGCGCCGGTCAAGAGGGGCGGCGGCGACCCCGCGTCCCGTGGGCGCACCACCATCGCCGACGGTGTCGTGGAGAAGATCGCCGGGCTCGCGGCCCGGGACGTCGTCGGTGTGCACGCCATGGGCAGCGGCCTGGCCCGTACGCTCGGCGCCGTACGCGACAAGGTGCCCGGTGGCGGCGGCCGGTCGGCCACCGCGACGCGCGGGGTGAAGGCCGAGGTCGGCGAGGTGCAGACCGCGCTGGACCTGGAGATCGTGGTCGACTACGGCGTCTCCATCGCCGATGTCGCGCGGACCGTCCGGGAGAACGTCATCGCCGCCGTGGAGCGGATGACGGGCCTGGAGGTCGTCGAGGTCAACATCGCGGTCAGCGACGTCAAGCTGCCCGACGAGGCGGACGAAGAAGAGGAAGCCGAACCGCGGCTCCAGTGAGCGGGCCCGTCCGGAGCGGCAGCGAAGGAGCGCACGATGAGCATGGCCGTGGTCGGCCTCTTGGCCGGTATGGCGCTGGGCTTCGCCGGATACTTCGGCGGCTTCGGTGCCTTCGTGGTGGTGGCGGCGCTGGGCCTGATCGGCTTCGTGGCCGGCAAGTTCCTGGACGGGGACCTGGAGGCCGGCGACTTCTTCCGCACCCGCAGCAGCGACCGCGACGACCGGCGGCGGTGAGGCCGGGTGGCGACGGGGCCCGTGCCGGCCGCTGCCGCTGACGTACCGGCGGGTGAGCGGGGCGCGACCAGCATCGCGGACCGGGTGGTGGCGAAGATCGCCGCGCAGGCCGCGCGGGAGGCGCTGCGCACCGAGTCCCCGCACGGCCGTACGGACGCGCATGCGACGGTGACCGTGCACCGGCGCGAGGACCGGGAGCACCTCGGTGAGGCCCGGGTACGGGTCGCGGTGGAGCTGGGCTACCCCTCGGACATCGGCGCCCAGTGCCGCCTGGTGCGGCGTCATGTCACCGAACGGGTGACGGCGTTGGCGAGCATGGCGGTGCCCGAGGTGGCGGTGGAGGTCGAGCGGCTGCGCTCACCGCTGCTGGAGGGCAGGGGCCGGGAGAGGGTGCGATGAGCGACGACGCCGCCGAACCGCCGGACACCCGGCGACTGCCCACCCTCGGCGACCAGCCGGCCGACCGGGCGCCGGGCGCGGACGACGAGACGCCGCCCGCCGCCTTCGACGACGGCCGGACCGGGCGCTGGTGGTCCGCCCGCCGGGTGCCCGCCGCCGTGGTCGCGCTGGTACTGCTGGGCGCCGCGGGCCTGCTGCTCTACGACGTGGCCGCGGGGGGGGGGGGGGGGCCCGCCAGGGCCCGTCGCCGGTGGGTCGCCCGCCGCACCGCCACCACCTCCCCCCCCGCCCACCTCCTCCTGGCCGCCACCCTGCTGCC
>NZ_JBWKCJ010000028.1:29612-52075 GCF_056436545.1 Streptomyces sp. NPDC043738 | reverse complement strand
GCTGTCTCCCCCCCCTCGTCCCTCCCCCCTCTGCTCTCTCCTCCCCCCCCCCCCCCCCCCCTCCCCCCCTCCCCCCCCCCCCCCCCCCCCCCCCCCCCCCCCCCCCCGCGATGACCTGGCGCCGGTGGCTCGCCCGCCACATGGCCACCGTCCCCCTCGACGACCCCTGGCTCCTGGCCGCCGCCGCGCTGGCGGTGGTGCTCGGCATCTGGCTGATCGTGCTGGCCGTCACCCCCGGTCTGCGCCAGGTGCTGCCGATGCGGCCCACCGCCCCGGGCATCCGGGCCGGCCTGGACCGGGCGGCCGCCGCACTGGTGCTGCGCGACCGCGCCATGGAGGTCGCCGGGGTCCAGTCCGTACGGATGACCGTCGGCCGCCGCAGGGCCAAGGCGCACGCCGTGTCGCACTTCCGCCCGCTGGACGAGGTCCGCGCCGACCTCGACACCGCGCTCGGCGATGGCCTGCGGCAGCTGGGCCTGGCCCACGGGCTCGCGCTGACCGTGCACGTCCGGCGCCCGAAGAAGAGGTGAGCGCGATGCGCCAGGTCCGCAGGACGGCCAACCGGGTGCTGATCGGCCTGGCCGGCGTGCTGCTGCTCGGTGCCGGCGGGCTGGTGCTGCTCGGCGGGCTCGACCTGCCCGCGAAGTGGCATCTGAACCTGCCCGCCGGGTGGCCCTGGCCCGGCCCCGACGGCGTGCTGCTCTCCGCGTACCAGCGCACCCGCTGGACGGACCAGGGCTGGTGGTGGCCGGTCGTCATCGCCGCCCTGGCCGTTGTCGTCGTGCTGACGCTGTGGTGGCTGCTGGTCCAGTTGCGCCGGCACCGGCTGGACGCGATCCTCGTCGACAGCGGCGACGGCGAGGGCGCCCTGCTGCGCGGCAGGGCCCTGGAGGGCGTACTCGTCGCCGAAACGGAGTCCCTGGAGGGCGTCGAACGGGCCGGTGTCCGGCTCACCGGCCGCCGTGGCGAGCCCCGGGTCCGCGCCGTGCTGGCCCTCGCACCGCACGCCGACCCGGGGACCGTCGTTCTGCGCCTGTCGGACGAGGCGGTGGCCCACGCCCGCCGCTCCGCCGGGCTCGACCGGCTGCCGGCGAAGGTCCGCCTGCAGGCCGTCAAACACCGGGCGGAGCGGGTCAGTTAGGCACGCCCCAGCGCCTGCCCGCTCAGAAGCTGCGCCGGGAACCGCCGTCCACCGGCACCATCACGCCGGTGACGTACGACGCCGCCGGCGACAGCAGGAAGGCGGCGGCGCGGCCGAACTCCTCGGGCTTGCCGTAGCGGCCCAGCGGGATCGCGGCGGAGTTGCGGGCGCGGGAGCCCTCGGGGTCGCCGGAGAGCGCGTCGAGCTGGGTCATCCGGTCGGTGGCGATCCGGCCGGGGAGCACACCGACGACGCGGATGCCGCGCGGGCCCAGCTCGTTGGCGAGCGACTTGGCGAAGCCGGCGAGGCCGGGGCGCAGGCCGTTGGAGATGGTCAGGCCGCTGATCGGTTCGTGCACCGAGCTGGAGAGCACAAAGCCGATCACCCCGCCCTCGTCGAGTTCGGCGGCGGCGGTGCGGGCCAGCCGCACCGCCCCGAGGAAGACCGTCTCGAAGGCCGACTGCCACTGGTCGTCGGTGTTGTCGGCGGCGGTGCCGGGTGCCGGGCCGCCCACGCTGATCAGCACGCCGTCCAGGCGGCCGAAGCGCTCGCGGGCCGCCGCCACCAGGCGCGCCGGGGCGTCGGGGTCGGCGTTGTCGGCCGCCACCCCCAGGGCCCGCTCGCCCAGTTTCGCGGCCGCGGCCGCCGCGCTCTCCTCGGTGCGTCCGGTGATCACGACGTTGGCGCCGTCGGCGGTCAGCTCGTGGGCGGTGGCGAAGCCCAGACCGCGGGTCGCTCCGGTGACGATGTACGTCCGGTCGGTGAGTCCAAGATCCATGGCCCTAGTGTGCCGGTGCCCCGTCCAGCAGACCGAAGGCGGTCCCCACCAGGCCGATATGGCTGAAAGCCTGCGGAAAGTTGCCCAGCTGGCGTCGCGCCACCGGGTCGTACTCCTCGGAGAGCAGCCCCACGTCGTTGCGCAGCGCCAGCAGCCGTGCGAACAGCTCGTCGGCCGCCGCCCGCCGGCCGCTCAGCGCCAGCGCGTCGACGAGCCAGAACGAGCAGGCCAGGAACGCGCCCTCACCGCCCGGCAGCCCGTCGACCAACCCGCCCTCGGTGCTGTAGCGGCGCAGCAGCCCGTCCTGCGACAGCTCCCGGCGCACCGCGTCGATGGTGCCGGTCACCCTCGGGTCGGTCCCCGGCAGGAAGCCGACGCGGGGGATCAGCAGGGTCGCGGCGTCCAGTTCCGCGGAGCCGTAGTACTGGGTGAAGGCGCCGCGCTCGGCGTCGTAGCCCTGCTCGCACACCTCCCGGTGGACGTCGTCGCGCATCGCCCGCCAGCGGTCGAGGTCCCCGCCCAGACGGGGAGCGGCCTCCATCGCCCGCACCGCACGGTCGGCCGCCACCCAGGCCATGACCTTGGAGTGCACGAAGTGCCGGCGCGGTCCGCGGATCTCCCACAGCCCCTCGTCGGGGTCGCGCCAGGTGGACTCCAGGTAGTCCACCAGCGCCCGCTGGATGCTCCAGGCGTGCGGCTCCGCCGGCAGCCCGGCCGTGCGTGCGACGTGGAAGGAGTCGATCACCTCGCCGTAGACATCGAGTTGGCGCTGCTGCACGGCGGCGTTGCCGATGCGTACGGGCGCTGAGCCCGCGTACCCGGTCAGCCACGGCAGTTCGGACTCCGGCAGCCGACGCTCACCGGCCAGCCCGTACATGATCTGCAGATCGTCGGGGGCGCCGGCCACCGCCCGCAGCAGCCAGTCCCGCCAGGCGCCGGCCTCGTCCAGATACCCGGCCTGGAGCAGCGAGTTCAGGGTGAGGCTGGCGTCGCGCAGCCAGCAGTAGCGGTAGTCCCAGTTGCGGACGCCGCCCAGTTCCTCGGGCAGCGAGGTGGTGGGGGCCGCGACGATGCCGCCGGTGGGCGCGTAGGTCAGGGCCTTGAGGGTGATCAGCGAGCGGATCACGGCCGCGCGGTGCGGGCCGCTGTAGCGGCAGCGCGCGGACCAGGCGTGCCAGTCCTCCAGGGTGTCCTGGAGCGCCTCGAACGGTTCGATCTGGGTCGGCCGGGGCTCGTGCGAGGGGTGCCAGGTCAGCACGAACGCGGTGCGCTCGCCCTCGGCGACGGTGAAGTCCGAGCGGGTGCTGAAGTCCTTGCCGTAGGTACTGCCTTGGGAGGGGGTGCGCAGCCATACGGAGTCCGGCCCGGCGATCGCGACCCGGCAGCCCTGAGCGGCGCGCACCCAGGGCACCACCCGCCCGTAGTCGAACCGCAGCCGCAGCACCCCGCGCATCTCGACGCGGCCGTCGAGGCCCTCGACGATCCGTACGACATCGGGTGCGCGGTCGCGCTGCGGCATGAAGTCGGTGACCCGGACCCGGCCCTCGGGGGTGTGCCAGACGGTGTCGAGGATCAGCGAGTCGCCGCGGTAGGAACGCTCGGCGCGGGCCTCGGGGGACTGCGGTGACAGCCGCCAGTGGCCGTTGTCCTTGCCGCCGAGGAGGGCGGCGAAGCAGGCGCCGGAGTCGAAGCGGGGCAGGCACAGCCAGTCGATCGAGCCGTCCCGGCCGACGAGTGCGGCGGTCTGCAGATCGCCGATGAGCGCGTAGTCCTCGATGCGTGGGGGCACTTTGCGGCTCTTCCCACCCGGCGGGTGCGCTACTCGGCGGTGACGGCTGTCCGGGCTAGGTCCCGCCCCGTCGGACAGGCCCGGGGCCCCGGCCGTCGGACCGGCCCTACGCCGTGGCGTCCGCCGACTCCCGGGCCGTCCCGGCTTCCGGGGCCTGACCGCTGTCGCGGGCTTCCTCGGCCCCGCCGGCCTTCTTCGCCGCGGCCGCCGCGCGGTCGCGGCGCTCGCGGCGTACGAGGATCACCCAGCCGACCGGTACCGCGGCCGCGAACAGCCACCACTGGATCGCGTACGCCATGTGCGGGCCGATGGAGTCGTGGTCCGGCTCGGGCACCAGCTCCGGGCCGCCCGGCTGCTTGGGACCGGTCTGCTCGATGTAGCCGCCGAGCATCGGCCGGCCGGTCCGCTTCGCCTGCTCCTTGCTGTTGATCAGCATGACCTGGCGGGCGGGCAGGCCCTTGGTGTCCTTGATG
Organism: Streptomyces sp. NPDC043738; assembly: GCF_056436545.1. Lineage (NCBI taxonomy): Bacteria > Bacillati > Actinomycetota > Actinomycetes > Kitasatosporales > Streptomycetaceae > Streptomyces > Streptomyces sp. NPDC043738. The sequence goes on along the minus strand of NZ_JBWKCJ010000028.1, from coordinate 47,894 downwards.
CCGCTGGCCTCGGTGGTCTCGTCGGCCATCATCCGGCCGGTCACGGTGACCTTGCCCTTGGGGGCGGCCGGGACGTCCGGGAACTTGGTGAGGTCGTTGCCCGCGGAGATCCAGCCGCGGTTGACCAGGACGGCCTCGCCGTCGCCGAGGACCAGCGGGGTCAGGACGTAGTAGCCGATGCTCTGCTCGTCGGCGGCGGTGCGCTGGCGGACCACGACCTCGTGGGCGGTGTCGTAGCTGCCGGTGGCGGTGACCGTGCGCCACATCTCGCGCCGCGGCAGGTCCCGGCCGGGAGCGGTCAGGTCGGTGACCGGGACCGGATCGGCGGCCAGGCTGGCGGCGATGAGCTGGTTCTGCGCCACCTTGTGCTCATGGCGGTGCAGCTGCCAGTAGCCCAGCTTGATCATGACGGGGATCAGCACGAGACCCACGAGGGTGAGGATCACCCACTGCCGGGACAACAGGAAGCGGTACACGGCTTCGACGGTACCTGGGGCACCGCGGCCGCCGAGCCCGGGGTCCCCCCGGCGGCCGCCGGGGGAGGTGCGGCCCGCCGTTCAGACCCGGTCGACGATCCCCACCCTCCCGTCCGAGCGGGCGCAGTGGGCGCCGCAGTACCACTTGCCGTCGGCCTCGACGCCCTGGCCGATGATCTGGACCCGGCAGTGCTCACAGATCGGCGCCATGCGGTGGATGGCGCAGGAGAAGCAGTCGAAGACGTGCACCGCGCCCTGCGCGTGCACCTCGAACGTCATCCCGTAGTCGTTTCCGCAGACCTCACAACGTGCCATGCGCCACAGGGTGCGGGCGGGCCCCGCGCGGGGCGAGGCGCCGGCGGGTGTGTTGGACCGGCTTCACCCGGAAGCAGGCGGTGCCGCGCGGCCGGCCGGCCGCACGTCCTGCAGCAGCTGCATGAAGGCCGCCTCGTCGATCACGACCGTGCCGTACGCGGCGGCCTTGGAGGTCTTGGAGGTCTGGGCGTCCGGATCGTTGGTCACCAGCAGGCTGGTCAGCCGGGACACGCTCGTCGCGACATGCAGCCCGGCCTCGATCGCCCGGTCCTCCAGCAGCTCGCGGTCCACCGAGGTGTCGCCCGAGAAGGCGACCCGCATCCCCTGGACGAGCGGGCCGCCGGCCTCGTAGCGCCCCGGATTGGGGTACGGGCAGGCCGGGCGCTTACGGGACGGCCGCCAGGACGTCGGGCGGTACGACGAGGAGGCGGGGCGCTGCCGGGGCGCGGGGGCGTCCGACCACTCCGTCAGCGGCTGGCAGCTCAGCAGCGGCAGCCGCAGATTCTCCCGCGCGGCCCGCCGCAGACTGGGGCGGAACGCCTCGGCCAGCACCCGGGCGTCGTCCAGCGCGTGGTGGGCGCGCTGCTGCACGACGCCGTAATGCGCGGCGAGCGACTCCAGCTTGTGGTTGGGCAGCGGCAGCCGCAGCTCCTTGGAGAGCGCGATCGTGCACAGCCGCTGGCGCACCGGGGCGGTGGCCGCGGCGCGGGCGTACTCACGGGCGATCATCGACCAGTCGAACATGGCGTTGTGCGCGACCAGCACCCGGTCCTGGAGGCGCTCGGACAGCTGCGGCACGATCTCCGGGAACAGCGGCGCGTCGTCGAGCACGGCGCTCGTCAGGCCGTGGATCCACACCGGACCCGGATCACGCTGCGGATTGACCAGGGTGTACCAGTGGTCCTGGACCTCGCCCTGCGCGTCGAGTTGGTACACGGCCGCGGAGATGATCCGGTCGTCGCGGGCCAGCCCCGTGGTCTCCACGTCGACCACCGCGTATCCCTGGGGATACCCGGACGGCCAGGGAGCCGGCGGCGTCTGCGGGCCCGGCTGCTGCCCGATCTTCGGCGCGATCGGGCCGGCTGCTGCCATGGGGTCTTCGAGCATGGTCCCTGAGGATACGGGCCGCCACTGACAGCCACCGAACCGCCGTCGGCCACGAGGGCCCGCGGCATGGTTGTTGACGGCCCGACCGGCCGGCCCCGGGCCGGGCGCGGGGCACCGTCCTCGCCCGCCCGCGGTCGGCAACGGGGGCCTTTCGCGGGACCGGGCGGAGCGTCAGGACGCGGGACCGGCGGGCCGCCGCGGCCGCGCCCCGGGCTCCGCGGCCGCGAGCAGCGAGGCCACCACCGCCTCCAGCGCGACCTCGAACAGCCGCTCCGTGTCGGCCGGCGCGGCCAGCGCGCGGGCCAGCGCCGGATCGTGCCCGGCGGCGGGGGAGTCCCACAGCTCGCCCTCGCTGGGATGCTGCTCGGGTGACCGCTCCCGGGCGCGCTCGACCAGCACGAAGCCGACGACCTGGAACTGGACGGCGCGCACCGCCTCGGCGGCGGCCCGTCCGCGCAGCCCCGCGGTGCGCATCTCGCCGACCAGTGCCTGCTGCGCGGGCAGGAACATCCGCTCCGTCAGGCCGCGTTCGTGCACCATCGCGATCAGCTGCGGCCGCTCGCGCAGCGCCGTGCGCAGGCCGCGGGCGACCGAGACGATGCGCGCGTGCGGGGTCCGCCCGATGGGGTGGATCTCGCCCATCTCCCGGACGGTGCGTTCGACGAGCGCGTCCAGCAGGGACTCGCGGTTGCCGACGTGCCAGTAGATGGAGGTGACGGCGGTGCCCAGCTCCGTGGCGAGCCGGCGCATGGTCAGCGCGGCGGGGCCGTGCGCCCGGACCAGCCGGGCGGCCGTGGCCAGAACCTCTTCGCTGGTCAGCGCGGTACGTGTCATGCCCCCCACCTACCCTTTCAACTCCCTTTCCCGCAAGGCTCTTTACCCTTCGGCCGGCACGATGTAACAGTGTTACAGGAGGGCGCCGAGCCCGGCGCCGGCCACGGCGCCCGCACCTCGCCCGGCCGTACGACCCCGCACGTCAACCCCCGCAAGTCACCCACGACGAAGGGCGGTACGACATGGCACGCATACGCTACGGAGCGCGCACCGAGGCGGAGATCGCCGCGGCGCGCACCGCCGCCGCCGAGCTCCCCGACATCTGGTCCACCGGCGTGGTCGCCGTCTGGGAGAGCGACCCGGACGCGGTCGCGGCCGTCCTGCCGCCGCCGCTGAAGCCCACCGGCCGCCCGCTGGTCCGGGCCGCCATCAGCACGGTGGACCTGCCCGGCTACCCCCTGGGCGCGGGCTCGGTCGCCGTCGCGGCCGCGCACCACGGCGTCGAGGGCTGGTATCCGCTGGTCATGCCGATGACCCACGAGCGGGCGCTGATCGGCGGCCGGGAGGTCTTCGGCGAGCCCAAGAAGCTGGGCGAGGTGACGGTGGAGCGCGACGGGCCGACCGTACGCGCCGCGCTGGCCCGGCACGGCATCGCCTTCGTCGAGGTGCGCGGCGCGGTCAGCGGCAGCCTGCCCCTCCCGGAGCCGTCGCAGAAGACGGACTTCTACTTCAAGTTCCTTCCGGCGGTGGACGGTTCGGGCTTCGACGCGGACCCGGCCCTCGTGCACTGCCTGCGCGACGAGAAGGTCAGGAAGCTGGAGCGGATCACGGGAGACGTCGTCCTGCGGGAGTCGATGTACGACCCGGTCGCCGACCTCCCCGTGCGCACCCTGGTGGAGATCACCCTCGGCGAGAAGACCACGGACCAGAAGGGCAGGGTCGTCGAGCGGGTCGACGCCCGGGCCCTGCTCCCGTACATCCATCAGCGCTACGACGACCCGCGGCAGATCCTCGACGGCCCGCCCGAGGGGAGCGCCTGACATGGAGCTGCGACCGGGGCAGGTCGCCGTCGTCACCGGCGCGGCGAGCGGCGTCGGGCTCGCCATGGCGCGGCGGTTCGCGGCCGACGGCCTGAAGGTGGTGCTCGCCGACGTCGAGCGGGGCGCCCTCGAGAGCGCGGCCGACGGGCTGCGGGCGGACGGGGCGACCGTCCACGCGCGCGTGGTCGACGTCGGGGAGCGCGACCAGGTCATGGCGCTGGCCGAGGACACCTACGCCACGTTCGGCGCCTGCCATGTGCTGTGCAACAACGCGGGCGTCGGCTCCGGCGCCGAGGGCCGCATGTGGCAGCACGAACCCAACGACTGGAAGTGGGCGTTCGCGGTCAACGTGTGGGGCGTCTTCCACGGCGTCCAGGCGTTCGTCCCCCGCATGATCGCGGGCGGGGAGCCGGGCCATGTCGTCAACACCTCGTCGGCGGACGGCGGCATCGCCCCGCTGCCCACCGCCTCCGTGTACGCGGTCACCAAGGCCGCCGTCGTGACGATGACGGAGTCCCTGTACGCGCATCTGAGGGCCGAGCGGGCACGGGTGGGTGCCTCGGTGCTCTTCCCCGGTCCGCACATGCTGCGGACCGGGCTGTGGGAGTCGCACCGCAACCGCCCCGACCGGTACGCCAAGCAGCGGCCCCGCAAGACCCCCTACCGCAGCCTCGGCCAGTGGGAGGCCGCGATGAGGCAGGCCGGGCACGAGGTCGAGTTCACACCGGTCGAGCAGGTCGCGGACCTGGTCGCCGACGGCATCGCGGCGGACCGCTTCTGGCTGCTGCCCGACAGCGAGCACAGCGACCGGCAGATCCGGGCCCGGTCGCGGTCGATGCTGGACCGGGCGAACCCGGCGTATCTGGAGAGCTTCATTCTCGACTGAGGACCGAGGGACGTAAGCATGAGCAACCAGGACCCGTACCTGATCATCTCCTCCGACTGCCATGCCGGACTGCCCACCGAGGAGTACCGGCCCTATCTGGAGCGCCGTTTCCACCGCGCCTTCGACGAGTTCCTCGGCGAGCGGGACGCCCGCCGTGCGGAGGCGACCCGCCTGGGCATCCGCAACGACGCGTTCGCCGCCAAGTGGTTCGAGGACAACGAGGAGGGCCTGCGCGGTGGCTGGGACAGCGCGCAGCGCCTCAAGGAGCTCGACGGCGACGGGGTGGCCGCCGAGGTCGTCTTCCCCGACGCGGACGCCGTCGACAGCCGCACCGCCGCGCCCTTCGGGGTGGGACTCGGCCTCTCCGGCGACCAGGACCCCGAACTCGGCATGGCCGGCGCCCAGGCGCACAACCGCTGGTTCGCCGACTTCGTCTCCCGCCACCCCGAGCGGCACTGCGGCGTCGCCCTGCTGCCCATCACCGCCGACCCGGCGAAGGTCGTCGCCGAGGTGCACCGGGCCAAGGAGTCGGGGCTCGGCGCCCTGATGATCCCCTCCATGTGGGTCGACAACGACCCGTACCACGCGCGGCGCTACGACCCCGTCTGGGCGGCGGCCGCCGAATGCGGGATGCCGGTCGTGACGCACTCGGGCGCGGCGCCCCGCCACGAGTACGGCGACCACCTCGGCATCTATGTGAGCGAGGTGACCTGGTGGCCGGCCCGCCCCCTGTGGTTCCTGCTGTGGTCCGGTGTCTTCGAGCGCCACCCCGGGCTCAGGTTCGGGGTCGCGGAGTCGGGCTGCTGGTGGCTGCCGAACCTGCTCTGGTTCATGGACCGGCTCTACTCGGGCGCGCACGGCGGCAAGAAGCTGTCCCCGTTCGCCGAGCTGAAGCGCCCTCCGCACCAGTACCTGGACCGGCAGGTCTTCGTCTGCGCCACCAACACCAAACGCCGCGAACTCGCCCAGCGCTACGAGATCGGCGTCGACAACATCCTGTGGGGCAGCGACTTCCCGCATCCGGAAGGGACCTGGCCCGACACCCGCGGCTGGCTGCGCGACACCTTCCACGACATCCCGGTCGCCGAGACCCGGCGGATGCTGGGCCTGGCCGCCGCCGAGGTCTTCGGATTCGACACCGAGCGCCTGGCCCCGCTCGCGGCCCGCATCGGCCCGACCCCGGCCGACCTCGGCCAGGACGCCGACCAGAGCGCCGTGGAGGCCTCCTGGGCCCGCTCCCGCGAGGCGGGCCGGCACTGGCTCACCGGCCACGACTTCCCGACCCTGGGGGTGACCCCGTGAGCACCTCCGAGGACCGCTACACGGTGATCTCGGCGGACTGCCACGCGGGCGCCGATCTCCTCGACTACAGGCCGTACTTGGAGGCGAAGCACCACGACGCCTTCGACGCGTGGGCGGCCGGCTACGTGAACCCCTACGAGGACCTGCTCGCCGACACCGCCGACCGCAACTGGAACTCCGCCCTGCGGCTGGCGGAGTTGGAGGCCGACGGCATCGTCGCCGAGGTCGTCTTCCCCAACACCATCCCGCCGTTCTTCCCCAGCGCCTCGCTGATGGCCCCGGTGCCCACCCGTGCGGAGTACGAGCGGCGCTGGGCGGGCCTGCGCGCCCACAACCGCTGGCTCGCCGACTTCTGCGCCGACGCCCCGGGGCGCCGGGCCGGCGTCGCCCAGATCCTCCTCAACGACGTCGACGAGGCCGTACGGGAGGTCCGCCGCACCAAGGAGGCCGGCCTCACCGGCGGCATCCTGCTCCCCGGCACGCCACCCGGCTCCGGCCTGCCCGAACTCCACTGCGAGGTGTACGACCCCCTGTGGGCCGTCTGCGCCGAGCTGGAGGTCCCCGTCAACCACCACGGCGGCTCGGCCTCCCCGCCGCTCGGCGACGAACCCGCCGCCCGCGCCGTCTTCATGGTCGAGACGACCTGGTTCTCGCACCGCGCCCTGTGGCACCTGATCTTCGGCGGCGCCTTCCGCCGCCATCCGGGCCTGCGCCTGGTCCTCACCGAGCAGGGCTCCGGCTGGATCCCCGGCGTCCTGGGCATGCTGGACTACTACCACGGCCGGCTGGTGGCCGCCGCGTCCCGGGCCGCCACCGCCGAGTCCAAGTTCGGCGCCGGCCTGGCCGCGAGCATGGGGGCCTCGCCGGGCAGCGTCTGGCGCGAGCGCTGCTACGTGGGTGCCAGCTTCATGCGCCCCCACGAGGTCCCGCTGCGCCACCGCATCGGCCTCGACAAGATCATGTGGGGCAGCGACTACCCCCACGACGAGGGCACCCACCCGCACTCCCGCGAGGCCCTCCGCCTCGCCTACGCGGGACTGCCACCCGAGGAGATCGCCCAGATGCTCGGCACCAACGCCGCCCGGGTCTACGGCTTCGACCTCACCCGCCTCGCCCCGATAGCCGCCCGAGTCGGCCCCACGCACGGCGAACTCTCGGTGCCCCTGGAAGAGATCCCCCCCAACGCCACCAGCCCGGCGTTCGCCCCGGGCGGCTCGGTGCGGGTGTGGTGAGACCCGGGCCGGCCGGGCAGCGCCGCGGCGGGTTCAGGTGGACGCGGCCGTCGCGGGGCCGAGAACCCGGGCGGTCTCCGGGAGTTCCTCCACCGAACCGTTCCCGTCCACACGCACCCGGTGCAGGGTGGCCCCGGACGTACGGGTGACGACCTCCGTGAGGCGGCCGCCGGTGAACAGTCCGGCGGCGCCGTCGTCGACCGCCCACCCTCCGGGAAGCGCGCGGTCGTTGACGGCCGTCAGGTAGCCGGGGCGGCGCCCGGGCTCGCTGTCGTAGTGCGGGCACAGGCTGCCGGGCAGCAGTCCCAGCCCGTCGGCGAGCGGCGCCGGCGGGCCGAAGGAGTCCGACAGCGCGCTCTGGAACCAGCAGCACGCGCCCGCGCTGATGCCGCACAGCAGCACTCCGGCCCGGTACGCCTCGCGCAGCACCGTGTCCAGGCCGTGCAGCCGCCAGACGGCGAGCATGTTGGCGGTGTTGCCGCCCCCGACGTAGACGACGTCCTGCGCGAGGACGAAGGCCCGCAGATCGGACACGGTGCGCCGGAACAGCTCCAGATGGCTCGCCTCGCAGTCGCGTGCGTCGAACGCGGCGTGGAACTTCTCGATGTACCCCGGCGCGTCGCCGCTCGCGGTGGGCACGAAGCACACCCGGGGCCGCGCCCGCCCGGTGGCGGCCAGTACGTAGTCGTCCAGGAGCGTGTCGGGATCGTCGGAGAAGCCGCCGCCGAGCAGGGCGATGGTGGGTGCGGTGGTCATCGGGCCTCACCTTCCGTCGTCGTGGCCGCGCCTGCGGCAGGACGGAAAGCTACCGGCGGTACGCCGTGCCGGACAGCTGACATCACGTCTCACATACTTCTGAGTAACAACCCCTAGCGGCACCCCTGTCACCGCCCTTATGGTGCGGTGCATGCCGCACCTGCCCGATGTCGTGTTGTGGTCCGTACCCGCCTTTGTCCTGCTCACCGTGGTCGAGATGGTGAGCTACCGCCTGCATCCCGACGAGGACGCGGCCGGCTACGAAGCCAAGGACGCGGCCACCAGCGTCGGCATGGGGCTGGGCAGCCTCGTCTTCGACGCGCTGTGGAAGATACCCATCGTGGCGATCTACGCCGCGGTCTACGAACTCACCCCGCTGCGCGTGCCGGTGCTGTGGTGGACGCTGCTGCTGATGCTGCTCGCCCAGGACTTCTTCTACTACTGGTCGCACCGCGGCCACCACGTCATCCGCATCCTGTGGGCCTGCCATGTGGTGCACCACTCCAGCGAGAAGTTCAACCTCACCACCGCCCTGCGACAGCCCTGGACGACCTGGACCGTCTGGCCGTTCTACGTCCCGATGGTCGCCCTCGGCGTGCACCCGGCCGCGATCGCCTTCACCTCCGGCGCCAACCTGGTCTACCAGTTCTGGGTGCACACCGAGCGGGTCGGCAAGCTGCCGCGCCCCTTCGAGTTCGTCCTCAACACGCCCTCCCACCACCGCGTCCACCACGCCTCGCAGGGCGGCTACCTGGACCGCAACTTCGGCGGGATCCTGATCATCTGGGACCGGATGTTCGGCTCGTTCGTTCCGGAGACCGAGCGGCCCGTCTACGGCCTCACCAAGAACATCAAGACCTACAACCCGCTGCGGGTGGCCACCCACGAGTACGCCGCCATCGCCCGCGACGTACGGGCCGCGGGCAGCTGGAGCGAGCGCGCCGGACGGGTCTTCCGCGGACCGGGCTGGCAGCCGGCCGCTCGTCAGGCGGCCGCGCCGGCCGACCGCACGGCGCCCGCCCCGGCCGAGGAGCCCGTGACGTGACGCCGCGCTGGCCGGGCGGCCTGCGGCCGCTGTCCGTGACGTTCGCCGCGCTGGCCGTCGTGCATCTCGGGGCGCTGCTCGCGGGAGCCGCCACCGTCGAGCACCTCACCAAGCCCGCGCTGATGCCGGTGCTCGCCGGATACGTGCTGGCGCGCGGCGGCCCCGCGCTGCTGGCCGGCGCGCTGCTGTTCGGCTGCGGCGGCGACACCTTCCTGCAGATCGGCGGGGACGTGCTGTTCCTGGTGGGGATGGGCTCGTTCGCCGCCGGGCACCTGTGCTACCTGCTGCTGTTCGCCCGCCACGGAGCGGGGCCCGGCCCCGGGAGGCGGGGGCGCACGGCCGCGCTCACCGCCGCGTACGCCGCCGCCCTGGTCGGGACCGTGGCCCTGCTGTGGCCCGGCCTCCCGGCCGAGCTGCGGATCCCGGTCGCCGGTTACAGCCTGCTGCTCACCGCGATGGCCTTCGGGGCGCTGCGCGCGGGCCCCTGGGCCGCGGCCGGCGGACTGCTCTTCCTGCTCTCCGACACCTTGATCGCGAGCGGTATCGCCCACTGGCCGCAGCTGCCCGCCCCCCAGTTCTGGATCATGGTCACCTACACCGCCGCCCAGTGCGCGCTGACCGCCGGCGTACTGCGGTCCGCCGCCACCACGGCGCCGCGACCCCGGTCCCCGCACACGGGAGACGTCCCGGCGGCCGGCGTCGCGTAGCCGGCGACTTGAGTCTCCCCCCGTGGGAGACCCGACAGTGGACGGCATGTACGAGGACGGCGCAGGCCCACTGACCATCGGCGCGCTGGCGCGCCTGACCGGCGTCCCGGTCAAGACCATCCGGAACTGGTCCGACCAGGGCCTGCTGCCGCCCGCCGCCCGCACCCCCGCGGGCTACCGGCTGTACGGCAGCGACGCCCCGGCCCGCCTGGAGATCGTGCGCAGCCTGCGCGAACTGGGCATCGGGACGGCGGCGATCCGGTCCGTACTGCGGCGCGAGCGCACGCTCGCCGAGACGGCGGCCCAGTGGGCGGACGCGCTGGACGCGCAGATCCGCGCCCTCCGGCTGCAGAGCGCCGTGCTGCGAACGGTGGCCGAGCGGGACAGCGCAGCAGAGGAACTGCCCCATATGACCGAACTGGCCCGCCTGTCGGCCGGTGAACGCCGCCGGATCATCGCCGACTTCCTGACCGACGCCCTCGACGGCGTGCCCGACTCCGCCTACCGCAGCGGTCTGCTGGCCGCCGTACCCGATCTGCCCGACGCGCCCACCCCCGACCAGCTCGGCGCCTGGGTCGAACTGGCCGCCCTGGTCCGCGAGCCGGAGCTGCCGGCCGCACTGCGCCGGCTGGCCGAGTACAGCGCGCGCACCGCGCCGGAAGGCGGCGGCGCGGAAGCCGAAGCGGCCGCCGTGCGTGTCGCCGAGCTGATGCGTGCGCGCGCCGAGGAGGCCGTCGCGGCCGGCCTGGCCCCCGACTCCCCGGCCGCCGGGCCCGTCGTCGCCGAGCTGGTCGCCGCCTGGATCCCCACCCAGGCCGGCACCGCCGAGGCGCCCACCGAGGACGGCCCGGCCGCCCGCGCCCGGCTGCTGGAGCAGCTGCGGACCGCGGCCGAGCCGGCCGTCGAGCGCTACTGGCAGCTGCTGTGCGCGGTCACCGGCCGGCCCGCCCCGCCCGAGTGGGGCACCGCGGGCACCTGGACGGCCGCGGCCCTGCGCGCCCACCTCCGGCCGCTGGAGGTCGACCGCTCGGCGTTCGCGGAGACCGACCCGCAACGGGTGCTCTACGCCTACGAACTGGTGACCCGCGACGTCGGTGCCCTGGTGGCCGCCGTACGGCCGGCGGACCTCACGCTGCCGACGCCCTGCGCGCACTGGAGCGTGGCCCGACTGCTGGACCACATGGTGTGGGAGAACCTGATGGCCGCCTCGATCGCCGAGGGCGCCCCGCGCACCGACCACGCCGCCGACCACCTCGGCGACGACCATGTCGCCGCCTTCGCCGACTCCGCGCGCGCCGCCCTCGCCGCGTTCACCGGCAGCGGGATGCTGCAGCGCCGCTACGGGCCCCACGACGCACCCGGCGCGATGATCGTCCAGCAGGTCGTGGTGGAACTCCTCGCCCACGGCTGGGACTTGGCCAGGGCGCTGGGCGCCCCGACCGGTCTCGCGCCGGAGGTCGCCGAGGAGACCCTGGCGGCGGCGCACCGGATCTACGGGGCCGCGCCGCGCACCGAGGGCGGATCGTTCGCGCCCGAGCGCCCCGCCGGGCCCGGGGCGTCCGCCACCGACCGGCTCGCGGCCTTCCTCGGCCGCGAGGGGCTCCCGGCCGGGCTCCGCTGACGCGACGGCCCACCCGGGGCGCCCGGCACACCGTCTCGGGCGGTGTGCCGGGCAGGGCGCACGGTTACTTCTTCACCGCGTCCAGGGCATCGACGATGCCGTAGCCGAAGTGGCTGTTGACGTGCTTGGTGCCGGTGCAGGTCGCGTCCCCCGTGGGGCAGCCGGGGTTGTCCGCCTGCTGCTTGAGGAGCCACTGCAGCTCCTGCGGGCTGGACTTGGGGTGGGCGCTCTTGAGCAGCGCCGCGACGCCCGAGACGTGCGGCGACGCCATGGAGGTGCCGGCCAGGTAGGCCCAGTCGCCGCCCGGCATGGTGGAGAGGATGTTGCCGTTCTTGGCGGGCAGCTCGGGAACCTGCTTGGAGTCGCCGCCCGGTGCGGCCACATCGATCTGGCCGAGCCCGTAGTTGGAGTAGCCGGACTTGAGCTTGTGCACACCGGTCGCCGCGACCGTCACCGTGCCCGGAAGCTGGGTGGGCACGTCCCAGCAGGTCTTCGGGTTGATGGTGCGCTCTACGGGGGTGGAGTCGTTCGGGCTGCTGGCGTCGGGGAGCTTGGCGGCTCCCAGATCGAGGTCGGAGTTGCCCGCGGCGGCGATGTTGATCGCCCCCTTGCGCTGGGCGTAGCTCGCCGCACGGCCGACCGCGTCAACGATGGCGGCCTGGTCGGCGTCATCCTTGCAGTTGAACATCCACGGGTCGACGTAGTAGCTGTTGTTGGTGACCTCGACACCGTGGTCGGCCGCGAAGACGAAGGCGCACACCACGCTCTCGGCGTAGAACAGGCTCGTCTCCGGCTCGCTGACCTTGATCGCGGAGACCTTCACGCCCGGGGCGACGCCGGCCACACCGGTGCCGTTGCGGGCCGCGGCGATCGTGCCCGCCACATGGGTGCCGTGGTAGTCGCTGCTGGGGTCCCAGGGGCGCCAGGCGCCCTTGGACGTGTCGGCCACGCCGCCGACGCAGTTGGCGGACTGCTTCGCGGAGAAGTTGGCCTTCAGGTCCGGGTGGGTGTCGTCCACGCCGGTGTCGATGACGGCGACGGTGACGTCCCTGCTGCCGGGGTTCACCTGCGCGGCCTTGTCGGCCTTGATGGCGGGCAGGTCCCACTGCAGCGGCTCCAGCGGCTCCTGACCGTTCGCCTTCGCCGCGCTGCCGGCCGCCTTGAGCTGCGACTTCGGCAGATCGATCTTCTGCGGCTTGCCGACGTCAGTGGTGCCCGAGGCCTTCAGGGGCGCGGTGCGGCTGGCGCCGGCGGTCTGCACGCCCGGCACCGTCCGTATGGTGGCGGCGAACTGCGGGTTCGCCGAGTGGACGACGATCACGCCTATCTGCTCATGGGCGACGATCACCTTCCCGCCGGCCTTGGCTATCGCCTTCTCCACCTTGCCGACGGTGGCATGACCGGGCGTGGTGTTCACGACGTACGACAGCAGCGGGCCGTCGGCATGCGCGGCGGCCGGGACGGAGTCCTGGGGCGCGGCGGTGGCCGCGTTCGGGAGGAAGCCGAGGGACGCCGTCAGAGCCAGCCCGAGCGGTACGGCCAGCGCCCGCATGCGTCTGGATCGGGGATGTGCCATGGGGGTTCTCCACATCATCCGTGAGACCGCCCGTACGCGGGTTTGCGCACGGGCGGATGCAGTGAGACGTGAAGTTATCGGCGATCAATGACGCGCAGCAATGGAACGGGGAGAAAACCTGTCAGGAGTGGTGAATTGATGTCCCATCAGCCCCGGTTCGCGCTCGGCCGCCGGGGCCCGGCCGTGGCGCCCCGTCAGTCGCCGCGGCGCAGCGTGGCGATGCTCAGCAGGGGCAGCGGGATCCGCGGGCCGTACCAGCGGCGCGCGGCCGGGGCGGTCTCCGGGCGGGGCCGCGACGGGGTGACGGTGAGCGGCACCGGCAGCCGGACGCTGCCGTACGGGCGCCGGCGGGGAGCGGGTGGTTGCGGGGCCTGCTGGGGCGGCGGGTTCACATCCGGCTCAACGAATCGCCCCGCGCGCGGTGGCGGTCGCCGCGGCCATTCCCCCGATTTTTCCTCGGGGATTCAACCAACGCCCCTCTGTCGGAACGGGTGGTGCGGCCCTACCATGCGTGATCAACATCACTTACGCGGGCTTTACGCCGACCGGGCCGTCCCCCGTGCCGACCCGGCGCGCCAGCCCCGCACCAGCCGCCCCCTCGCGTCAGGAGATTCCGTGAGCGCCGCACCCATCACCGATCCGGGGACGCATGAGCCGCCCGACTACATCCAGGTGCAGTCGAGCGCGGAATTCGACGAACTCCGCAGCGCACACCGCTCGTTCGCCTTCCCGCTGACCGTCGCCTTCATTGCCTGGTACCTCGGGTACGTACTGCTGTCGAGCTACGCCGGCGGCTTCATGGCCACCAAGGTCCTCGGCAACGTCAACGTCGCCTTCGTCCTCGGCGTCGCCCAGTTCGTGACCACCTTCCTCATCGCCTGGTGGTACTCCCGGCACGCCGCCACCAAGCTCGACCCCAAGGCCGAGGCCATCAAGTCCCGTCTGGAGGGCGACGCATGACCCCCGCTCAGCAGCCGCTCGCGCTCCAGCTCGCGGCCGGCGGCGCGGGTGAGCACCGCGCCCTGATCATCACCCTCTTCGCGGTCTTCGTCGCCGCCACCCTCGGCATCACCGTCTGGGCCGGCCGGCAGACCAAGGGCGCGGAGGACTTCTACGCCGGCGGCCGGCAGTTCAGCGGCTTCCAGAACGGCCTGGCCATCTCCGGCGACTACATGTCCGCCGCCTCCTTCCTCGGCATCGCCGGCGCCATCGCCCTCTTCGGCTACGACGGCTTCCTGTACTCCATCGGATTCCTCGTCGCCTGGCTCGTCGCGCTGCTGCTGGTCGCCGAACCGCTGCGCAACTCCGGCCGGTTCACCATGGGCGACGTCCTCGCCTACCGGATGCGCCAGCGCCCGGTCCGCACGGCCGCGGGCACCTCCACCATCATCGTCTCGATCTTCTACCTGCTCGCCCAGATGGCGGGCGCCGGCGCCCTGGTCACCCTGCTGCTGGGCATCACCAGCGAGGCCGGCAAGATCCTGGTCGTCGTCCTCGTCGGCATCGTGATGATCCTCTACGTCAGCATCGGCGGCATGAAGGGCACCACCTGGGTGCAGATGGTCAAGGCGGTCCTGCTGATCGCCGGCACCCTGCTGATCACGTTCCTGGTGGCGCTCAAGTTCCACTTCAACCTCTCCGCGCTGCTCGGCGCCGCCGCGGAGAACAGCGGCAAGGGCTCCGCTTTCCTGGAGCCCGGCCTCAAGTACGGCGCCACCGCCACCTCGAAGATCGACTTCATCTCGCTGGGCATCGCGCTCGTCCTGGGCACCGCGGGCCTGCCGCACATCCTGATCCGCTTCTACACCGTCCCCACCGCCAAGGCCGCCCGCAAGTCCGTGAACTGGGCGATCGGCATCATCGGCGTGTTCTACCTGATGACCATCGCGCTGGGCTTCGGCGCCGCGGCCCTCATCAAGCCCGAGACGATCACCGCCTCCAACAAGGCGGGCAACACCGCGGCGCCGCTCCTGGCGGAGGCGATCGGCGGCGGCGCCGGCTCCACCGGCGGCGCCATCCTGCTCGCCGTGATCTCCGCGGTGGCCTTCGCCACGATCCTCGCGGTGGTCGCCGGCCTGACCCTCGCCTCGTCCTCGTCCTTCGCGCACGACCTGTACGTCAACGTCATCCGCAAGGGCAAGGCCACCGAGAAGGAGGAGGTCGGCGCGGCCCGCTGGGCCACCGTCGGCATCGGCGCGGTCGCCATCGTGCTGGGCGTCTTCGCCCGCGGGCTGAACGTCGCCGGCCTGGTGGCGCTCGCCTTCGCCGTCGCCGCCTCCGCCAACCTCCCGACGATCCTCTACAGCCTGTTCTGGAAGCGGTTCACCACCCAGGGCGCGCTCTGGTCGATCTACGGAGGCCTGACCTCCTCCGTCGTCCTGGTGCTCTTCTCTCCGGTCGTCTCCGGCAAGGAGACCTCCATGTTCCCCGGCGCGGACTTCGGCTTCTTCCCGCTGGAGAACCCGGGCCTGATCTCCATCCCGCTGGGCTTCCTGCTCGGCTGGCTGGGCTCGCTGCTGTCCAAGGAGGAGCCGGACGTCAAGAAGTACGCCGAGCTGGAGGTCCGTTCGCTGACCGGGACCGGGGCGCACTAGCCGTCGCACGGCGGGCGCACTGAGTCGTCCGTACAGGACGTGGGGGGGGGGGGGGGGGGGGGGGGGGGGGGGGGGGGGGGGGGGGGGGGGGGGGGGGGGGGTGTCCCCCCCCCCCCCCCCCCCCCCCCCCCCCCCCCCCACGTCGTGCTTCTCATCTCTGCTCGCTGTCACACCCATCGCGTAGGCTCGAAGACGTACTGATCCACACGGGAGATGTACCAAGGCGAACCAGGACGTCAACAGGCGTCCCGAGCCGTCAGTCCCGGGGAGGGGCCCTGTGCTCATCGACACCTACGGTCGTGTGGCCACCGACCTGCGCGTTTCGCTCACCGACCGCTGCAATCTGCGGTGCACGTACTGCATGCCCGAAGAGGGCCTGCAGTGGCTCGCCAAGCCCGATCTGCTCACCGACGACGAGATCGTCCGGCTGATCGCCGTCGCGGTGCGCGACCTGGGCATCGAAGAGGTCCGCTTCACGGGCGGTGAGCCGCTGCTCCGCCCCGGCCTGGTCGGCATCGTCGAGCGGGTCGCCGCCCTCACCCCGCGCCCCCGGATGTCGCTGACCACCAACGGCATAGGCCTGCAGCGCACGGCCGCGGCACTGCGCGACGCCGGCCTCGACCGCGTCAACGTCTCCCTCGACACCCTGCGCCCCGACGTCTTCCAGACCATGACCCGCCGCAAGCGGCACGACGATGTGCTCCGCGGACTGGAGGCGGCCCGCGCCGCCGGTCTGACCCCGGTCAAGGTCAACGCCGTCCTGATGCCGGGCCTCAACGACGACGAGGCCCCCGACCTGCTCGCCTGGGCGATCGCCCACGACTACGAGCTCCGCTTCATCGAGCAGATGCCGCTCGACGCCCAGCACGGCTGGAAGCGCGACGGCATGATCACCGCCGGTGACATCCTCGCCTCGCTGCGCACCCGCTTCGAGCTGACCCCCGAGGGCCAGGACGAGCGCGGCTCCGCGCCCGCCGAGCGCTGGCAGGTCGACGGCGGACCGCACCGCGTCGGCGTGATCGCCTCCGTCACCCGCCCGTTCTGCCGCGCCTGCGACCGCACCCGGCTGACGGCCGACGGCCAGGTCCGTACCTGCCTGTTCGCCACCGAGGAGACGGATCTGCGGACGGCGCTGCGCTCCGGGGCACCCGACGACGAGATCGCGCGCATATGGAAGCGTGCGATGTGGGGCAAGAAGGCGGGCTCCGGCCTGGACGACCCGTCCTTCCTGCAGCCCGAGCGCCCGATGTCCTCGATCGGCGGCTGACCCGCCCGGTACCGCTCCCCGCCGTCCGGCATCACTGCCCGGCGGCGGACGCCTCCCACTCCTGAAGCGTCACCACGTCCTTGAGGAAGCCGCGCACGCCGAGGAACTGCGACAGATGCTCCCGGTGCTCCTCGCAGGCCAGCCAGGTCTTACGGCGGTCCGGCGTGTGCAGCTTCGGGTTGTTCCAGGCCAGCACCCAGACGGCGGCGGCCCGGCAGCCCTTGGCGGAGCAGATGACGGCGGTGTCGCCGCCCGCGGTGGAGTCGGGAAGATCAGGGGAGTTCACGGCCTCAACCCTACGTCCTGCGGCCCGGGGCCCTGGAGGCCGTGACCGGGAGCGGACATGACGACGCCGGGCAGCCACGGGGGGAGCCGCCCGGCGTCGGTCCGTCGCTCCGACGGGGGATGCGGAGCGCGTTACGCAGTATGTCACGGGGAATGGTGCGCGGTGCACCGGAACTCCACGATTGATCTGAGCTTTTCTTGAGCTTTGCAGACCGAATGCTGATCAGTGGGCGTCAGGGCGGGGTGTGGATGTGCCCGGCGCCGGTCGCTCCGGTTCGGGTTCCGCCGGCGCGGCGGAGGGTCCCGGCGTCAGCATCGGCCTGGTCGGCCCCGCGACGAAGGTTTTCGGCAGCGAAGGGGCGTTCTCCCGGCCCGCGTTGGCGATCACCACGGCGATGTACGGCAGCGCCATGCCCAGCACCAGCGTCGCGATGGCAACCGGTCGCTCGACGTTCCACAGCACGACGGTCAGCAGCACGGCCACCGTCCGCACCGCCATCGAGATCACATACCGCCGCTGCCGCCCACGCACGTCCTCGGACAGCCCCTGGCGTGCCCCTGTGATCCGGAAGGTCTGGGCGCTGCTCTGCTTCCGCATCACGTTCCACCACCTGCTAGGTCATGCCGGATTCTCCCCGGTCTCCGGTCGGTTTCCACGGTACGCCGCACCTGCGCCGCCTTCGAGACCGGGGCCTGCCTCCGTTCGGCCGGGTCCGCCAGGACAAATAGAGGACAACCGGCTCCGGCGTGCGGCGTAGCCGATGCGGAGTGACACTGGCGGGGCGACCCTCACGCGCACCGCGCCGTAAGAGGAGGCGACAGCGACATGACGTGGTTGTGGGCCATCATCGTGGGCCTGGTGCTGGGCCTGATCGCGAAGGCCATCATCCCGGGCAAGCAGAAGATCCCGCTCTGGCTGACCGTGATCTTCGGCATGCTGGGCAGCGTCCTCGGCAACTGGCTGGCCACCGGCATCGGCGTCAATGAGACCAGCGGCATCGACTGGACCCGGCATCTGCTGCAACTGATCGGCGCGGTCGTCATCGTCGGCATCGGCGACCGCCTCTGGGTCGCCATGCGCGGCCGCAAGACGACGGCCTAGGCCTGCCCC
Organism: Streptomyces sp. NPDC043738; assembly: GCF_056436545.1. Classification (NCBI taxonomy): domain Bacteria; kingdom Bacillati; phylum Actinomycetota; class Actinomycetes; order Kitasatosporales; family Streptomycetaceae; genus Streptomyces; species Streptomyces sp. NPDC043738. Next base: position 29,800 of record NZ_JBWKCJ010000028.1, on the reverse strand, counting down.
ATCGGACGGGCCCTAGCGGCCCAGCGGCCTGGAGGAGGCGTCCGAGGCCCTGCCGGCCCGGGGCAGGAAAAACGGAGGCGGGGGGGGGGGGGGGGGGGGGGGGGGGGGGGGGGGGGGTCGGCGGGGGGGGGGGGGGGGGGGGGGGGGGGGGGGGGGTGGTGGGGGGGGGGTGGGGGGGTAAGCCAAAC
>NZ_JBWKCJ010000028.1:0-29602 GCF_056436545.1 Streptomyces sp. NPDC043738 | reverse complement strand
CCCACCCCAATGGCCTGGGGAACCGCCGCCCCCCCCCCCCCCACCCCCCCCCCCCCCCCCCCCGGCCCCCCCCCCCCCACCAACACCCCCCCCCCCCCCCCCCCCCCCCCCCCCCCCCCCCCCCCCCCCCCTCCGCTCAGGCGTGCCCGGTCAGCGGCCCGCGAGCTGTGCCAGCTTCCGGCCGGCCTTCAGGTACGCCACCCCGGCCGGGTCCGTCAGCTTCTCGGCCAGCACCTCGTTCAGCGGCCGGATCGCATCGGCCTCCGCGAGCACCACCGTCTGCTGGCCGTCCTCGCCCTCCACGACCAGCCGCAGCGCGTTCTGCTTGGCCAGCCGCCGCGCCGCCGAGGCGCTCGGCGTGAACTCCAGCACCTTGGTCAGCACCGTGGCCACCGTCTCCGCGCCGTGCTCGGCGACATCGACGACCGGCAGCGACTCCACATCGGAGAAGGACTTCTTGGAGAACTGCGCGACGAAACCGGCGCGCGCCGCCATCGCCGCCTCCAGGCCGTACAACGCGGCCACGACCTCGCCCGCGAGGATCTTCTTGAGGTCCATCGGGTGCAGCGAGCGGTCCGTGACCCTGCCCAGGACGAGCGCGATCTCCGCGTCCGTCCACTCCGTCCACGCCTTGAGGTACGGCTCCATCAGCCGGTCCGGCACCGACATGATCTTGCCGAAGACATCGTCGGCGGGCGCGTTCAGACCGACGTAGTTGCCCTTGGACTTGGACATCTTGGCGCCGGTGCCGTCCGTGCCCTCGATCAGCGGCATGGTCACCACCAGCTGCGGCCGCTGCCCGCGCAGCTCCATCAGCTTGCGGCCCATCTGCAGATTGAGCAGCTGGTCGGAGCCGCCCAGCTCGACATCGCACTCCAGCGCCACCGAGTCCAGGCCCTGCGCGATGGGGTAGAGCAGCTCCGTCATCGTCAGACCGGAGCCGGCCGCGAGCCGGTTGCGGAAGTCCTCGCGCTGCAGCAGCTGCGAGGCCGGCACCTGGGCGAGCAGCGCGAGCAGCTCGGGGAAGGTGTACGGCGCCAGCCACTCGCTGTTCTGCCGGAAGCTGACCTTCTCGAAGTCGAAGAAGGGGCGGACCTGTTCGCGGTAGGTGGCGAGGTTGTGCGCGATGTCCTCGTCGGTGAGCGGCGGGCGCTCGGCCGTACGTCCCGACGGGTCGCCGATCTTGGCGGTGAAGTCGCCGATGATCAGCGTGACGTCATGGCCGAGCCGCTGGAACCGGCTCAGGACGATCAGCGGTACCGCATGCCCCAGGTGCACATCGGTCGCCGTCGGGTCGATGCCCAGCTTGATGTGCAGACCCTTGCCGGCCGCCCGGCGCTCCTCGATCCGCTCGGCCAGCTTCTCCACGCCCGGCAGCACCTCGACCGTACGGGCCGCGATCAGCTCGGCCTGCTCCTTGGCGGGCAGGTCCGTCAGATCGAGATAGCGCCGGTCGCCCGTCTCCTCGAGCAGCTCCCGGACGGTGTCGTCCGAGGAGAGGTCGGCGGAGAGCAGAGTGCTGGCGCGGGCGACGGATTCGCCGAGGCGTGTCATGGCGTTCCTGATCGATCGTGGTTCCCAAACGGGAGGACAAGCCAGCAGTCTATTAGGCCGGGCGGGCAACTCCCGCGCCGTCGTACCCGCAGCCCGCCCCCGTGCGCCCGCAGCCCGCCGCCGTGCGCCCGCCGGGCGGCTCGCCGGCCGGGCGCCCCGGCTCACACTCCCTGGCTGACCGAGCTCATGTTGAAGTCCGGGACGCGCAGCGCGGGCATCGCCGCACGGGTGAAGTAGTCGCTCCACTCGCGCGGCAGGGTCCGCTCCGTTCGGCCCGCCTCCACCGTCCGGGACAGCAGGTCCACCGGCGACTCGTTGAACCGGAAGTTGTTGACCTCGCCGGTCACCTCGCCGTTCTCGACCAGATAGACGCCGTCCCGGGTCAGCCCGGTCAGCAGCAGCGTCGCCGGGTCGACCTCGCGGATGTACCACAGGCAGGTCAGCAGCAGCGCGGGACCGTCGTGCCCGGCGTCCGCGACCATCTCGTCCAGGGAGCGCGAACCACCGCCCTCCAGCAAGAGGTTGTCGATCGCCGGCGCCACCGGCAGGCCGGTCAGCCCGGCGCTGTGCCGGGTGGTCACCAGCCGGTTCAGCACCCCCTCGCGCACCCAGTCGGTGGCCGCGAGCGGCAGCCCGTTGTCGAAGACCGACGCGTCGTCCCCGGAGGAGTGCGCCAGCACGAACGGCGCGCACTCCAGACCGGCCGCCCCCGGGTCGCTGCGCAGCGTCAGCGGCAGCTCGCTGAGCCGCTCGCCGAGCCGGGTGCCGGCGCCGGGCCGCCCGGCGGTCTCCTCGGCCCCGGCCGGCCGGGAGAAGACCGTACGGCCCTCGGCGGCGTCCCGGGCCCCGGACGACCACAGCTGGTAGATCAGCAGATCGGCGACGGCGGTCGGCGGCAGCAGCGTCTCGTACCGCCCGGCGGGCAGCTCGATGCGCCGCTCGGCCCAGCCCAGCCGCCGGCCCAGCTCGGCGTCCAGCTCCCGCGGATCGACGTCGGTGAAGTCGCGGGTCGCCCGGCCGGCCCAGGCCGAGCGGGGCACCGCCCCGTCGGCACCCGGGGCCTTGGCGTTCAGCTCCAGCGTCCCGGTGGGCTGGTCGTGCCGCAGCCGCAGCCCGGCCGAGGTGCCCAGGTACGACGAGACCACGCCGTGGTGCGCGAAGCCGTACAGCTCACGGCCGCCGGAGCGGGCCTGCCCGAAGGCCTCCCCGAGGGCCGGCGCGAACGCCGCGAAGACGTCCGAGGAGGTCTCGGCGGGTGCGTCGGTGAAGTCGGCGGACGCCTTCTCGCCGCCGACCAGCGGCCGGGCGTCCTCGGCGGGGCCGGCGTCCCGCGCGGCCGCCTCCGCGGCCCGCACCAGCGCCTCCAGGTCGTCGGCGGTCACCGCCGAGCGGGAGACCATACCCGACGCGGTGCCCTGCCCGCCGTCCACCGTCGCCACGACCGTGAGGGTGCGGCCGCGGGTGACGCCGTTGGTGGTCAGCGCGTTGCCCGCCCAGCGCAGATTGGCGCTGGAGTGCTCGTCGGCGATGACCACACAGCCGTCGGCGCGGGACAGCTCCAGGGCCCGCTCGACGATCTCGTGCGGCCTGCTCGTACGGGGCGTACGCGTGCTCATCGACCGGCCTCCTGCATGGTGTTCACGGTGTTGACGCCCTCGGACCGGGCGGACGGACAGCGGAGCGGGACGGCGGTGGTGGTCGCCCGTGCAGAGACTACCCACCGGCCGCGGCGCCGACGGGGCGCCGTCATGCGCGCCCCGACTCGGCCGACGTGTTGAGGATGTTCACCCCCCGGAACAGCGCGGACGGGCAGCCGTGGGACACCGCGGCGACCTGTCCGGGCTGGGCCTTGCCGCAGTTGAAGGCGCCTCCGAGGACGTAGGTCTGCGGGCCGCCGAGCGCGGTCAGAGAGCCCCAGAACTCGGGGGTGACACCCTGGTAGGCGACGTCCCGGAGCTGCCCGCACAGGCGCCCGTTCCGGATCGCGTAGGCCCGCTGCTGGGTGAACTGGAAGTTGTAGCGCTGCATGTCGATCGACCAGGAGCGGTCGCCGACGACGTAGACGCCGCGCTCCACCCCGGCGATCAGCTCGTCGGTGGACGGCCCCTGCGGCGCCGGCCGCAGCGAGACGTTCGCCATCCGCTGGACCGGCACATGGCTCGGCGAGTCCGCGAACGCGCACCCGTTGGAGCGCGCGAAGCCCGTCAACTTCGCCATACGGCGGTCGAGTTGGTAGCCGACCAGGGTCCCGTCCTTCACCAGGTCCCAGGACTGCGCGGCCACTCCCTCGTCGTCGTAGCCGATCGTCGCCAGGCCGTGCTCGGCGGTCCGGTCGCCCGTCACGTTCATGATCTCGGAGCCGTACGCGAGCGTGCCGAGCCGGTCGAAGGTGGCGAACGAGGTCCCCGCGTACGCCGCCTCGTAACCCAGCGCCCGGTCCAGCTCGGTCGCGTGGCCGATCGACTCGTGGATCGTCAGCCAGAGGTTGGACGGATCCACCACCAGGTCGTACGCGCCGGCCTCGACGCTCGGTGCGCGCATCTTCTCGGCGAGGTGCTCCGGGATCCTGGCCAGCTCGTCGTCCCAGTCCCAGTGACCGCCGGTCAGGTACTCCCAGCCGCGCCCGACCGGCGGGGCGAGGGTGCGCATCGAGTCGAAGTCGCCGGCCGGATCCACCGCGACCGCGGTCAGCTGCGGATGCAGCCGGATGCGCTGCTGGGTGGTGCTGGTGCCCGCGGTGTCCGCGTAGAACTTGTTCTCCTGGACGGTCATCAGCGAGGCGTCCGCGTGGGCCACGCCCGGCGCGGCCAGCAGCCGGGCACTCCACTCCGCCAGCAGCCCGGTCTTCTCGGCGTCCGGCACGTCGAAGGGGTTGACCTCGTACGACGAGACCCAGGTGCGGTCCGGATGCGCCGGCTCCGCCGCCAGCTCCACCAGCCCACCCGTCGCCCACCGCCGCCCTTCGGCAGAAGCGCTCCGCGCTGCCCCTCCCGATTCCGCCGCCTCGGTCACCTTCGCCGACAGCTTCGCCATCGCCACCGCCTGCGAGGCCACCCGCGCCGCCGCGTCCATCGTCAGATCCACCCCGGACGCGAAGCCCCAGGCCCCGCCGTGCACCACCCGGACCGCGTAGCCGAGGTCGGTGCTGTCCGAGGTCCCCGAGGTACGGGCGTCCCGCAGCCGCCAGGAGGCGCCGCGGATCCGCTCCAGGCGGAAGTCCGCGTGGTCGGCGCCCAGCGCGCGGGCCCTGGCCAGCGCGGCATCGGCCAGCGCGCGCAGCGGCAGGGCCAGGAACGATTCGTCGAGGGCGTGGGCATGGGGTGCAGCAGGCAAAGCGTCCTCCCGTGGTCGGCGCCTGCATCATGCCCTGCGCCGCGTCCCCGGCCCAGAGGACACCGGCGCGTGCCACGGCGCGTCGGCGGCGTTCTGTGGGGACCCGACAGTGACCGGGCCGCTCGCCTGTCCGTGCTCGATTCCACGGAAGGGGCCGGTGACCGATAGTTTCGTATCGAACGCAGGACGGACAGAAAAGGGAAAGGGTGATCTCTTGAGCCGCTCGGTTCTGGTCACCGGAGGTAACCGCGGCATTGGCCTCGCCATCGCCCGTGCCTTCGCCGAGGCAGGCGACAAGGTCGCCATCACCTACCGCTCGGGTGAGCCCCCCGCCGGGTTCTTGGCCGTGAAGTGCGACATCACGGACAGCGAGCAGGTCGAGCAGGCGTACAAGGAGATCGAGGAGAAGCACGGTCCGGTCGAGGTGCTGGTGGCCAACGCCGGCGTCACCCGTGACCAGCTGCTGATGCGGATGTCCGAGGAGGACTTCACCTCGGTCCTGGAGACCAACCTCACCGGCACGTTCCGGGTGGTCAAGCGCGCCAACCGGGCGATGCTGCGGGCCCGTAAGGGACGCGTCGTGCTGATCTCGTCCGTGGTGGGCCTGATGGGCGGCGCCGGACAGGCGAACTACGCCGCTTCCAAGGCCGGTCTGGTGGGCTTCGCCCGCTCGCTCGCCCGGGAGCTGGGCAGCCGCAACATCACCGTCAACGTCGTCGCGCCGGGCTTCGTCGACACCGACATGACCCGGGTGCTCACCGACGAGCAGCGGGACAACATCGTCAAGCAGGTGCCGCTCGCGCGGTATGCGCAGCCCGAGGAGATCGCCTCCTCGGTCCGCTTCCTGGCCTCCGACGAGGCCGCGTACATCACCGGAGCCGTCATTCCCGTCGACGGCGGATTGGGCATGGGTCACTGATCAGCATGAGTGGAATCCTCGCAGGCAAGCGCATCCTGGTGACCGGAGTCCTCACCGAGGGGTCCATCGCCTTCCACGCGGCCAAGGTCGCGCAGGAGCAGGGCGCGGAGGTCGTTCTCACCGGCTTCGGGCGGGTCTCGCTCGTGGAGCGCATCGCCAAGCGGCTGCCCAAGCCGACCACGGTCATCGAGATGGACGTCACCAACCCGGAGCACCTGGACGGCCTGGCCGCCAAGGTCAGCGAGTACTTCGGTGACGACGAGGGCATCGACGGCATCGTGCACTCGATCGCTTTCGGCCCGCAGGGCGCCTTCAACTTCCTGGAGGCCGACTGGGAGGACGTCTCGACCGCGCTGCAGGTCTCCTCGTACTCGCTGAAGTCGCTGACCATGGCGCTGCTGCCGCTGATGGAGAAGCGCGGCGGCGGCTCGGTCGTCGGCATCACCTTCGACGGGTCGATCGCCTGGCCGAAGTACGACTGGATGGGCGTCGCCAAGGCCGCCCTGGAGTCCACCGGGCGTTACCTGGCCCGTGACCTGGGCGGGCGGAACATCCGCGTCAACATGGTCTCGGCCGGCCCGATCAAGTCGATGGCCGCCAAGTCCATCCCGGGCTTCGAGGAGCTGGCGGACGTCTGGAACCACCGCGCGCCGATCGGCTGGGACCTGGCCGACCCGGAGCCGGCGGGCCGTGGCGTCGTCGGTCTGCTCTCGGACTTCTTCCCGAAGACGACCGGTGAGATCGTGCACGTCGACGGCGGCGTGCACATGATGGGCGCCTGACGCCCCGATCCCGATCACGTCCGTACTGCCCGTCCCGGCCACCGGGGCGGGCAGTACGCGTTGCGGCGGGCGGTACGGCCGGGGGCGCGGGGGCGCGGCCTTGGGGGGCACGGGGGTGCGGCCCGCAGGAGTCGGGAATACCGCCCGCGCCCGCCCCGTTGTGGCCCCGCAGGGGGCGCCGGCATCCCCTACGGGAGCCGTTCGATCCCCCCTTAGGGCCCTAAGGCCCCAAGGGCCCCGCCCCCTCAGCCCCCCCGATACACCTGAGAGCCCCAGTACGGCGCTCAGGGCCCCGGCACGGCCAGCCGACAGCCGAAGGGGTGCGCGCCCGCCTCGGCGGCGGCCAGCTCCGCGTCGCCCGCGCGGATCGCCTCCACCAGCCGGGAGTGGTCCATGTGCGCCTCCGGGCGCAGCTCCTCGCCGACATCGGCGCGCAGGAAGTCGCGCAGCACGCCGCCGAGGTCGGCGTAGATCTCGGCCAGCACCTCGTTGTGCGAAGCCGACACGATCGCCATGTGCAAGGTCGCGTCCGCCTCCACGAAGGCCTCGGCCGCACCGGACTCCCAGGCGGCCTCGCGCCGCTCCAGCAGCGTGTCGATCTGCCGCAGGTCCTGGTCGGTGCGGCGGCGGGCGGCGAGCCGGGCGGCGCTCGCCTCCAGGGCGCTGCGCAGCTCGGCGACGTGCTCGGGCTCGGCGGCCGCGAACCGGCGGTTCATCACCCCGGCCAGCTCGCTGGTCGCCACCACATAGGTGCCCGAGCCCTGTCGGATGTCCAGCAGCCCGTTGTGGGCCAGGGCCCGCACCGCCTCGCGGACGGTGTTGCGGGCCACGCCGAGCTGCTCGACGAGTTCCGGCTCGGTCGGGATACGGGATCCCACCGGCCACTCACCGGAGGTGATCTGGGCGCGCAGCTGCGCGATCACCTGGTCGGCCAGCGCGGACCGGCGGGGCGAGGTCAGAGGCACAACTGCGCTCCGGGGTGCGGGGGTGGACAGGCGGTGGTGCGGCGCCCGCAGGGCCGTCGCGGCCCCCGGTGCCGCCCGGGACAGCCGAGGCTAGCGATAACGGCTGGACAACCATTCATCCCATGATTCTATGATGGCGTCCATGGCAGACGAAGACCTCGCGACCCTCGGCCCGGCAGCCGGGCCCCGCACGACCTCCACCGCCTCGCGCTCCGAGGGCACCGGCCCGCAGGCGGGGCCGGGTGTGCCCGGTGCGGCCGCCGCGGAGAGCGGGCGGGCGGGCGGCGCCGTCGGCCGCTGGCTGCCGTGGATCGTGACGGCCGGGATCGTCCTCGCGGCGCTCAACCTCCGCCCGGCCATCACCAGCCTCGGCCCGCTCATGGCGGAGGTCCGAGCGAGCCTCGGCATGAGCGCCAGCGTCGCCGGACTGCTGACGTCCGTACCGGCCATGTGCTTCGCGGCCTTCGGTATCGCCGCGCCCCGGCTGGCCCGGCGCTGGGGGCCCGGCGCGATCGTCTGCGCCGGGATGGGCGCGATCGCCCTGGGCGTCGCGCTGCGCCCGTTCGCGGGCGGCACCGGCGGCTTCCTGGCCGCCAGCGCGCTCGCCCTGGCCGGCATCGCGGTCAGCAATGTGCTGATGCCGGTCGTGATCAAGAGCTGGTTCCCCGAGCGGGTCGGCCCGATGACCGGGCTGTACTCGATGGCGCTGGCCCTTGGGACCTCGCTCGCCGCGGCGCTCACCGTGCCCATCACCGAGGGGCTGGGCGGCAGTTGGCGGATCGGCCTGGCGGTGTGGGCGGCGCTCGCCGCGGTCGCGGCGCTGCCTTGGCTGGCGGTGCTGCGGCAGCGCGGGGCCGCCTCCGACCCGGCCGCGGGTGGCGAGCGCCCCGAGGAGGCGCCGGTCCGGATCACCTCGTCGCCGACCGCCTGGGCGCTGGCCGTCTTCTTCGGGCTGCAGGCCACCGCCGCGTACATCACCATGGGCTGGATGCCGCAGATCTTCCGCGACGCCGGGGTCTCGGCGGGGACCGCGGGCGTGCTGCTCGCCGTCACGATGGCCATGGGTGTGCCGCTCTCCTTCGTCCTGCCGCGGCTGGCGTCCCGGATGCGGCACCAGGGCCCGCTCGCGGTGGCGCTCGGCCTGTGCGGTCTGGCGGGCTACGCCGGGCTGTGGCTGGCCCCGGCCGCCGGCGCCTGGGCCTGGGCGCTGCTGATGGGCGTCTCCAACTGTGCGTTCCCGTTGGCCCTGACCATGATCGGGATGCGCTCGACCAGCTCCGCCGGCGTCGTCAAGCTCTCGGCCTTCGCGCAGAGCGTCGGCTATCTGATCTCCATTCCCGGGCCGCAGCTGGTCGGCACGCTCTACGACCACAGCGGCGGCTGGGGGCTGCCGATCGCGCTGATGGCGGGGCTGATGGTGCCGCAGATCGCGGTGGGTGTGCTGGCGGGCCGGGACCGCCGGATCGAGGACGAGACCTGAGTGGGACACTGGGCGCATGCCAGTGCTCGAACCGAATCCGCAGGGCAGCCAGAAGAAGCTGCTCCTCGTGCTGGGCCTCATGCTCGGCGTGACCGTCGTCGTCGCGATCGTGGCGAGTATCGCCGCTCCGTGAGCCGCCCGCGGCCCGGCCCGCGGGTCCGCCGGCGGGCCCCGGGTGGGGGTGTCCCCACCCTCCCCTAGGGGGTCGGCTTCAGGGGTAAGTGGGTGGTTTCCCGGGTGGGAACGGCCGCCGGTGATCCGTAGCTTCGAAGTACACCGCACACAGCGGTGGGCGCGCCGCGGCCGCGGCCGCGCAGCCCTTCGACACCGCCACGGAGGCGATCCGCATGTCCGCCGCGTCCAGCCCGTCACCCGCGGTCAGCCGGTCACCCGCAGCCAAGGCCCGCCGCCTGCGGACGCGGCTGCCGTGGTGGGCGCTGGCCCTGCCCGCGGCCTCGTTCACAGCCCTGCTGGCGCTGATGGCGAGCGCCTCCGAGGCGAGCGCGGCGAGCCCCCCGCAGGGCCTGACGTGGCTGCTGGAGGCCCTTGCCCGGATCATCCCCATAGGTGTCTGACGACCGCCCGCGCCCCGCGTCACCCGGCAGAGGGGAGCGCTCCAACACCCCGCGCCCCGTGCCGTCTTTCGTGCGAAGCTGGGACGCATGAGCGCCGATACACCCCGCCGGATTGTCCTCCTCCGACACGCCAAGGCCGAATGGTCGGACACCGACGACCATGAGCGTCCGCTTGCGGACCGCGGCCGCAAGGATGCCCCGGTGGCCGGCCGCTGGCTGGCCGGGGCCGGGATCAACCCCGATCTGACCCTGTGCTCGACGTCCGTACGCACCCGCGAGACGTGGAAACTCGCCGTCCATGAACTCCCCGAGCGGCCCAGGACCGTCTATGACGAGCGGATCTACGAAGCGTCCCTGGGCGAGCTCATCGCGCTGCTGAACGAGACCTCCGACGAGGTCGACGACCTGATGCTGGTCGGCCACAACCCGGGCGTGCACGCGCTCGCCGACGCGCTCGCCGGTGAGTCCGACGGCGATCTGCTGCCGCGGATGAACCGCAGCGGCTTCCCGACCGCCTCGATGGCCGTGATCAGCTTCAACGGCTCGTGGAAGTCGGTCGAGCACGGCGTCGGACGGCTGGTCGCGTACTGGACACCGCACGAGTGATCCCGCCGCCTTCGCGCGCGCAGCGGGCGCGGAAGGCGGCCCGGACACGACGGGAGGGCCCCGGCAGCCGTGTGCCGGGGCCCTCCCGTATGTCCGTCTCGGACGGGGTGCGCGTCATGCCCTGGTCGGGTGCGTGCGCGCGCTGCGCTCACTCGGCGTGGGTGTCCGCCGCCTCGACCTCTTCGCGGGTGACACCCAGCAGATACAGCACGGTGTCCAGGAACGGAACGTTCACGGCCGTGTGCGCCGCCTGGCGCACCACCGGCTTGGCGTTGAAGGCCACGCCGAGGCCCGCCGTGTTGAGCATGTCGAGGTCGTTGGCCCCGTCGCCGATGGCCACGGTCTGGTCGAGCGGCACCCCGGCCTGGTGTGCGAAGTCCCGCAGCAGCCTGGCCTTGCCGGCCCGGTCCACGATGTCACCGGTGACCCGGCCGGTCAGCTTGCCGTCGACGATCTCCAGGGTGTTGGCGGAGGCGAAGTCCAGCCCCAGCTCGTCCTTGAGCGCATCGGTGACCTGGGTGAAACCGCCTGACACGACGCCGACTTGATAGCCGAGCCGCTTGAGGGTCCGCACCAGGGTCCGGGCGCCGGGGGTGAGACGTACCTCCTTGCGCACGGCCTCGACCACCGACTCGTCGAGCCCGCCGAGCAGCTCGACCCGGGCGTGCAGGGACTGCTCGAAGTCCAGCTCGCCGCGCATCGCGGCGGCGGTCACCTCGGCCACCTCCGCCTCGCAGCCGGCGTGCGCCGCGAACAGCTCGATGACCTCGTCCTGGATCAGCGTCGAGTCGACGTCCATCACGACCAGCCGCTGGGCCCTGCGCTGCAGCCCGGCCGCCACCACGGCGACGTCCACACCCAGCTGCGCGGCCTCCAGCGCCAGGGCGGTGCGCAGCGTCTCGGTGGCCGTGCCGGACACCGCGAATTCCACGGCGGTCACCGGATACTTGGCAAGGCGGAAAATACGGTCGATATTGCCACCGGTGGCCGTTATGGCGGCGGCGATGGCGGCGGTGGACTCCGCGGTGAGCGGGTGTCCCAGCACGGTGACGTGCGAACGTCCGGTGCCGCGCGGACGGTTGTCGCCCCGGCCGGAGATGATCTCCGCCTGGAGGTTCAGCGACTCGGCCCAGCTGTGCACCGTGGCCCGCAGGTCGCCTTCGGAGGAGCCCGAGGCGCCCTTGGCGGGGGAGGGGGTGGTGACCAGTGCGCACAGCGTGATGCGCCCTCGGGTCACCACCTGCTCGATGTCCACGACATCGACGGAGTAGGCGGCGAGGGTGTCGAAGAGACCTGCGGTGATGCCGGGCCGGTCCTTCCCGAAGATCTTCACGAGGAGGGTCGGTACGTCGTCGCCCGGGACGGCGGTGGCAGGCGGGATCTGCGATGCGCTCATGGTGCCCTTACGGTAACCGCCGGGCCGTCGCGCCCGTACGGGTGTCCGGGGTTCGGACCGCCGCGGCCCGTGCCCGCGCGCACCCGCACACCGGCGCTCCGCCCCGGATGCCTCCGTCGATCGTTATGGAGTCGTGTCCGTTCCCCTCCGGGGCGTGGTCGCACCGCCGGAACGCCAACGCCCTTGCGGCGGTGACACGTTCGGGCCGATAACGGAACGCAACCGCGACAGTCGGCGGTGTCGATCATGGATTTGTCCGCTCCATCCCATAATGCGGCCTCCGAGGCGGACGCGCATCGCGTCCGGGACGGGGCCGACCGTGCCCCGCCGGACACCGGGGCGTCCGGGAACGCCCTTAATCCGGTGATCCCTGCGCATCCATGGGTTCTTCCCGCGCTCCGGGGGAGTTTGGCGGGCCGCCCGCACGAGCCGTCCGCACCCCGGTCCCGTCCCGGTTTCCGGTCCACGGGCCGAGCCTGAAATAGTTCCTCACGATGTTCGCCATCCCTAGACTTCCCATACAGGGCGTCACTCGGGGGACTATGTAATGGGGCATGGAGTGCCTGAACTCGTACTCGAATTGAACGGAAGGACCTGGACGCTCGACCCGTCCCGGTCCTACAACGTGGGCCGTGATCCGCAGGGCGACATGGTGCTCGACGACGCCAGGGTCTCCTGGCGCCACGCCACCGTGCGGTGGGCCGGCCGCAGCTGGATCATCGAAGACCAGGGCAGCACCAACGGCACCTACGTCCAGGGCCAGCGGATCCACCAGATGGAGGTCGGCCCGGGCTCGACCGTGCACCTGGGCAACGCCACCGACGGCCCCCGGGTGACCCTGTCCGCCGCGGCGCCGGCCGCCGACGCCTTCCAGGCGCAGCCCGCGATGACGCCGCAGCAGCAGGCCGCGCAGGGCTGGCAGGCGCCGCCCGCGCACCAGCCGCCGGCCCAGCAGCCGCCCGTACAGCACCAGCCGCCCGCCCAGCAGGGCTGGCAGGCGCCGCCGCAGGGCCAGCAGCCGCCGTACGTCCCGCCGCAGCAGCAGGCCGGGCAGCCCCAGCAGGCCCAGCAGCGCCCCGCGCAGCGGCCGGCCGGCGCACCCGTCCAGGGCGACCGCAGCCCGACCACGTTCCACCGCCTCGACACGGGCCGGGTGATGCGGATCGGCCGTGCGCTGGAGAACGAGCTGGTCGTCTCCGACCTCCAGGTCTCCCGCCACCACGCCGAGTTCCGCGCCACCCCCGACGGCCGCTTCGAGATCCGCGACCTGGGCAGCCACAACGGCACCTACGTCAACGGCCAGCCGGTCACCAAGTCCGGTACCGCGCTGATCGGCCCGAACGACATCATCGGCGTCGGCCACTCCACCTTCCGGCTGGTCGGCGACCGCCTGGAGGAGTTCGTCGACACCGGCGAGGTCTCCTTCTCGGCCCGCCACCTCACCGTCACCGTCGAGGGCGGCAAGCAGATCCTCAAGGACGTCTCCTTCGGCGTCCCGGAGAAGTCGCTGGTCGCGGTCATCGGCCCGTCCGGCTCCGGCAAGTCGACGCTGCTCAAGGCGCTGACCGGCTACCGCCCCGCCGACCAGGGCGACGTCCTCTACGACAACCGGAACCTCTACAAGCAGTTCGCCGAGCTGCGTCAGCGCATCGGTCTGGTCCCGCAGGACGACATCCTGCACAAGGAGCTGACCGTCCAGAAGGCGCTGCGCTACGCGGCCAAGCTCCGCTTCCCCGGTGACACCGCGGAGGCCGAGCGCGAGGCCCGGATCGACGAGGTGCTGCACGAGCTCAAGCTCCATGTGCACAAGGAGAAGAAGGTCACCTCGCTCTCCGGCGGCCAGCGCAAGCGCGTCTCGGTGGCCCTGGAGCTGCTGACCAAGCCGTCGCTGATCTTCCTCGACGAGCCGACCTCCGGCCTCGACCCGGGCATGGACCGCGATGTCATGCAGCTGCTGCGCGGCCTCGCCGACGACGGCCGCACGGTCCTGGTCGTCACCCACTCCGTGGCCGAACTCGCCCTCTGCGACAAGCTGCTGGTGATGGCCCCCGGTGGTGGCGTGGCCTACTTCGGTCCGCCCGAGGAGGCGCTGAACTTCTTCCAGTACGAGACCTGGGCGGATGTCTTCTCAGCCTTCGAGAACTACCGCGACTACGACTGGATGGGCCGCTGGCGCGGCTCCCCGCACTACCAGATGTACGCCGCGGACATCGACGCCGTCGCCCCGCAGTCGGTGGCGATCCAGCCGCCGCCGGCCCGGATGCAGAAGTCCCAGAGCTGGGGCTCGCAGCTGTGGACGCTGATGCGGCGCTATGTCTCGGTGCTCGCCTCCGACCGCGGCTTCCTGGGGCTGATGGTGATCCTGCCGGCGGTCCTCGGTGTGGTCTCGATGCTGATCCCCAGCGACTACGGCCTCGGGTACGGCCCGCTGAACAAGCACCGCACCAACCGCGACGCGAGCACGATCATGCTGATCCTCGCAGTCGGCATGTGCTTCTCGGGTGCGGCCAACTCGGTCCGTGAGCTGATCAAGGAGCGGGTCATCTACGAGCGGGAACGGGCCACCGGTCTGTCGCGCTCGGCGTACCTGATGTCGAAGGTGATCGTGCTCGGTGTGGTCACGGCCATCCAGGGCGTGATCATCGCGGCGATCGGCTTCTCGACCCGGAACATGCCCGCCGAGGGTCTGGTGGTCCAGAACGCCCCGGCCATCGAGATGGCGCTGGCGATCATCGCGCTGGGCTTCACCTCGATGATGTTCGGCCTGATCATCTCCGCGCTGGTCAAGACCGCCGAGAAGACCATGCCGCTGCTGGTCATGTTCGCGATCGTCCAGGTCGTCTTCACCGGAGTGCTCTTCCAGCTGTTCGACACCCCGGGCGTCGCCCAGTTCGCCTGGCTGATGCCGTCGCGCTGGGCCGTCGCCGCGATGGGCGCGACCGGCGACATGAACACCCTGCTGCCGTGGGAGCTGGGCAACCCCGACCCGCTGTGGAAGCACCAGACCGGCGTCTACGTGATGGACATGATCATCCTGATCAGCCTGGGCGTCGCACTCGCCTTCGTCGTCGCGCGGCTGCTGCGCCGCCACGAGCCGGAGGTCATGCGCAAGTAGCGCGTCTGGCGGCACAACGCCCGAGGGGCGGCACCCGGTGTTCGGGTGCCGCCCCTCGGGCGTGCTGCGCCGTGTGCGCGGACCGCGTGAACCAGCGGCTCAGTAGGCCGAGTTGACGTTGTCCATCGAGCCGTACTTGTCGGCCGCGTAGTTGCAGGCGGCGGTGATGTTGGCGACCGGGTCGTAGATGTTCCAGGACGTGCCCTCGACGTGCCACGTCTTGAAGGTCGGGTCGATGACCTGCAGCAGGCCCTTGGACGGGATGCCGTTCTGGGCGTTGATGTCCCAGAGGTTGATGGCCATCGGGTTACCGCTCGACTCCCGGATGATGTTCCGGTAGATGCCGTTGTAGGAGCCGGGGATGCCCTTCTTCGCCATGACGTCCAGCGACTCGCGGATCCAGCCGTCGAGGTTGTCCGGGTAGGTCTTGACGGCCGGCTTCGGCGCGGCGGCGGGGATCGCGGTGCGTACGGCGGACCGGCTCGCGGCCTGCTTCGCCTTGCGCGCCTTCTCGGCCTTGGCCTTCGCCTCGGCGGCGGCCTTCGCCTTCGCGGCCTTCTCGGCGGCGGCCTTCTTGGCGGCGGCCTCGGCCTTGCCCTTGGCGGCGGACTTGTCGGCCTGCTGGGTGATGGTGGCCTGCTGGGTCTTGGCGGCGGTGTCCACCGCGGCGAAGGCAACCGGCTTGACGTTCTCGACGGCGTCGGCCTGGGCCTTGCCCTGCTCGGCGTCGGCCCCCGGGACAATGCTGAAGACCAGTGCGGCGGCACCGGCGGCGGCGACACCGGCGACGGAGAGCTTGTGCGTCCGGGTCAGGCGGTTCAGACCAGAGATGGCGTGCTTAGGCATGGCGGGACAGACCTTCCGATGGGGGACATCGCACGGGCCCTGAGCGGCGGCGAACGCCGAGTCATGAACCACGGCGCCGAGCGACGGGAGCCATTCTTAGCGGCCGAAAATTGCCCCGGCAAAGGTGTGACGTACGATCCCGGTTAGTGGAACCCTGGGCGGGAATATTGCGTCCCGTACCGTCATTTCCCAGCTCACGCCCTATTTGGGGGACCACTAACCCGGGTCGTAAGTGATGTGCGTCCTATTAGCGGCGTCACACCACGGAACGGTTTATCTCGCCAGACGTAATTGCAAACGCACAGTCCGTAGAGGTCAGATCTCCACCATGACCTGGTCCAGGGACTTTCGGATCAAATCGGGCACTTCGCACTCCGGGGCGGGATATCCCACCGGAATCACCGCGAACGCCTTCTCGTTGGCGGGCCGCCCCAGCGCCTCCCGCAGGAAGCGCATCGGGCTGGGCGTGTGCACCAGCGCCGCCAGCCCCGACAGATGCAGCGCGGACAGCAGCATGCCGACCGCGATGCCCACCGACTCGTCCACGTAGTAGTGCTTGCGCCTGCTGCCGTCCTCACCCAGCCAGTGCCGCTGCTGGAAGACGACGATCAGCTGCGGGGCATCGGTCAGATGCGGCTTGACCTCGTCCGTGCCCAGCGGCCGCAGCGCCGCCAGCCACTCCTCGCCCAGCCGCCCCCCATAGGACACCCGCTCCTCCGCCTCGGCCGCCGCCCTGATCCTCCGGCGCACCTCGGGGTCCTTGACCAGGACGAACGTCCAGGGCTGCTGATGCGCCCCGGACGGCGCGGTGGCCGCACAGGCGATCGCGTCCCGCACCACCTGCTCCGGAACCGGCTCGGCGGCGAACTGGCGGACCGTGCGCCGCCGGGCCATCCGCTCGCGCAGCTCGGCGGCGCGGGCCAGCGACTCGGCCGCGGGCATCCGCTCGGGCCGGTAGGGGACCGGCCGGTAGGGCGCGCCGTGGGTCGGCGTCCAGGGTGTCGTTGCGTCTGACTGCGTTGGTTGCGACATACACCGAGTCTGGAACTCAGTCCGGCAGCAGCAGATGCAGATCGCCGAATTCGTGCCACAGGTAGCGGCGCCGCACCGCCTCGGCGTAGGCGCGCCGCAGCGCCGCCCCGTCCGCCGTCACGGACGCCACCGCCTGAAGCATCAGCAGATGCGAGGCGGTGGGCTCGTGCAGCCCGGTGAGCAGGCCGTCCACCGCCCGCACCCCGCGCTCCGGCGTCACCACCAGCTCCGTCCAGCCGGCCGCCGCCCGCACCCGCCCGTCCGCCCCGGCCGCCGACTCCAGCGCCCGTACGGCGGTGGTGCCCACCGCGATGATCCGTCCCCCGAGGGCGCCCCGCGCCGGACCGCCCGCCCGCTGCGCCGCCCTGTGCTGCGCCCGTGCGGCGTTCACCAGCCACGCCGTCGTCGGCGGCACCGTGAACCGCTCCGGATACGGCGGCTCGAACGCCTCCGCCGACGCCACCCCCGTGTGCAGCGAGATCGGCGCGAACTGCACCCCCCTGCCGACCAGCCGCGCCACCAGCTCCGGGGTGAAGGGCCTCGCCGCGCTCGGCATCTCCGCGCTGCCGTCACCGGGGGAGTCCTCGGCGAACACCGTCTGGTAGGCGGCCAGCGGCTGGTCCCGGTCCGTATAGCCGTAGCGGATCGGCCGCCCGTGGCGGCGCATCAGCTCCGGCACCCGCACGCCCGCCGGCCGCGCCCACCACAGCCGCCGGCCGCCGGGGTCCACCGGGGCCTGGAGCACCAGCCGTCCCCCGCCCGGCAGCCGCACCGTGAGCCCGGCCGGTCCGCCCGCCCGCGGCCGGGAGCTGCCCAGGCCGTCCGGGCTGCGCAGCTCCACCGCCCAGCAGCCGGCCACCGCCCGGCCCGCTGGGTGCCGGCGGTCCGCCCGGGTCGAGAAGTGCACCACCACCGGCTCGCCGCGTCCGCGTCCGTCGCCGATCCTGCCGTCCACCGCCGCGGGCAGTGTCCGTGAGGTGTTCACCACCAGCACGTCCCCGGCCGCCAGCAGCTCCGGCAGCTCATCGAAGGTGTGGTGGCCGATTGCGCCCGCGCCCCGGCTCACCATCAGCCGTACGGCATCCCGGCCCAGGCCCGGTCCGCGCTGCTCGGCCGGCACCCGTGCCGACAGCTCCCGCGGGACCGGGAGCACCTCCGCGATCACCGGAAACTCGCACCGTCGGGCGCGGCCGCCAGGTCCGCGGCCGTGTACCGCCCACTGGCGGCCGCCCCGTCCAGCAGCCGCAGCAGCGCCGGGACCACCGTCCGGGGCAGCGGTCGCCCGGAGCCGTCGTCCTCCGGCACCGCGGCCGCGTACAGATCGGTCCGCATGTCGCCCGGGTCCACCCACCACACCCGCAGTCCCGGCTCCTCCACCGCCAGCACCGCCGACAGCTGGTCCAGCGCCGCCTTCGAGGCCCCGTAACCGCCCCAGGTCGGGTAGGCCTCGACGGCGGCGTCCGAGCTGAGGGTGAGAACGGCGCCATGCGCCCCCACATAAGGGTGCGAATCGGACAAGTCACTCTTTTGGGAATTCTCGGAGTAAGGGTGTGGATCGTATGCCTCGATGGGGTGCTCATCTCCCCAAAAGGGAATGTCCCCTATATAAGGGGCCTCTGCTTCATACGAGGGCGGATAGGAGAAATAAGAGGAGTCACGCAAAAGCGGCAAAGACTCCTTGATGAGCTCCAGTGGTGCCACCACGTTCACCTCCAGCGCCCGCCGCAGCCCCGCCGCCGGCAGCTCCGCCAGCCGCACCAGCGGCTCGGCCCCCAGCGCACTGGCGTTGTTCACCAGCAGATCGAGCCCGCCCAGCTCCCCGGCCGCGGCCACCAGCGCCGCCCGGTGCCCGCCGTCCGCCACGTCCCCGGGCAGCGCCACCACCCGCGTCCCCGCCCCGCGCAGCTCCCGCGCCGCCTCGGCCAGCGGACCGGCCGACCTGGCGTCCACCACCAGGTCCCAGCCCCGTCCGGCCAACGCCCCGGCGAGCGCCAGGCCCAGCCCCTTCGATGCCCCCGTGATGACCGCCACCGGCATGATCGCGTCCCCTTTCCCGGCCGGGCCCGCACAGCCGAGCCCACGCCCTCACCGTAGGAACGCCACCGCCCCGCCGACGTCGGCCGGCGGACCGGCCGTGGCCAGGGCATTCGGCCTAGGCCGCGGGTCCTAGGCGGAAGGCGTCGCCGGACCGATACGGGCCGCTCACCCCGCCGGTACGGTGAGGCCATGACCAACGGACCGGGAGCCGGGATCCCCGCGGTGAGCACCGCGATCCTGGCGATGAGCAGGCATTTGGAGGTACGCGACGTCCTGAAGACGATCGTGGCCTCGGCCCGCGAGCTGCTGGACGCCGAGTACGCCGCCCTCGGGGTGCCCGACGACCACGGCGGCTTCGCCCAGTTCGTGGTGGACGGCGTCAGCGCCGAGCAGTGGAAGGCCATCGGCCCACTGCCCCGGCAGCACGGCATCCTCGCCGCGATGCTGCACAACGCCACTCCCGAGCGGCTCGCCGACGTCCGCGAGGACCCCCGCTTCGGCGGCTGGCCGGCGGCCCACCCGGACATGTCCGACTTCCTCGGCCTGCCGGTCGCCGACGGCGACGAGATCCTCGGCGCCCTCTTCCTCGCCAACAAGCGCTGCCCCAAGCCCGACGGCGGCTGCGGCTTCACCGAGGACGACGAGCGGCTGCTCGGCATACTCGCCCAGCACGCCGCCATCGCCCTGACCAACGCCCGCCTCTACGAGCGCAGCCGCGAGCTGACCATCGCGGGCGAGCGCGCCCGCCTCGCCCACGAACTGCACGACGCGGTCGCC
Source organism: Streptomyces sp. NPDC043738 (assembly GCF_056436545.1). NCBI lineage: Bacteria > Bacillati > Actinomycetota > Actinomycetes > Kitasatosporales > Streptomycetaceae > Streptomyces > Streptomyces sp. NPDC043738. The sequence continues at coordinate 10,185 of NZ_JBWKCJ010000028.1, read as the reverse complement.
CAGAAGCTCTTCTCGCTCCGCCTCACCGCCCAGGCCGCCACTGCCCTGGTCGACCGCGACCCGGCCCGCGCCAAGGACGAACTGCACCAGGTCGCCGCGCTGGCCGCGGAGGCCGCCGACGAACTGCGCGCCGCCGTCGTCGAACTGCGCCCCGCCGCCCTGGACGAGGACGGACTGGTCGCCACCCTGCGCTCGCAGATCCAGGTCCTGGACCGTGCCCACTGCGCACGGGTCACCTTCGCGTCCCAGGGCGTACGGGCGCTGCCCGCCGCCCAGGAGGAGGCCGTGCTCCGGGTCGCCCAGGAGGCGCTGCACAACGCCCTGCGGCACTCGGGCGCCGAGCGCGTCGAGGTCACGCTCTCCCGCAGCGGTCAGGGGGCGCTCCTGCGGATCGCCGACGACGGCAGCGGCTTCGACCCGAAGGCCGTCCGCCGGGCCGGCCGCCACCTCGGCCTGGTCTCGATGCGCGACCGCGCCGGCGGCGTCGGCGGAAAGCTCACCGTGGAGTCGGAGCCCGGCAAGGGCACCGCTGTCGAGATGGAGGTGCCCGGTGGCTGACGCCGGCTCAATCCGCGTACTGCTGGTCGACGACCACCAGGTCGTCCGCCGGGGTCTGCGCACGTTCCTGGAGGTCCAGGACGACATCGAGGTGGTGGGGGAGGCCTCCGACGGGGCCGAGGGCGTCGCCGCCGCCGAGCAACTGCGCCCGGAGGTCGTCCTGATGGACGTCAAGATGCCCGGGATGGACGGCATCGAGGCGCTCCGCAAGCTGCGCGAACTGGACAACCCCGCACGGGTGCTGGTGGTGACGAGCTTCACCGAGCAGCGCACCGTCGTCCCGGCACTGCGCGCGGGCGCGGCCGGCTACGTCTACAAGGACATCGACCCGGAGGCGCTGGCCGCCGCCATCCGCTCCGTCCACGCCGGCCATGTCCTGCTGCAGCCCGAGGTGGCCGGCGCGCTGCTCTCCCAGGACGAGGGCAACGGCGGCCAGGGGCGCGGCACCTCGCTCACGGAACGGGAGAGCGAGGTGCTGGGCCTGATCGCGGACGGCCGCTCCAACCGCGAGATCGCCCGTGCGCTGGTGCTGTCCGAGAAGACCGTCAAGACCCATGTCTCCAACATCCTCATGAAGCTCGACCTCGCCGACCGGACACAGGCGGCGCTGTGGGCCGTCCGGCACGGCATCGGGGCCTGAGACCCGCACCGCTCCGGGGATCCGACGGTCGTCCCGTACGACAATGCGTCAAGCCGAACGTCGACTTCCGATCAGAGATTCATACTGTCGTGTAGCCGTAGCCCGTTTGGCGTATCTCTCCTCGGGGCGGGCCGTTGTTCAGAGCAGTCGTGGCGGCTGGTCACGGCAACGGCAATGAGGAGCAAGAGAGTGAAGAACATCAAGCGCGCAGCGGCCATCACGATGGTGGCGAGCGGTCTCGCCCTCGCGGGCGCCGGCGTCGCTTCGGCCCACGGCCCGCAGGCCGGCGGCCAGGCCGTGCACTCCCCGGGCATCGTCTCCGGCAACAACACCCAGGTGCCGGTGAACGTCGCCACCAACGTCTGTGGCAACAGCCTCCACATCGTGGGCATTCTCAACCCCAACTTCGGTGAGCGCTGCGTCAACAACTGACCGAGGCCCCACCTGCATGATCCGCGTGACCCGCGCTCCGTCATGAACCCCGCGGGTCACGCCGGACCGGCCCCGTCACCCCTTGGACGAGCGGCCGGTCCGCTCCGCACCACCACCGTCGTCCGTGGCCCCGTGCCACCACCTAAGGAACTCAACTCATGAACACCGTCAAGAAGGCCGCCCTCGTTCTCTCCGCCACCGGTCTGGCCCTCGGTGCCGCCGCCGGCGCCGCGTTCGCCACCGACGGTTCCCAGGCCGGCGGCCAGGCCGTGCACTCCCCGGGCATCGTCTCCGGCAACAACACCCAGGTGCCGGTGAACATCCCCGTGAACGTCAACGGCAACAGCGCCAACGTGGTGGGGATCGGCAACGCCGTCTTCGACAACGTCAGCGTCAACAACTGACGCAGCCTGATCACGGGCTGAACAGCTCACCTGCCCCGAGCTGTTCAGCCCGTGGGCGCTGTCGGCCGTCGGGCACCCGGCCGGCCCCCGGCTCCACACAGCAACCGTCGTTTGCGGCCCTGTGCCACCACGTAAGGAACTCACACTCCATGAACACCGCCAAGAGGGCCGCACTCGTCGTTGCCACCACCGGGCTGGCCCTTGGTATCGCCGCCGGCTCCGCGTCCGCCGCCGGCGGGGCCCAGGCCGACGGCAAGGCCGAGAACTCCCCGGGCATCGGCTCGGGGAACCTGGTCCAGGTCCCCGTCCACGTGCCCGTGAACGCCACCGGCAACAGTGCCAACGTCGTCGGGGTGCTCAACCCCACCTTCGACAACGAGAGCGCGAACAGCTGAGGTTGCCCGGGACGGGGCGAACAGCTCACCTGCCCGAGCTGTTCGCCCCGTCCCGGCAACGGCCCCGTCGTCGACCACACAATGGTCCGGCGGGGCCCGTTCCGTTCACCCCCGGCGCCGCTCGCGCTCCTCCATCGCGGAGTTGTACGCCGCCACCTGCGCCCGCCGGGCCGTGCGCTCCACCGGCCGCAGCGCCTCCGCGCGCGCCGCGATCTCCGACGAGCTCACCGCCCCGCCGTGCTCCCCGTCCCCGCCCGCCGCGCGGGCGATGTCGATCAGCGCGCCGACCCGCTGCGCGAGCTCCAGCACCCGCACCGCGCGCGGCGGATACCCGGGGGCCAGCACCTGCCGTCCGGCCTCCGCCCGCGCCCGGTACGCCTCCAGCGCCGCCTGCGCCACCGGACCGGACCCGGCCACATCCAGCTTCGAGAGCAGCTCGGTGGCCTCCCGCAGCGCCTCCGCCAGCTCCCGCTCCGCCTCGCCCAGCGACGGCACATCGGCCGGATGGCCCTCGCGCGCCGGCAGGCAGCGCCAGACCACCTCCACATGCACATCGGGCGCGGCGCCGCCCTCGGGCCCGGCCTCGTACGCCTCCGGGACCAGCCCCAGCCCGGCACCCGCGGCGAGCACCGCCTCCCCGGCCTCCAGCGCCCGCGCGTTGAATTCCGGCGGGCCGCACAACCCCAGCGGATGCCCCGGCACCGGCAGCGCCACCCGCAGGCCGACCGCCCCCAGCGCCCGCAGCCGGCCCAGCGCGAGCGTCAGCCCGACCGGCTTCTCCTCCCCGGGCAGGCCTTCCACGCGGTGCACCGCATCGTCGTCCGCGATCCGATGCGCGGCTTCATCTGGCGAGACAAGTCCGGCCAAAAGGGCATTTCCCCATGCCGCCAGCCGTCCCGAGCGAGGTTCATCGAGCATGGCCCCCAGCCTAGGGAACGGCACTGACAACGAGTGGCGTAGGTTTGCAGGGGGGCTGCGCCTACAGGTGTACGCGACGACCGAGAAGCAATGGGAGACAACGCGCTCATGAGCGATGTGCTGGAGCTGGTGGACGTATCCGTGGTCCGCGAAGGACGGGCTCTGGTGGACCAGGTCTCCTGGTCGGTGAAGGAGGGGGAGCGCTGGGTGATCCTCGGCCCCAACGGCGCCGGCAAGACCACCCTGCTGAATGTCGCCTCCAGCTACCTCTTCCCGACCAAGGGCACCGCCTCCATCCTCGGAGAGCAGCTCGGCAAGGTCGACGTCTTCGACCTGCGCCCGCGCATCGGCGTCGCCGGCATCGCGCTCGCCGACAAGCTGCCGCGCAGCCAGACCGTCCTGCAGACCGTGCTCACCGCCGCCTACGGCATGACCGCGAGCTGGCAGGAGGACTACGAGGACGTCGACGAGCAGCGCGCCCGCGCCTTCCTCGACCGCCTGGGCATGACCGCCTACCTCGACCGCAAGTTCGGCACCCTCTCCGAGGGGGAGCGCAAGCGCACCCTGATCGCCCGCGCGATGATGACCGACCCCGAGCTGCTCCTGCTGGACGAGCCGGCCGCCGGCCTCGACCTCGGCGGCCGCGAGGACCTGGTGCGCCGCCTCGGCCGCCTGGCCCGTGACCCGTACGCGCCCTCGATGATCATGGTCACCCACCACGTCGAGGAGATCGCCCCCGGCTTCACCCACGTCCTGATGATCCGTCAGGGCAAGGTGCTCGCCGCCGGCCCGCTCGACCTCGAACTGACCTCCAGCAACCTCTCCCACTGCTTCGGCCTGCCGCTGATCGTCGAGCGCAACGGCAACGACCGCTGGACCGCGCAGGGACTGCCGCTGACCTGAGCCCCGCCGGTCGCCCGCCGCCCACCCCCGTAGGAGCCCCTGACGCGGCGCCGGCCCCGGTCGCCGACCGATCGCGCCCTGTCCCGGTCCGCCGCACGGACCTACCATGAAGCCGTGGATCCATGGGTGTGGTGGCTGATCGCCGCCGTAGGACTGGGTATTCCTCTCGTCGTGACCGCGATGCCCGAATTCGGGATGCTCGCGGTCGGCGCCGTCGCCGGTGCCGTCACCGCAGCGGTAGGTGGCGGCACCGTCCTCCAATTCATCGTGTTCGCCGCCGTATCGGTGGCGCTGATCGCCGTCGTACGGCCGATCGCCAACCGCCACCGCGGCCAGGGCCCCCAACTCGCGTCCGGAGTCGACGCGCTCAAGGGCAGGACCGCCACGGTCCTGGAGCGGGTCGACGGCGGCCAGGGCGGCCGCATCAAACTCGCCGGCGAGATCTGGTCCGCCCGCGCCCTGGACACCGAGCGGGTCTACGAACCCGGCCAGCAGGTCGACGTCGTCGAGATCGACGGCGCCACAGCCGTCGTCATCTGACCTGAACACGCTGCGCCACGAGCCATGTCTCTGAAAGACTGATCAACGGCAAGCCGGTCACACCGGCCGGCACGGACCAGCAACGAAGGGCACGGGAGCCGCTGTGGAACCGATCATCATCGTCCTGATCATCCTGGTGGTGCTCGTGTTCATCGCACTCATCAAAACGATCCAGGTCATCCCACAGGCCAGCGCCGCCATCGTGGAGCGATTCGGCCGCTACACGAGAACCCTGAACGCGGGCCTGAACATCGTCGTCCCGTTCATCGACTCCATCCGCAACCGCATCGACCTCCGCGAGCAGGTCGTGCCGTTCCCGCCGCAGCCGGTGATCACCCAGGACAACCTGGTCGTGAACATCGACACCGTCATCTACTACCAGGTGACGGACGCGCGCGCGGCGACGTACGAGGTCGCCAGCTACATCCAGGCCATCGAGCAGCTCACGGTCACCACCCTGCGGAACATCATCGGCGGCATGGACCTGGAGCGGACCCTGACCTCCCGCGAGGAGATCAACGCCGCGCTGCGCGGCGTCCTGGACGAGGCCACCGGCAAGTGGGGCATCCGCGTCAACCGCGTCGAGCTCAAGGCCATCGAGCCGCCGACCTCCATCCAGGACTCGATGGAGAAGCAGATGCGCGCCGACCGCGACAAGCGCGCCGCCATCCTCCAGGCCGAAGGTGTCCGCCAGTCCCAGATCCTGACCGCCGAGGGCGAGAAGCAGTCCTCCATCCTGCGCGCCGAGGGTGAGGCAAAGGCCGCCGCCCTGCGCGCCGAGGGCGAGGCCCAGGCGATCCGGGTGGTCTTCGAGTCCATCCACGCCGGCGACCCGGACCAGAAGCTGCTGTCCTACCAGTACCTCCAGATGCTCCCGAAGATCGCCGAGGGCGACGCCAACAAGCTCTGGATCGTGCCGAGCGAGATCGGCGACGCCCTCAAGGGCCTCGGCGGCGCCATCGGCAACTTCACCCCGCCGACCGGCGGCGGCTCCATCCCCAAGCCCAGCACGCCGAAGCACGAAAATCCGCCGATCGACTGACCAGCGCGCGCCCCTGGGGCATGATCGGGCGAGACCGTACCGATCATGCTCGGGGGAGCCAGCGTGACCATGTGGGAAGCCGTAGCCGTCCTCGCCGCGGGAGTCGGCGCCGGCACGATCAACACCATCGTCGGGTCCGGGACCCTCATCACCTTCCCGGTGCTGCTCGCCTTGGGACTGCCGCCGGTCACCGCCAACGTCTCCAACACCCTGGGGCTGGTGCCCGGTTCGCTCAGCGGCGCCTTCGGCTACCGCCGTGAACTCTCCGGCCAGCGCCGCCGCCTGCTGCGCTTGGGGACCACCGCCCTCCTCGGCGGCCTGGGCGGCGCGATCCTGCTGCTGGCGCTGCCACCGGAGGCGTTCGCCATAGTCGTCCCGGCGCTGATCGCGGTCGCGCTCGTCCTCGTCGTCGCACAGCCCGCGCTCTCCGCCCGGCTCCGTGCCCGCCGTGAGCGCAGCGGCACCACCGCACACCCCGAGGGCGGCCCCCTCCTGCTCCTCGGGATGCTGCTCGCCAGCGCCTACGGCGGCTACTTCGGCGCCGCCCAGGGCGTGATCTACATGGCCTTGATGGGCCTGACGCTCGACGAGGACCTGCAGCGGCTCAACGCGACAAAGAACGTCCTCGCCGCGATGGTCAACGGCATCGCGGCGGTCTTCTTCCTCTTCGTCGCCACCTTCGACTGGGCCGCCGTGGGCCTGATCGCCCTCGGCTCCACCCTCGGCGGCCTGCTCGGCGCGAAGATCGGCCGCCGGCTGCCGCCCACCGCCCTGCGCGCCGTGATCGTCGTCGTCGGCCTGCTGGCCATCGTCCAACTCCTCCTCAAATAGCGGGAGTCGGACGACGGCCCAGCGAGCGGACGGCGCTACGCCGGCAGGGCCAGCCACTCCGGCAGTGCCTCCCGTACGGACACCCCCAGCGTCGACAGCAGCGCATCCGCCGGCGTCGGCTCGAACGGCCGCCGCAGCAACTGCATCCCCGCCTGCTCCGGCGTACGGTCGGCCTTGCGGTGGTTGTCCTCTGCGCACGAGGCGACGGTATTGAGCCAGGTGTCCCCACCGCCGTGCGAACGCGGCACCACATGGTCCACCGTGGTCGCCCGGCGCCCGCAGTACGCGCACCGGTGCTGGTCACGCACCAGCACACCCCGCCGCGACCACGGCGCCCGTTTTCGGAACGGCACCCGTACGTATCTGCTCAGTCTGATCACTTGCGGCACCGGCACGTCCACCGAGGCGGCCCGGATCCGCAGCCCCGGGTGCGCATGTTCGACGACGGCCTTGTCCTGCATGACCAGCACCACCGCGCGCCGCAGCGACACCGTCGCCAGCGGCTCGAAGCTCGCATTCAGCACCAGCGTCTCGCGCATCCCGTCCACCTCCCGGACCCGCTCCGCCCCCGTGGCGAAGTTGCTCCACTGTGCAGCGGCAGGTATTCCCCGAACAACGCAATTTCCGCATGCCACAAGGGAAATGGAGCGAGATCAGAAGATGAAGAAGAGGTGGTCCGGCGGCACCCCGCACACCGGGAACGGCATCGCTCCGGGCCCCACCCCCGTGAGACACGCGGGACCCGGAGCGAACGGCAGCCGGCGAGGACGCCCGACACACAAACGGGCTCCGGCAAGCGACTGGCGACACACCTGCGCCCCGCCGCTCCCGCCACTGCGGTACCAGCTGCCCGACGCCCGTGTTACGGGGCGGCGGCGCATATACCACTCTGCGTGCCGGAAGCGCCGGGGCGCAACGGAATTACGGGGCTCAGCCCGCCGGGACCTCGTACTCGGCGATCAACTGGGCCCGGCCGATCGCGTGGAAGCGCAGATTGAACCCCACCACCGCGGGCGAGGCCTCCGCGTCCGGCCCCAGCTTCTCCTGGTCCACCGCGTACACCGTGAACACATACCGGTGCGGCCCGTCCCCGGGCGGCGGCGCCGCACCCCCGAAGTCCCGCGTGCCGTAGTCGTTGCGGACATGGACGGCGCCCTCGGGCAGCCCCTTCATCTCCCCGGACCCGGCACCGGCCGGCAGCTCGGTCACCGACGCCGGAAGGTCGAACAGCGTCCAGTGCCAGAAGCCGCTGCCCGTCGGCGCGTCCGGGTCGTAGCAGGTGACGGCGTAGCTCTTCGTCCCCGCGGGAGCGCCCTCCCACCGCAGGTGCGGCGAACGGTTCCCCTCGGCGAAGACCTGCTCCGGCCGCAGCGTCCCGCCCGGCTCCACCTCATCGCTCAGTACCGTGAACTCCGGCACCGGCGGATGGAAATCGTGCGGGAGCGGCCGCCGCTTCAGCTCGGACACGCAAACCTCCTGGTCGCTTGCTGACACCTTGTCCGGCCAGGTTAGAGCCAGTTCCGCTTGCCACCGACCTCCGCCAGCCACTGGTTGAGGTACGCCGCCCAGTCGGTCCCCTCGAAGTCGTTGAGCCCGACCGTGAACGACCGGTAGGTGTCCGACCCCTCGGTGAACAGCCCCGGCTTCTTGTCCATCTCCAGGATGACGTCCATCTCCCGGTCGTCCGCCACGAACGACAGCTCGACCTGGTTCAGCCCCCGGTACTGCTGCGGGGCGTGGAACTCGATCTCCTGGTAGAAGGGCAGCTGCTGCCGCGTCCCCCGGATGTGCCCCTGCTCCAGGTCGGCGGCCTTGAAACGGAACCCGAGCCGCCCGAACGCGTCGAGGATGGCCTGCTGCGCCGGCAGCGGGTGGACGTTCACCGGGTCGAGGTCACCGGAGTCCACCGCGCGGGCGATCGCCAGCTCCGTGGTCACCCCGACGCTCATCCCGTGCAGATGCGTCCCGAGGAACGTGGTGATCGGCGTCTCCCACGGAATCTCCAGCCCGAACGGCACCGTGTGCGCCGCACCCGGCTGCACCTCGAACGCCCCGCCCAGCTGCACCTTGGTGAACTGGATGTTCCGCTTGTACTCCTCGTCGCCGCTCTCGACCTCGACCCGGGCCTGCAGTCCGACCGACAGCCCCTGGATCTCCTGGGCGACGGACCCGCCCTGGATCCGCACCTCGCCCTGCGCCACCCCGCCGGGGACCACGTTCTCCTCGAAGAGCACCGTCTCCACCGACGCGCCCCCGGCACCCAGGCTCGCCAGCAGCTTCTTGAATCCCATGCTCGTCCTCCCCAGGCGGAACGCCTGTGCTGTGTTGTCGCGCGCCGAGATCTCGGCTCGGTTCCTGCGCATCGTTTCCTACGAACGCGAAACCGCGAAGGCCGGTTCCACGGCCCCACCTTCCCAACCCCGACGCCCCGCTGGCCAGCCGGCACCCACCACCGCTCCACTACCCTCGGGCCGCATGACCGACGTACCGGAACGAATGCCGCTCCACCGCGACTTCTTCGACCGCCCCGTCGTGGAGGTGGCCCCCGACCTCCTGGGCCGCACCCTCGTCCGCCACACCCCCGACGGCCCGATCGAACTCCGGCTGACCGAGGTCGAGGCGTACGACGGCGAGTCCGACCCCGGCTCCCACGCCTACCGTGGCCGCACCGCCCGGAACGCCACGATGTTCGGCCCGCCCGGCCACGCCTACGTCTACTTCATCTACGGCATGTGGTTCAGCCTGAACGCGGTCTGCGGCCCCGAGGGCCAGGCGAGCGGTGTCCTCCTGCGCGCCGGCGAGATCCTCACCGGCGCTCCACTCGCCGCGGCCCGGCGCCCCAAGGCTCGCAGCGCCAACGAGCTGGCAAAGGGCCCGGCCCGCCTGGCCACCGCCCTCGACATCGACCGCGCCCTCGACGGTGTGGACCTGTGCGCCGGCGGCCAAGCCCCCCTCACCCTGCTGCACGGCCGCCCGCCCGCGCCCGAGCGGGTACGCAACGGCCCGCGCACCGGCGTCGGCGGAGACGGAGCCGACCACCCTTGGCGCTACTGGATCGCCGACGACCCGACGGTCAGTCCGTATCGCCGGCACGTCCCCCGCCGCCGCACGGCCGGCGCAACTTGACTCTCCACGGTCAACCGCCTAACGTAGCCCGAGCCGTTGGAGACGGGCAGCGCTATCTGCGCAGACCGCCAGGCGGCACAACCAACTACTCTCAACGACTCCCTGACGGGTCTTATTCGGCGTTGCCGAAATTCGATCCGCCGGCTCGATTATGAGCCGCAAGGGAAAGCCGCTAAAGTAGTAACCACGCCGAAAGGGCAGCCGGAAAAGCTGCTCCGAGGCAAACCTCCGACGGAAATCGGAACCGGAATTAAGCAAAACCGGATCTGCTAGAGTCGGAAACGCGAGGAAGCCGAAAGGTGGAAACGCACCGGCGAAAATCGGAGCCGCAAGGATCTGATAGAGTCGGAAACGCAAGACCGAAGGGAAGCGCCCGGAGATCCTGGTGAAACAGGA
>NZ_JBWKCJ010000027.1:75944-115730 GCF_056436545.1 Streptomyces sp. NPDC043738 | reverse complement strand
GACGGTCTTGCCGTTGTCGGGGGTGTAGGTGCCGATGAAGCTGTTGGCCGAGGAGACCGTCGTGAAGGTCGCGTTCTCGGTGGCCGAACGGCCCTTGGCGTCCTTGGCGTTCGCCACGATCTTGTACTTGGTGCCGCGCTCCAGCTGGACGCCGGGCTTCCAGGACTTGCCGTCGGACGATATGGCACCGGCCACGGTGGCCCCGGTGTCCGCGACGGTGAGCTTCACATCGGTCAACTTGCCGCCGGTGACCTTCACACCGGTGTCGTTGATGCTGGCGTCCGTCGCGCCGTCCTTCGAGGACACCGTGATCTTGGCGTCCGAGGCGTCCTTGGCGGCTGCGGCGTCCGCGCCCGCCTGGCCGTTCTTGCCGTCGTCGTGGCCGCCGGCCTCGGCGTCGCCACCACAGGCCGACAGGGCCAGCGCACCCGCCGCGAACAGGGCGGTCACAGCCAGCGTGCGGCGCATCCGACGAGTGCGGCGCGGCGCGCCCGGCGCCTGCTGCCCGTCTGACAGGAGCAGCTGGTGCGGGGTGCGGGACTGGGCGGGCGCGGGGTTGTCCGGCGATGTCACGAGCTGCTCCATACCAGGGTGTTGTGATTCCGTGCTGGTAAACAGCACCTACGGGCGGATTTGGTTGCGGACCGGGTGTTGTTGTGACGAAGGTCACATTCTCGGGGGTAGTGGAAGGTCGTCCGGTCCCGACAGCCAGGTTCGCAGCGGGGTGCCGTGTTCGTCCAGGCGGGGAGGCGCGGCGGGTTGGGTCACGGGGGTCGCCGAGAGGCGCAGCGGGCTGGTGATTTGGGGAATCCGGCCCTCGCCGACGGGGGTCACCGGGTCGAGCCCGAGCCGGGCCGCCAACTCCAGGGCCGCGGAGAGCGTGTTGACCGGGCCGCACGGAACCGACGCCGCGGCCAGTCGCCCGGCCCAGCCCTGCGGGGTGTCGGCCGCCAGCCGGTCTTCCAGTGCTTTGATCAGATCCGTCCGGTTGTGTACCCGGTCCTGATTGCGAGCGAACCGGACGTCTTCGGCGAGCTCCGGCGAACCCAGCGCCTCGGCCAGTGCCCGGAACTGACGGTCGTTCCCCACCGCCACCGCGAGCAGCTGCCCGTCCCGGCAGGCCAGCGTCTCGTACGGGGCGATGCTCGGATGGCGATTGCCCATCGGGACCGGATCGCGGCCGGTGGCCAGATGGCCGGACGCCTGGTTGACCAGCGACCCCAGCAGGGAGGAGAGCAGGTTCACCTCCACCAGCTGGCCCTGGCCGGTGCGGTCGCGGTGGCGCAGCGCGGCGAGGATTGCGGTGGCGGCGTCCTTCGCGGTCAGCACGTCCACCAGTGCCACGCCCGCCTTGAGCGGGGTGCCGCCGGGCTCGCCGGTGATGCTCATCAGGCCGCCGACGGCCTGCACGACGAAGTCGTAGCCGGGCAGGCGGGCGCCCGCGCCGGAGCCGAAACCGGTGATGGTGCAGTGCACCAGGCCCGGGTTGGCGGCGCGGGTGGCGGTGTGGTCCAGGCCGTACTTGGCGAGCGAGCCGGGGCGGAAGTTCTCGATCAGCACATCGGCCCGGCGGGCCAGCTCGCGGGCCGCGGCCGCGTCGTCCGGATCGCCGAGGTCCAGGGCGAGCCCGCGCTTGGAGCGGTTGGCGGCGTCGAAGTACGCGGCCGTCCCGTCGGCGGCGAACGGCGGGCCCCAGGCGCGGGTGTCGTCGCCGGTGCCCGGCCGCTCCACCTTGATCACCTCGGCGCCGAGGTCGGCGAGCGTGGCGGCGGCCAGCGGGCCGGCCAGTACGCGGCTGAAGTCGGCGACGAGGATGCCCTCCAGTGCGCGTGGCGGCGGCTCGGCGGACGGGGCGGCGGTGGGCGGCTCGGGGTGCGGACGGTGCGGCTGCTGCGGCACGTGCGTACTCCTGACGTCGCGGGCGAGGTGGTGCCATCGTCGGCGACGGCCGGTCCCGCGGGGAAGCCGCCGAGGTGTCCAACGGGCCGGGTGCGACCCTGCCGGGCCGGCCGTGTGCGGCGCCGGTAATGTGACGAAAAGTCATAGGAGATGCGTCACTTCGGGACTTAAGTCCCAAGATCCCCTGTCAAAAGTCCCGAGGTGTGGTGTCTACTGACACAAGCCCAGCGCCTCATCCGTCCGGGAGGACTGCATGCTTCCCTCCGCATCGATTCTGCAGCAGATCGGCCTCGGCGTGCTCTTCGCGTTGGCCGTGGCCTGGGTCGTGGTGATGACCAGACTGCTGCGCCGGGGGCGGTACGAGGCGGCGATGCGGCGGGACCGTCGGGAGATGCGGATGCGCTACGCGGTGCGCGACCGGGAAGAGCCGCCCACGGCGCCGGAGCTGCTCGGCTCGGTGCCGCGGCAGACCGGGGCGGCCGGCCCGCCGGCGGAGTGCGTGGAGCTCAGCGCCGCGGAGCGGGCGGCTTTCGAGGGGCTCGTCCGGCAGCTGTCCGGGCAGAGCTGAGCCGGGGCGGCCGGGTGCGTGCCGTGCGCGCCCCGGGTGCTCAGTGGATCGGACCCAGCCTCAGCAGCGCCAGCGCGGCCAGCATCTGCACCGACACCGACAGCGCGGACTTCCACGTCGGCAGATGGTGCTGGCCGCGTATGAGCAGCACCGCGAGGACGTAACCGAATCCCCAGGTGGTCCAGGTCGCGGCCTGGACGAAGGTGGCACCGGTCGGCAGCCAGGCGGCGATCGCCAGCCGCGGCAGGTCCGTCACCCAGAACAGCACGATGAACAGGCTCGCGGTCGGTGCGAAGCGGCCGCTGCCGCCGAGGGTGCGGGCTATGGCGTGGGTGACCACGCCCAGGGCGAGGCTGGCGGTCAGCACCCCGGCCTCGGCCAGTCCGACGAGCTGCAGCGCCTCGGTGCGGTCGGCCGCCCACTGGCCGGGGAACGCGTCCGTCGACACGACCCCGACAGCGCCGCTGATCAAGGACAGCAGTATCGCCGCGCTCCAGGCGCTGCGGTCCCGCGCCTCGTCCATGACGTCCACCGGCCGGTACCAGAGCCCGAGTATCAGCCGGTGCCACCACAACCGCCGACGCGGCGCCGGCTCGCGCGGCGCCGGCTGAAGGAGCGTGGGAGGCGGGGGCGGTGGAGGATGAGAGGGGGGTGGTGCGGACATAAGGCCGTTTCTACCACCGGCAGATGAGGGGCGCGGCGGGGGCGTCGGACGCGGGGACGGCCGCGTTGACGGCTGCCGGGGCGGGTCGACCGGGCAGGGGCGGGGCGAGCCGGGCGCCGTGCCGTCGCGTCGTGGGGAATGCTCCGCCGGGGAATGAGACGCTTTCCCGGTGACCATGCAGACACCGGAGCACGACGAAGCACACGGCGGCGGGCTCGGGAGCCGGCTCAACTGGCTGCGGGCCGCGGTACTCGGCGCCAACGACGGCATCGTCTCCACCGCCGGACTGGTCGTCGGTGTCGCCGGGGCGACCGACGCCCGCGGCACGTTGCTGACCGCCGGACTGGCGGGACTGCTGGCCGGGTCCATGTCGATGGCGGCCGGCGAGTACGTCTCGGTCTCCACCCAGCGGGATTCGGAGAAGGCCGCGCTCGCGCAGGAGAAGCGGGAGCTGGCGACCGAGCCGCAGGCGGAACTCATCGAGCTGACCGAGCTGTTGGCCGGCAAGGGACTGGAGCGCCAGCTCGCCCGGGAGGTCGCCGAGCAGCTGACCGAGCACGATGCGCTGCGCGCCCACGCGGAGGTCGAGCTGGGCATCGACCCCGACCAACTCACCAACCCCTGGCATGCGGCCGGCGCCAGCTTCCTCGCCTTCACCGCCGGGGCGCTGCTGCCGCTGCTGGCGATCGTGCTGCCGCCCGCCGCCCACCGGCTGTGGATCACCGTGCTCGCGGTGCTCGTCGCGCTCGCGCTGTGCGGCTGGAGCAGCGCCCGGCTGGGGGCCGCCCCGGCGGGCCGCGCGGTGCTGCGGAACGTGGGCGGCGGGGCGTTGGCGATGGCGGTCACGTACGCCGCGGGTTCGGCGCTGGGCGCGGTGGGGGTCTGAGGACGCTCGCCGCGGCTCAGCCGGCCGCGGCCTCGTACAGCTCCCGGTACGAGGGGAAGACGCCCCCGGGGCCATCCACCGACTCCGCCGCCAGGGCGGCGCGTACCACCGCGCGGGTCAGGACGTCCGCGCCGGCGGCCAGTACGGCGTTCAGCGCGCCGGCATCCGGATGGACACCGAACGCCGGGGTGGCGAGGGCCTCTTCGGAGGCGAGCGGGCGGGTGGCGGTGGACAGGGCGAAGACCGTGTCGCCGTCGGTGAGCAGATGGACCGGGCGGATGGCGCGGGCCAGGCCGTCGTGGGCGGTGCCGGCGAGCTTGTGGGCCTGGGCGCGGGTGAGGGCGGCGTCGGTGGCGACCACGGCGAGGGTGGTGTGGAGCGGCGGGTGCACGGACGCGGCCGCGCGGGCCCGGGACATCCGCCTGGCCTCGGCCAGGCGGCGCAGCGCGGCGGCATGCCGCTCCGGAGCGGGCAGGGTCACCGGGCCTTCGTACAGCAGGCCGTAGAGGGCGCCGGTGAGCGGGTCGGCGAGGGAGCCCGCGGCGTTGACGGCGGCGAGGGCGGCGACGGTGGTGCCGGAGGGCAGCACCGCGCTCGCGGTGCCGATGCCGCCCTTGAGGCCGCCGGCCACCGCGCCGGTGCCGGCGCCCGTGGTGCCCTGCGCGACCGGGGCGCCTGGGGAGGTGGCCGCCGCGGCCTCGACCGCGGCCCGGCCCAGCGCGGCGTCGGGGCGGGCCCGCCAGTCGCCGCCGCGGCCCAGGTCGAACAGCGCCGCGGCCGGGACGACCGGCACCACCTGGGCGGGGTCCGGTCCCACCCGGAAGCCGCGGCCCCGGTCCTCCAGCCACCCGGCGACACCGGACGCGGCATCGAGGCCGAAGGCGCTGCCGCCGGTCAGCACGACCGCGTCGACACGCTGGACCAGGTTGCGCGCATCCAGCGCGTCGGTCTCCCGGGTGCCGGGCCCGCCCCCGCGCACGTCGACGGCCGCGAGGGCGCCGCCCTCGGGGGCGAGCACGACGGTGGTGCCGGTCAGGGCGCCGTCACCGATCCGCTGGGCATGGCCGACCCGCAGGCCCGCGACGTCGGTCAGCGCGTCCTGCGGCCCCGTGGGGTACGGCACGGCGCCGGCCCGGTCAGTGATCGGCCGGCCCCATCACGATGACCGGGTGCAGCGCGGGGTCGAGGGTGCGCAGCAGCTCCCGCATCGCCTTGGGCTTGAGACTCACACAGCCCTGCGTGGGCCCGTCGTGGTCGACGTGCAGCCAGACGCCGCCGCCCTTGGCGTCGCCCATGGGGCGCCGGGGGTCCAGGGGGGACGCGCCGGACTCCCGGTTGTAGTTGATGGCGATGACGTAGTCGAAGGCGCCGGCCAGCGGCTCGCCCTCCACGCCGGTGCCGTCGGCGATGAAGCTGTCGTTGCGGTCGTAGGGGAGCTTGGTGCCGCCGGGGGCGGGCAGCCGGCCGCCGGCGTCGGTGAGGGTGTAGACGCCGATGGGTGAGCGCAGATCGCCGTAGCGGTGGTCGCTGGTCCAGCCGCGCGCGGCGTTGTGCGCGGACCAGGAGGGGCCCGGCTGCCAGTCGTTCGAGCCCTCCTCGCGGGTGTAGAGCACGACCCGGGACTGGAAGGAGTTCATGTCCTGGCCCGCGACGACCAGGACCTGCCGGGCGTTCGCCGGTATCCGCTTGCGGGCGGCGTCGCTCAGGCCGGGGATCGACCGATCGGCCGAAGCGTTCCGTGCGGCGTTCGGGGCGGATTTCGCCGCGACGGCGGGAGTGCGTGGCGTGTCCGGGCCGGACGCGGTCGTGGACGTGGTGCTCTTGGCGTCGGTCCTGCTGTCGTGGTCGTCGCCCGATGCCGGCCACGCCCACAGGGCGGTGCCGACCAGCGTGGAGAGGGCGAGACCGCCCACGGCCTTGCTGCGCCGGGACAGTCTCGTCCGCGCGCGGGACTGAGCGTGGCGGGCCATGGCTGACGTCTCCTAGAGGTGCGGGCGGCGGTCGTCCCCGGGGGCTTCCGTAAGAGGCTCCCTGTCATAAAAAGGGCAATCTGCACCCTACCGCGTCTGTGTCGGGGCGCCTCCGGAGGCCGTCGTGAGCGGCGGGGAACAAGAGGGCGACACCCCCGGAAGTGAGGTCCATTGGTGGGTAATTGACGCGGAATGGGGTAGCGGCCGGGTGCGGCCGTGCTGGTGAAGGCCCTCTTCGGGCCATGGCGGAAGATGGCTGAATCTGATGTGGGATCAGGGTGATCCCGGGGTCTGTACGGCCGTTCGGCACGCTTATGGGGGAAGGGCCGGGGCGTCCTTCCGCGGGCTCGCCCGGATCGGCGCCGGCCGGCTCGTCGAGACGGGTGACACGGCGGAGTACGGCCGGCCGTGCGCCGAAGCGGCTACGGCCGCGGCTCCGCCAGCGCGGTTCCCTGACGCGCCGTGAGGGTGACGCCCACGGCGACCGTGGCGGACGCCACCAGGCCGGCCGCCAGGACCGCCCACTGTCCGGCGAAGGTGCACGCCAGGACCAGCCCGGACGACACCGGCAGCACCAGCTGCTGGGCCGGGCCGCGCTTCTGGTGGCGGGAGTGGATCAGCCACACGGTGAACATGTACAGGGCGGCGGGCACGGTGACGCAGGCGGCCGCCGCGAACGGCGACAGATGCGCCTTGCCGAACGCCTCCTCCACCGCGATCTCGATGCCCGCGCCCACCGCGGCCGCCGAGCCGAAGACCAGGTAGTGGCCGTAGCCCCACAAAAACGCCTGGGTGTTCGAACGCAGATGGAGGTGGATGGGCACCGCGAAGTAGATCCAGTACGCGGCGAAGACCACCAGCAGCCCACCGCCCGCGATCGGCAGCAGGGTGCTCAGCTCACCGTTCTCGTCCAGCGCCGACTGCACGGCCACGGTGGCCGCCGCGATGGTCTCGCCGAGCACGATGATGGTGAACAGGCCGTAGCGCTCGGCGATGTGATGCGGATGCCAGGCCGTCTGCCGCTCGCGCTCGGCCCATACCGGGACGGCCAGCTCCATCAGGCCCACGACGACGAACACCCAGGGCAGCTCGTCCTGGGGCAGGACGAGCAGGCCCAGCCAGCCGACCTGGCACACCGTCACCCCGAGGGCGTAGCGCAGCGCGGTGCGCCGTTCGGCGCCGCGGCTGCCGTGGGCGGCCCGCAGCCACTGGGTGACCATGGCCAGCCGCATCACCAGATAGCCGAACCAGACGACGGTGAAGTCGCCGTGGTCGAACGCCCGCGGCACCCCGGCGGCCAGTACCAGCACCCCCGCCATCTGGACCAGCGTCACCACACGGTAGAGCGCGTCGTCGGTGTCGTACGCCGACGAGAACCAGCTGAAGTTCATCCACGCCCACCAGACGGCGAAGAAGAGCATCAGATAGCCGGTGATGCCGTGCCCCGGATGGCCCTCGGCCAGGGCGTGCGCCAGCTGGCCGCCGGCCTGCGCGACCGCCACGACGAAGCACAGGTCGAAGAAGAGCTCCAGCGGTGTGGCGGCGCGGTGCGCCTCCTCGCGGCTGCGGGCGCGCATGAGGACCGGCACCTGAGCTCCTCTCGTCGACCGGGGGCGGCGTGATCAGTAGAGCGCGGGCCGGGGGTGCCGCCAATGAGGGGAGCGGGTGTGTCGCGGGGCGGCCGTCATTCGGCGACGGCCTCCACGATCGACGGATAGGCCGCGGTCGGCAGCACCCGCGTCAGCCGGAAGCCGTTCGCACCCAGCAGCGTCGCGAACTCCTCGGCGGTGCGCTCCTGGGAGTCGAGGATCGCCATCATCGCGACGTCCAGGGTCTTGCCGAAGTGCGGGGCGTTGCCCGACGGCAGTACGGAGTCGACGACCAGCAGCTTGCTGCCCGTCGCCATGGCCGCGTGGCAGGAGCGCAGGATGCGCCGGCAGGCGTCGTCGGACCAGTCGTGAAGGATGTGCTTGAGGATGTAGACATCGCCGCCGGACGGCACGGAGGTGAAGAAGTCGCCCTCCTGGGTGCGCCAGCGCCCCTTCAGCTCGTCGCCGTCCAGAAGGTGGTCGGCCAGTGGCGGCGCCTGGTCGAAGAGCACCCCCGTCAGCTGGGGGTGGCGGCGCAGCACGTCGCGCAGCAGGCCGCCGCGGCCGCCGCCGACGTCCACGACCGTGCCGGTCTCGGGGAACGGGTACGCGGCGACCACCGCCTCGTCCACCGGACCGGAGATGGACGACATACCGCTGTCGAAGAGCGCGCGGGTGGCCGGATCCGACACCAGATGCTCGAAGAAGGGCGCCCCGAAGAGCCGCTCGAAGGCGGCGCCGCCGTGCTCCACCGCCTCCGGCATACCGGCCGACGCCTGCAGGAACATGGCGTCGGTCATCATCATGACGGCGGGGTGGAGCGACTGCGGGGCGTCCGTGCGCAGTGCCTCGGCGCTCGGCGTCAGCTGGAAGGCGCCCGCGGCGTCCTCCCGGAAGATGCCGCGGGTGGCGAGGTAGCGCAGTACGCGGCGCAGATGCGGGGCGTGGGTGCCGGTGGCGGCGGCGAGCTGCTCGACGGTGCGGGGGCCCTCGCCGAGATGGTCGGCGACGCGGTGGTGGGCGGCGGTGCGTAAGGCAGCGGAGAAGAGGTGGCCCATGGCGTGCTCCATCAGATGGGCCGAGATGTCATGGGGCTCGCCGGTCGGGTGGTGGGTGGAAGTGGCCAACGTCAGCCTCCGGTCGTCGACTTGGGGCCTGCTGATCGGCGGTCGCAGGCGGGGTGATCCACGGTTGCAGCCGGGGGCGGCGGTGTCACGGTGAGTGTGGTGACCAACCGCTAAGTTTGGCCAGCGGCCGGTGAGTCCGGCGCCCGGGGCCGGCCGCCGGCGGCCGCTCGATGGCGGGCGGCGCCTCATGGTCGAATGCGTGTATGAGCGACAGTGACACGTACGGAAAGACCGGACAGACCGCTACGACCGCAGAGCGCGCCACGACCGCGGAGGCGTCCGCGCCCGCCGCCGTCCTCGCCCCGCTCGACGACCGCCTCACGGACCTCGTCGCCCTCTACGAAGACCTCCACCGCCACCCCGAACTCGGCTTCCAGGAGACCCGTACCGCCGCCGAAGCCGCCCGCCGGCTGGCCGACCACGGCTACGAGGTCACCACCGGCATCGCCCGGACCGGCGTCGTCGGGGTACTGCGCAACGGCCCGGGCCCGGTGGTCCTGCTGCGGGCCGACATGGACGCGCTGCCCGTCACCGAGAACTCCGGCCTGGACTACGCCTCCACGGTCCCCGGCCTGATGCACGCCTGCGGCCACGACGTGCACGTCACCTGTCTGCTGGGCGCCGCGGACCTGCTCGCCGCCGGCCGGGAGCACTGGTCCGGCACGCTGATCGCGCTCTTCCAGCCCGCCGAGGAGGTCGGCAGCGGCGCCCGCGCCATGGTCGACGCCGGGCTCTACAGCAAGGGCCTGGTCCCCACCCCCGACGTGGTGCTGGCCCAGCACGTCGCCCCGTTCGGCGCCGGGCTGATCGCGTACTGCCCCGGCGCCTGCATGGCCGCCGCCGACAGCCTGGAGATCACCTTCCACGGCACCGGCGGCCACGGCTCACGTCCCGAGACCACCGTCGACCCGATCCTGATGGCGGCGTCCTTCGTCCAGCGGGTGCAGTCCGTGGTGGCCCGCGAGGTCGCCCCCAAGGACCGGGTGGTGGTCACCGTCGGCTCCTTCCACGCCGGGGACACCGCCAACGTCATCCCAGACCGGGCCGTCGTACGGCTCAGCGTCCGCACCTTCGACGAGACCGTACGCACCGCCGTACTGGCCGCTGTCGACCGCATCGCCCGCGCCGAGGCCACCGCCTCCGGCGCGAGCCGCGCACCCGAGACCGAGCTGCTGGACTCCTTCCCGGTCACCGTCAACGACGCGGCGACCCTGCGCGGCGTCAACGCGGAGTTCACCCGACTCTTCGGCGAGCAGCGGCTGTTCGCCTACGAACCGGCGACCGGCAGCGAGGACGCCGGCCTCCTGGCGACCGCCGCCGGGGCGCCCCTCTACTACTGGTGGCTGGGCGGCTGGGACCCCGAGGAGTTCCGGACGGCCCTGGCCGCCGGGCGGCTGGCCCAGGACATCCCCTCCAACCACTCACCGCACTTCGTCCCGGTGGTCCGGCCGACCCTCACCATGGGCGTCGAAGCGCTGACCGCGGCGGCACTGAACCAGTTCGCCCCGGGGGCGGTACCGACTGGTTGACCTTGTCCCTGGGGAAGGCCCCAGCATCGGCGGTGCCGGGCCCCGAGCGCCCGGTACGAGGAAGCGGGCGAACGGCCGGACGGGCCGACCGGGCCCAGGAGGAGCACGCCACATGGCCGCCGAACTGCTGACCATCGGAGCGTTCGCACGCGCCTGTCGGCTCTCGCCCAAGGCACTGCGCCTCTACGACGAACTCGGTCTGCTGCGTCCGGCCCACGTGGACCCGGTCAACGGCTACCGCCACTACGCCCCGGCCCAGCTGGAGCGGGCCCGGCTCGTCGCCTGGCTGCGCCGGCTCGGCATGCCGCTGGCCCGCGTCCGCGAGGTGTGCGAACTGACCGGGGCCGCGGCGGCCGAGGCGGTCGCCGCGTACTGGGCCCAGGTCGAGGCCGACACCGCCGCGCGCCGTGAACTGGCCGCCTTCCTCGTCGATCAGCTGCACCGGAAGGACACCGTCATGACCACTTCACCCGCCCTGACCCTGCGCTGCGCCGCCCGCACCGACCGGGGGCTGGTCCGCGCGGCCGACCAGGACGCCGCCCACGCGGGACCGCGGCTGCTCGCGGTGGCCGACGGCTTCGGCGCGAGCGGCGGCCAGGCGGCGGCCGCCGCGATAGCGGAGCTGAGGGCCCTGGAGGACGTGGAACGGGCCTGGACGGACCCGCTCACCGCGCTGGAGGAGGCCGCCCAGCGCGCCAACCGCGCCGCCCCGTCGGCGGATGAGGCGACGGGCAGCACCCTGACCGCCCTGCTGCTGTCGGGCTCGCAGCTGGCGCTGCTGCACATCGGCGACTCCCGCGCCTACGTCCTGCGCGACTCCGGCCTGTTCCGCATCACCCACGACCACAGCCTGGTGCAGTCCCTGGTCGACCAGGGCCGGCTCGCGCCCGAGGAGGCACCGTCGCACCCGCAGCGCGCACAGCTGCTGCGGGCGCTCGACGGGGGACCGGAGTTCGCCCCCGACCTGCAGTTGCTGCAGGCGCGGCCCGGCGAGCGGTACCTGCTGTGCACCGACGGGCTGTCCGGGGTGGTGCCGACCGAGGCGATCTCGGATGTGCTGACCGCGGCCGCCGACCCCGACCAGGCCGTACGGGACCTGATCGGGCTCGCCCACCGGGCCGGCGCACCGGACAACATCGGCTGCGTCGTCGCGGACGTGGCCGCTCTGGACGAGGGCTGAGACACCCCGGGGGAAGGCCCGGCCGATCGGCGCGGCAGCCGCAAAAGCCCTTGGCCCTTGATCACCGATCCGGGACAATCCGCATGTCGGGGCGGGGAGGGTGTATGACGGTGTTCGTGTGTGCGGGATGCGACGCCGTGTTGAGCGCCCCGGTGTCGCAGGTCGCGCTGCCCGTCCACGCCCACCAGAAGTGGGGGAACGGCGTACTGCTGCCGGTCCTCATGGAGTCGGGCACCTACGCCGTGGACCCGCAGCCCTGGGGGCCGCCATGGCGGCGGTGGAGCGGGGCCGGGGCGGACGAGGCGGCCGCCCGCGGCGTGTTCGCGCCGGTGTACGCCCTGTCCTACGGCGCTCCGGGAGCGATCGCCGTCGCGCCCGGTGACACCCGCGGCACCGTCCTGATCCCGGATCGATGCGGCGGCTACTGCTGTGGACTGGACGGCCGCGACGGCCCGAACCTCGCGTGCGAGCGGTGCGGACGGGCCGTGGCGACCCGCGTCGACGACTGCTCGCTGTGGCAGGCGGTGTGGTTCGCCCCGGACGCCGTACGCGGCCTGCCCGCCGACGGGCCGGCCGCCGGGACGGCCGGCTGGGCGGCGGCGGTGCGGGAGCGGCAGGGACCGCCGCCGGTCGACCAGTCCGGGCAGTGGAGCCCGCAGTGGGAGGCGGCTGCCGGAGCGGGACTGGCGCATCTGCTGGCGGCCTCGTCGGGGACACCCGTGAACGTCCCCGACGGCCTTCTCCGGGACCTGTTCGGCCGCGCCCTCGACGCACTGCTGCCGGCCGGGGCGGCGTCGAAGACCCTGGCACTGGCCGGACCCGGCCTGCCCGTGCCGGATCCCGCCCCCGACATCGTCCTGGTGCCCCGCCACCCGCGGACGGGGGACCCCTGGCAGCCCTCCGGCACCGTCAGGGCCGTGCCGCTGCCCGCCGAGGTGTGGGCGTACCTGGCCTTCCCCCGCGAACGGCTGCCGGTCCCGGCGACCGGCGGGCTGCCGGACGGAGTCCTGCGCGACGATCCACTGCCGATGCGTCCATGGCGGCCGTTGTGGCCGGACCGGGAGATCCTCCTCGACACGCTGGCACGGCTACCCGCCGTCCGGCAGCCGTGGCTGCGCGGCATCTACGACCGGGTGCGGGACCGCCGCTCCTACCCTCACCTGTTCTAGGCGCCCCAGGGGGTGTCCGCCTCAGGCGATGCCCTTCAGCATCCCCTTGAAGTACAGCTGCGGCAGGCCGTAACGCTTGAGGAACCACATGTCGGTGCGCTCGCGCGTGGTGTCGAGGAAGGGGATGGAGGGGGCCGGCCGCAGGTCGTAGTCGAATTCGGCGAGCAGCATCTTGTGGCGGGCGGTGACCAGGGGGCAGGAGGTGTAGCCGTCGTAGTGGGCGGTGGCGGGGAGCCCGCGCAGACCGGCAAGGAGGTTGGCGATGACGACCGGGGCCTGCTTGCGGATCGCCGCGCCCGTCTTGGAGGTGGGCAGGTTGGCGACATCGCCGAGTACGAACACCTCGGGGAAGTCGGGGTGTTGGAGGGTCTGCCGGTCGGCCTTGACGTACCCGTAGGGGGAGTCGGGGTCGGCGAGCGGGCCGTTCGCCAGCCACTCGGGGGCGCGCTGCGGCGGTACGGCGTGCAGGAGGTCGTAGTGGACGGTCTCGGCCTCACCGGTGGCGTGATCGGTGATCACCGCCGTGCGTGCCGCGCCGTCCAGGCTGGTCATCTCGGAGCGCAGGCGTACCTCGATGCCGTACCGCCGGGCGGTCTCCTCCAGCGCGCGATTGAAGACCGGCACCTTGAACATGGCGGGCTCCGGGAGCACCAGGATGGTGCGGATGGCGCCCAGTACACCGCGCTTGCGCCAGTGGTCGGCCGCCAGATACGCGATCTTCTGCGGGGCTCCGCCGCACTTCACCGGCCCGGACGGCATGGTGAACAGCGCGGTGCCGCGGCGCGTCCGGCGGATCACGTCCCAGGTGAGCGGGGCGAGGTCGGGGCGGTAGTTGCTGGTCACGCCGCCGTGCCCGAGGGCCGCGGCCAGGCCGGGCACGCCGTCCCAGTCGAGCCGCAGGCCGGGCGCCAGGACCAGCCGTTCGTAGGACAGGACCCGGCCGGAGGCGGTGGTGACCGTACGGGCGGCCGGATCGACGGCGGTGGCCCGTTCGCGCAGCCAGCGCACACCGGGCGGGATGACCTCCGCCTCGGTGCGCAGCGCGGCGCGCAGCGGGGCCTGGCCGCCGCCCACCAGCGTCCACAGCGGCTGGTACCAGTGCGTCTCGGAGGGCTCCAGCAGCGCGATGTCCCGGATGCCGGCGCGGCGTAAGCGGGCGGCGACGGTGATGCCCGCGGTGCCGCCGCCGACGATCACCACGTGGTGGTGGGCCTGGGCTGCGGTGGGGGACTTCATGCGGTACCTCCTGGTGTTCGGCCCGGAGTGCCGGGACGGTGGCTTCGGTGGTCGGTTCTTGACGGTCGGTCAGAGGCGGGGGACGGCGGTGGCCGCCATGACGACGGCGACGACGGTGACGAGGGACGCGAAGGCGGTGGCCAGCGTCTGCGGGCGCAGGCGCGCGGTGAGGCGCGGGCCGAGGTGGCTGCCGATCGCCGCGCAGGCCGCGAAGCCGGCCAGCAGCGGCCAGTCCAGGGCGATCGTGCCGGCCCGGGTGCCCAGCGCGGTGAGCGAGTTGATCAGGACGACGAGGAGCGAGGTGCCGATGGCGACCGGCATCTCCAGGCCCAGGACCAGGGTGAGGGCGGGGACGACGACAAAGCCTCCGCCGACTCCGAAGAAGCCGGTGAGCAGCCCTATGGCGGAGGCGGTGGCGGCGACCCGGGAGACCCTTGCGGGGGTCCGTCGTACGGGATCCGGGCTGGCGGCGTCCCGTACGGGGGCCGGTATGGCGCCGTCCCGTACGGGGCCCCCTGAGGAAGTGGCGGCCGTCGGGGCCCCCGTTGCGCCTTCCGCCGGGGTACCGGTCGTGCGCCGCTCGCGCAGCGCCCGCCGCGTCAGCATCGCCGCCACCACGAGCATCAGCCCCGCGAACGCCGCCATAAGGACGCTGGGCGGCAGCGCCGCGCTCCACCGGGAGCCGAGGTAGCTGCCGGCCGTACCCAGTACGCCCACGGCGGCGCCGGCCGCCCAGCGGACCCGGCGGGCGCGGGCATGGCAGACGAGTCCGGTCACCGCGCCGACCGTGACGACGACCAGCGCGCCCGCGGTCGCCTCGTGCGGAGACTGCCCCAGCAGATACACCAGCGCGGGCACCGCCAGCACCGAACCGCCGCCGCCCAGCGCCCCCAGCAGCAGCCCTATCAGCAGCCCGCACGGCAGCGCCGCGACGGCTAAGAGGACGGACACGCTACGCGGACGGACAGGAAGCCGGGGACGGATACCCGTCCGGGGACGGGACGGCGGCGCGTGGCGCGAGGGCGACGTTGCGGCTGTCGTCCGACCACTCC
Source organism: Streptomyces sp. NPDC043738 (assembly GCF_056436545.1). Classification (NCBI taxonomy): domain Bacteria; kingdom Bacillati; phylum Actinomycetota; class Actinomycetes; order Kitasatosporales; family Streptomycetaceae; genus Streptomyces; species Streptomyces sp. NPDC043738. The sequence continues at coordinate 100,861 of NZ_JBWKCJ010000027.1, read as the reverse complement.
GCGACGAAGGTGAACCGGTCGCCGCGGACCACCGTCTCCCGCCACTCCACCGGCCGCTCCCCGGCCCGGCCCAGCCGCTCGATGGCGAACGCCGCCTCCCGGTCGGCCAGCCCCAGCAGCCACGCCTGCCGGATGTCCGGCAGGAACGGCTGGATCCGCTCCCGGCCGCCGGTGACCTTCACCGAGCAGCGCCGCGACAGCTCACCGTAGAGCGAGGTGTGCCCGAAGTCGGCCTCCAGCAGCGGCTCGGCGATCTCGGCGGGCAGATAGGCGGTGTCGTGGGCGAGCGGTTCGCCGTCCGCGAGCCGCAGCCGCTCCAGTACGACCAGCGGTGCGTCCGGGATCAGCCCCAGATGTCCGGCGACCGTCGCGTCCGCGGTCCGCTCCAGCCGCAGCACCTCGCTGCGCTGCTCGACACCCTGGCCCTCCAGCTCACGAAAGAGGCTGTAGAGCGAGCCCAGCGGCTGCTGTATGCGGCGGGTGTCCAGCCTGCTGGCGCGGCCGCGTTCGGCGATCACCAGGCCGTCGGCGCGCAGTTTGCGCAGTGCCTCGCGGACGGTGTGCCGGCTCACCGCGTACTCGCCGGTGAGCCGGTGCTCGGCCGGGAACTCGTCGGTGAACGCACCGGCTGCCATCCGGCGGCGCAGATCGTCGAAGAGCTGCGCCCAGAGGGGGAGCGGTGAGCGTCGGTCCAGGGGGCGCGGTCCGTGCCCGCCGGTGGCGGCGCCGTCCGGTGGCGGCTCGGTCGTCATGGTGGCTCCTCCGGAACGTACGGGTGGGTGCGCTGATGAGGTCTCGAACGTCTCGTCAGCTGACACCACATCGGACTGAGGTGGCGTCAAGCCGACGCGGGGTACGGGCTGATGCGAGGGGAGGTGCTGGATGGCCTGGGGAGCCACCCCCCGCTTGTCCCCCGCCGACCCGGCTCCTTAATGTACGTACATCCGCGCATCCGCACAACGCGATCCACCCACACCCGCCCAAGCGGACTCCGCCCCCACGCCCGGCGTCCGCCCGCTCCCTGGAGGCCGACCGTGCACTTCGCCCAGTACTACCTCGACTGCCTCTCCCAGGCGTCGTACCTGATCGGCGACCGGACCACCGGACGCGCCGTCCTCGTCGACCCGCGCCGCGACATCGACGACTACCTGCACGACGCGGAGGCCGCCGGCCTGCGCATCGAACTCGTCATCGAGACGCACATCCACGCCGACTTCCTCTCCGGTCACCTCGAGATCGCACGGGCCACCGGCGCCACCATCGCCTTCGGGGAGGCCGCCGAAACCGGCTTCCCCATCAGGCGGTTACGGGACGGCGAGCGCATACGGCTGGGGGCCGGGGAGGGCGAGGCGAGCACCGAAGGGGTCACACTCACCGTCCTCGCCACTCCCGGCCACACCATGGAGTCCATCTGCCTGGTCGTCCACGAACACCCCGACGACGAGGTGCCGTTCGGGGTGCTCACCGGCGACACCCTCTTCGTCGGCGATGTCGGACGCCCCGATCTGCTCTCGGCGGCCGGCCACTCCCCGGAGGACATGGCCCGGCGACTGCACGACTCCCTGCACACCAAACTCATGGTTCTCCCGGACGCGACCCGGGTCTTCCCCGCACACGGCGCAGGCTCGGCCTGCGGCCGGAGCCTGTCCACCGAGACCAGCTCCACCATCGGCGACCAGCGCCGCCTCAACTACGCCCTACAGCCCATGCCGAAGGACGCGTTCGTCCGGCTGGTCACCGCGGGGCAGCCCGCCACCCCCGGCTACTTCGCGCACGATGCGGCACTCAACCGGGACGGCCACCCCCTCCTGGAGGCCGCCCCGCTGCCCGCCCTCACCCTGGAGCAGGCGCTCGCGGCCCGCGACCAGCGGGGCGCAGCCCTCCTCGACTGTCGCCCGCCGGCCGCGTACACCCGTGCGCATCTGGCCGGATCGCTGCATACGAGCCTGGATACCCGGTTCGCGGAGTACGCCGGCAGCGTGGTTCCCCCGGGCACCCCGATCGTGCTGCTCGCCGACCCCGGCAAGGAGCAGGAGGCCCGCCTTCGCCTGGCCCGTATCGGCTATGACCGCGTCCTCGGCCATCTGCCCGACCCCGCCGCCGTATTGGACGGTGCGTCCGCGTCCGCCCTGGTCCGGCAGAGCCGTCGCATCCGCCCCGAGGAACTGCTCTTGGAGGCAGACGGCCCGAGCGGTGATCGGGCGCTCGGCGCGGAGGAGGACGACGGCAGCGGCGCGGAGCAGAAGGTGCCCGATGACGCCCGGGTGGCCGACGCGGCGGCGTCGCCCGACGGCCGGGTGTCGCGCGCCCAGCTGGTCGACGTCCGCAATCCCGCCGAGTACGCGGCGGGCGCCCTCCCCGGCGCCCACAGCATCCCGTTGGCCGGCCTCACCGACCGGCTCGCCGAACTGGACCCGTCGCGCCCGGTCGTCCTCTACTGCCGCAGCGGGAACCGGTCGGTGATCGCGGCGGCGCTGCTGGAGTCGCACGGGTTCGGGGACGTGTGCGATGTGGTGGGCGGGTACGAGGCGGTGGCCGCGGGGAGGCGCTGAACGCCCGCACCACGGCCGCCCGTTCACCGCTGTCGGCCCCGGCGCCGAAGTGCGCCTACCAGCGCGATGGCCACGGCGGCGGCGAGGCAGGCGGCAGCGGGCAGGGCCAGGGCCGGGGCCGGACGGGTGCCGCTCCCCGCTCCGGCGCCGGCACCGACCAGCGCCGGCCACACCCCTGCCGCGGCCGTCATCACGGCCTTGGTCACCCCGGAGGCCTCGCCCGCGCGCTCGCGGCGTACGACCGCCTGGGTGCCGGTGAGGGCCAGCCCGCCGGCCACGCCCAGCGCCGCCGCGGCCACCGTCGCGGCCGCCACCAGGGCGGCCGCGTCCGAGCGGGGCCCGACGGCCCACAGTGCGGCCCCGGCGGACGACAGGCAGACCGCCATCACCGTCACGGTCCGCTCCGGCCGCACCCGGCCGGCCAGCGGACCGCCGGCCGCCAGGGCGGCTGCCGGAGCCAGGAAGGCCACCCCCGCGTCCAGGGCGGACCACCCCCGGCCCTGTTGGAGCAGCAGCGGGACCACGTACAACAGGGCCACGGTCGCGGAGTTGGCGACCGCACCGGCCACGGTCAGCGCCACATACGGGCGGTTGCGGAACAGCGCCGGGTCCACCAGTGGGCCGGGGGAGCGGCGCCCGGCCCGTACGCCCGTCAGGTCGAGGGGGCGCTTTCCCGCACCCGGGGCAGGTGATTCGGCCGTCCGGAGGGCGCAGGCGGCGGCCGCCACGGCGAGCGGCACCGTCAGCCAGAAGACGGCCCGCCAGGACACGAACCGGGCGAGCGCGCCGCCGACGAACGGGCCGCAGACGGTGGCCATTCCGGCCAGGCCCAGTGCCTGTCCGATAGCCCGTCGCCCGCGCCCCGGTGGGCAGGCGTTGGTGAGCAGGGCCAGCCCGGCGGGCATGATCAGCGCGCCGCCCGCACCTTGCAGCAACCGCGCCGCCACCAGGAGCGGCAGCGACGGCGCGAGCGCGCACAGCGCCGCCGCGGCGGCGAAGAGCGCCAGCCCCAGGGTCAGCATCCGGCGGCGCCCCCACAGGTCGGCCAGCCGGCCGGCGACCGGCATCAGGGAGCCGGCGGTGAGCAGATAGCCGCCGACCGCCCAGGGCAGGGCGGTCCGGGAACCGTCCAGGTCGGTGCGGATGACGGGGAGCGCGGGGTTCAGCGCGAAGGCGTCCAGCTGCACGCAGAAGGCGCCGGTGGCGACGGCGGCCAGCGCCCAACGGGCCCGCGAGCGCACGGAGGAGACAGAGTGCGCGGGCGGGTGCGGACGCGGGGGCGGTACGGACTCCGGTGTGACGGGCATGAGGGCACCTCTCATGAGCCTCACGAGCCCCCTCGGGCGCGGACGGCCCAGGGGTTGGCGGAAAACGGCAGTGGAGAGGAGGGATGGGGTGCACCAGAAGGGGGAAGGACCCGTAGGCGGCGGGAGCCCTGGGCGGCAGGCCCGGGACCCGAAGGCGGCAGGGTCCTCAGGGAAGGCCCGTAGGGGGAGTTCCTCTAGGGGAAGAGCCCGTAAGGGTGTTCCTCGCCGAGGTGCGGGAAGGGGCGGGCGCCGGCCCCGTACAGCGGACGTTAAGCGATCGTTGATCGGTGATCTACATGCTGATCCGCATGTTGCGCCGTGTGATCACAGAGCATGCAGAAGACGCCCGCGAAGTTCAAGAGCCGGAAGCGTCGCGGATCGCCCTCACCTGGAGTGGGGAGCCGGGACGTCTGGAGGAACTGACGCACGGCATGCTCCTCGACCAGGCCGCACGGGCGGCTGCCGCGCTCGCCCGGCTCGGGGTGCGGGCCGGGGACCGGGTAGCGGTCCATCTGCCGCTGGTCCCGGAGTCGGTGATCGCCACGCTCGCCTGCGGGCGGCTGGATGCGATACGCACGACGCTGCCGGTCTCGCTGACGGTGCCCGAACTGGTCGCCCGGACCCGGGAGTCGGACGCCCGGGTGGTGATCACCGCGGACGCGGCGTTCTGGGACGGGGCCGTACGGCCGGTGAAGGCTCTGCTCGACCACGCACTGGCGCGAGGCGCGGCCGCGGGGGGCGCGTCCGATCGCACGGTGCTGGTCGTGAACCGCTGCTCGCGTCCGGTGTCCTGGAAGCCCGGCCGTGACATGTGGTGGCACGAGGCGCTGGAGGGGGCGGCGAAGAGCCGCTGACGGCCACGGCCGCCCTGGCTCCGCGGACACCCGACTCTCCCCAGGGGCACTCACCCGATAAGGCCGCACAACAGGCGGTCGGCCCCGTCGCTGCCTAGCGTGGGACCTGTGCCACAGCCGACGGACCTGTCCCACAGCCGACGGACCCGTGCCACGGCCAACGGAAGGGTGATCACCCATGTCCCACGACCAGGCATACGCGCGCCATCCCCTCCCCGGCACCGACCCGGGCCGCCCCCGCAAACGCAAACACGCCTCCCAGAGCCCGCCGACCCGGCCCCACGACGGGCAGCGCCCGCACCCCGTCCCCACCCACGACAAGGGCAGCCAGGGCCGGTCCACCGCGGGCGCCGGTTAGTCCGTCGAGTCCTCGACGAGCGGCCGGTAGCTTTCCGGCATGACGTCATCATCGCTACGCCTGGAGAAGGTCACGCCGGACAACGTCGAGGCCGCCTGCCGGCTGCGGGTCCGGCCGGACCAGGAGGGGCTGGTGGCGCCGGTGGCGCGCTCGCTGGCCGAGGCGTATGCGCAGCCCGAGATCGCCTGGCCCCGGTTGATCTTCGACGGTGAACGGCTCGTGGGCTTCGTCATGGGCTTCTTCCTCGTGCGCTTCGACCCGGAGAACCCGCAGGACAGGCTGCGCTCGGGAATCTGGCGCCTGAACATCGCCGCCGATCAACAGGGCCGGGGCTACGGCCGGTTCGCCGTGGAGTCCGTGTGCGAGGAGATCCGCGGGCGCGGACAGACCCGGGCGACGGTGACCTGGGTCCCGGGGGAGCACGGACCGGAACGGTTCTACCGGCGACTCGGCTTCGTGCGGACCGGGGAGATGAGCGGCGACCAGGTCGTCGGCGAACTGCCCTTGACCGCCTGACCGCCTGACCGCCTGACCGCCTGACCGCCTGACCGCCTGGCCGCGTGGCCGCCTGACCGTCTGACCAGCCGGCCGCCTGAGCGAGTGACCGCTGGACCGCGTACCGACTCACGGTGGCGGGCGGACCGCCTGCCCTGCCGGCCGGCTGCGTGGCCTGACCGGTTCACGCCCCCTGGTTGGCCGACCGGCCGCGAGGCTGACCGGCTCAGGCTCGCTTGCCGGCCCGTGCCGAGGCGGCCTGGGAGGCGGCCTGGGACCGAGGGGCGGGCCGAGGGGGCACAGGTGCGTGCTGAACGGCGGCAGCGCCCGGCCGGCCCGTACCCTGGAGGACGTGAGCACCACCCCCGAATCAGAGCAGACCCCCTGGCCCGAGGCCGCCGCCGCTGCCGATGCCGACGGCAGCGCCGACCAGGCTCCGGCGGCTGCGCCGGTACCGCGCCCGGCCCGCAGGCCCGCCGCGAGGCTGATCTTCGACGACCCGCTGAACCAGCAGTCCTCCGACGACACCGATCGCGGCTGGGGCGAGCGCCCGGCCGGCGGTGACAGCGCCGCCGATCTCGCCCGCTTCCTCGACGAAAAGCCGCCCCACCACCTCTGAGCGAGGCGAGGGGGCGGCGTGTGCCGGCCTGCGGCGCCTGCTACTCGTGGGTCTTCTGGGTGCCGATGGTCCCCGAGGCGGAGGACGGCAGGGTGGGCGAGCCGACGCGCTGGGCGATCAGCGCGTCGCGGATCTCGGTGAGCAGCTCGACCTCGGTCTGGGCCGCCGGGGTGTCATCGACCGGCTTCTTGGCCTCCTGGCGTTCCTTCCACTTGTTCATCGGAAGGATCATGAGGAAGTAGACGACCGCGGCGGTGATCAGGAACGTCAGCGCGGCGCTCAGCACCGAGCCCCAGAGGATGTAGATGCCGTCGGTGAACGCGCCCGTCTTGGGGTCCTTGGCGCACGTCGCGGTCAGGCAGGACTGGTAGTGGTCCAGGTTCTGCGAACCGAGGGCGCCCACGATGGGGCTGATGACGCCCTTCACCACCGCGTTGACGATGTTGGTGAACGCCGCACCGACGACGACCGCGACCGCGAGTTCGACGACGTTGCCCCGCATCAGGAATTCCCTGAAGCCCGCGAGGACGCTTCTCTTCTCCGTGCTCACCTATGAGGACCCTTCTTGTCTGGCCGATGCGCCTCGAAGGATGATCCCGGACCTGCTCAGGCTGCGCAACTCGGGTCAGGTGAGATGTTTTCTCATAAGCCTCCCTTCTGGTGCTCGTCGGGATATAGCTGCTCGGGATATGGGCGATCGCCGCTTTGCTTCGGGGTGCGGTGTGGTGCGGTGCGGTGTGGTGTGGTGAGGCGATCGTGGGCGCGTGGCCGAATGCCTGCCCTTCCATTTCATGGTTGCGTATGGACATTTGGTGTCCTACTTGCTTCCGAGCCAGATCAGAAGAAGACGGGAATGGGAGAATCCTGCTCCGCAGGGGTTGGAAGGTTGCCGCCCGCCGCCCGCCGGGCCTGCTGTCCCCGTCCTGAGCGCTACTCCCTCCAGGCGGCGGGCGCCCACGGTGCCGGGCGGCTCGTCGTCGCCAATAAGTGATTCTCGGATGACAAGGCGGGCTTTAAGGGGCGGCGAGCGTGAAGTTCTCGTCCCGTGTGCGTGACCGACTTGAGGCGGGCAGTGACGAGCTCAGGGAAGTCTGCGGGTAAGCGGGTAAAAGGAGTCGGGGGAAGTGAATGAATGGGGCCGTCGTTCATGGGAGTTCGTTGAAAATTCTCTGAAATTTCGCCGCTGCCATGAGCGCTATTGCGATCAAATGTGCGCCAGGGCGAAGATTTTCGATTGGTGACGCACTTCTCATTCCTGGGCTATGGATATGTGCTGTCGCCCATCGGGTCGCATAAATCGATCTTTGTGCGTGGTGATGTGCGCCGAGCACCGAGTTCGTGCGTCGTCGGCGTCTGGCCGCACGGAAATGATCAGAGCGACCGCGGTCATGGCGACTGCCGCCAGGGCTCCGCGGCGCTGTCGTACGAACCTTCGTAACCGATGACGGGAGGGCGTGACCCGCACCGGAGCGAACTGCGCCACTTCGCGGCGAGGGGGTGTGGGCAGGTGAGGGGCGGACGGGGCTGAGCGGAGGGGCTGTGGCATCGGGTCGGTGAACGTGCTGGGCATGAAGGACCGCCTGTGACGAGGGGCTTGCCTTGGGCTACGTCTCACCGTGCCGCAGTCCGCCCGCGCCCGCTCCGGGCTGTGGACGACCCCGCCCTTGTGGATAACCCGGCCACCCGGGAGAGGGAGCCGGGCGGCAGGCTCACGTCACCAAGGCACCACATCACCAAGGCGCCACATCACCGAGGCGCCCCGTCACCACTGCCTCACTCTTCACTGCCTGACACGCCACTGCCTCACGGCAGGTCGATGCCCAGCTCCCAGCCCGCGTGGGCGTCGACGCACAGGCAGTCCCTGGCGGTGTTGTCGGGCAGTGCGGCGACCGCGTCGAAGAGCACCTCGCGCAGCCGGCCGACGTTCTGGGAGAAGACGGCGAGAACCTCCTCGTGGGAGACGCCGTCGCCGGTCTCGGTGCCCGCGTCCAGGTCGGTGACCAGGGACAACGAGGTGTAGCACAGGCTCAGTTCGCGGGCCAGGACCGCTTCGGGGTGACCGGTCATGCCGACCACCGACCAGCCCTGGGCGGCGTGCCAGCGCGACTCGGCGCGGGTGGAGAAGCGCGGCCCCTCGATGACGACGAGCGTGCCGCCGTCGACCGGCTCCCAGTCGCGGCCGCGGGCAGCCGTGAGGGCGGCCTGACGGCCGGTGGGGCAGTAGGGGTCGGCGAAGGTGAGGTGGACGACGTTGGGGACGCTGCCGTCCGGCAGCGGGTGGCCGTCGAAGTAGGTCTGCGGGCGCGCCTTGGTGCGGTCGACGAGCTGGTCGGGGACGAGCAGCGTGCCGGGGCCGTACTCGGGGCGCAGACCGCCGACCGCGCACGGGCCGAGGACCTGCCGTACGCCGACGGAGCGCAGCGCCCACAAGTTGGCGCGGTAGTTGATGCGGTGCGGCGGGAGGTGGTGGCCGCGGCCGTGCCGGGGCAGGAAGGCGACCTGGCGTCCGGCGATCTCGCCCAGGAACAGCGAGTCGCTGGGGGGACCGTAGGGGGTGTCCACCGTGATTTCGGTCACGTCGTCGAGGAAGGAGTAGAACCCCGAGCCGCCGATGACACCTATCTCCGCGTCAGCCATGCGGGCCACACTATCGGGACCGGGGGCCGGGCGACCCCGTGATCAGCGATCCGGCCGCCTCGTAGGGCATCAGAGACCTTGGGGCGCCAGAGGCCAGGGGCACCAGGGCGATCGGACCACCGGAACAACCGGACCACCGGAACAACCGGACCCCGCCGTCCATGAGGACGGCGGGGTCCGAAGAAGTGCGGGGTGCGGCTCAGGCCGCGGAGCTGGTGCTCGAGGTGCTGCTGGAGGCCGCCGCGGCCGGGGTGGAGGACGCGGAGTCGGAGCTGCTCGACGAGGAGCCGGCGGAGTCCGAGGAGGACGTGCCGCTCGACGAGGAGGAGCTCTTCGCGGGGCTGCTGCTGGACGACGCACCGCGGCTGTCGTTGCGGTAGAAGCCGGAGCCCTTGAAGACGATGCCGACCGCGGAGAACACCTTCTTGAGGCGTCCGTTGCAGCTCGGGCACTCCGTGAGCGCGTCGTCGGTGAACTTCTGCACCGCCTCGAGGCCCTCGCCGCACTCGGTGCACTGGTACTGGTAGGTCGGCACTTGACTTCCTCCTGGCACTCTCACTCGATGAGTGCTAACGACGCTCCATATTGCAGTATTCCGGCCCGTCAGTCCACCGTGACGGGGATACGGTGACCGACTCCACGTCCGTTCAGGCGCTCGTCAGCTCCCGCTCCCGGTCGTCGGCGGCAGCGGGGGGCGCGGCCGCGTCGCCCTGGGAGGCGACCACGGTCGAGGAGCGCGGCAGCAGGTGGGCGCGGAGCGCGACCAGCACCACCAGGGCCAGCGCCGTGCCCGCCAGCGGCACCAGGAAGCCGGTGCTCGGGCCGAAGCGGTCCGCCAGCTGGCCGGCGGAGGTCGCGGCGGCCGCCTGGCCCAGCGCGACCGCGCCGGTCAGCCAGGTGAAGGCCTCGGTGCGGGCGGCGGCCGGCACCAGCGACTCGACGAGCGTGTAGCCGGTGATCAGGGCCGGGGCGATGCACAGGCCGACGACCAGGCCGACGGCGCCCAGCAGCGGCACGGCGGTCACCGTCCACAGCGGAGTGGTGGCCAGCGCCAGCAGACCGTAGGCGACCAGCAGCCGGCGTCGCGGGCCGACCTTCCAGGCGATCGCGCCGCAGGCGATGCCGGCGAGCATGTTGCCGCCGGCGAAGATCCCGTAGAGCACGCCGTTGATGCCGGGCTGACCGATGTCCTGGGTGAACGCGGTCAGCGAGACCTGCATACCGCCGAAGACGGCGCCGATGCCGAGGAACGCCACGATCAGGACGCGGACGCCGGGCACCGACAGCGCCGAGACGCGCGGCCGGTCGCCGGCCCCGGCCCGGTGCACCGGAGGCTGGCTGCGCCGCTGCGAGGCGAACAGCAGCCCGCCGGCCAGCGTCAGCGCGGCCTCGGCGATCAGGCCGGCCGCCGGGTGGATGCCCGTGCACAGCGCGGTCGCCAGCACGGGGCCGACCACGAAGGTGAACTCGTCGGTCACCGACTCGAAGGCGGCGGCCGTCGGCATCAGCGGGCTGCCGCCGAGCCGGGAGGCCCAGCGGGCCCGCACCATCGGGCCGACCTGCGGCGTCGAGGCACCCGTGGGGACGGCCACGGCGAGCAGCGCCCACAGGGGGGCGTGGACGAGGGCCAGGGTGATCAGGGCCGTGACGCCGGCGACGTGGACCAGGACGCCGGGGATCAGCACCGCGCGCTGGCCGAAGCGGTCGGCGAGTTTGCCGCTCTGCGGGGCGAACAGCGCCATCGAGACACCGGTGGCGGCGGACACCGCGCCCGCGGTGCCGTACGAGCCGGTGGTGGACTCGACGAGCAGCACGATGCCGATCGTCAGCATCGCGAAGGGCTGCCGGGCCAGAAAGCCGGGCAGCAGGAATGTCCATGCACCTGGGGTGCGGAGCAGTTGTCCGTAACCGGGACGGGAGTCCTTGACCGCGGATGCCACGGCCGGGCCTTTCTGCCGCCTGGTAGCGCGCCACCCGCGAGGTCGTCACAGGCACGCGCCGAGAGCTGTCCTCTCGCGCAGGACCGAGTGATACCGCATGGTCCGCACCCCGAGAGGTGGCTGCGTGTGGCAGGGGACCGCGGCCGCCGAGCGGTCGCGCCAGCTCTGCGTCAGGCAGAGTTGGTTCGTCATTGTTCCTTTTCATACTACAGGCCCAAGCGCGTGAAGCCCTGGGATTAGCCAGGGCTTCACGTAAATTTCCTTGGGTTCCGTGGAGATGTGCAGCACATCTCCGGGGCGGCCGCGCCGCGGGGGCGTGACCCCCGGGCGGCGCGGGCCCTACCCGCGGGGGTGCCGCCGCGAGGCGCCGTCCGTTCCCAGCCAGCCGGCCAGCTTGCCGCCCTGGGAGACCGCCTGCAGCCGTCGCTCGGCCGCGTCGCGCACCTGGTCCGTGGCCACCACCAGCAGCTCGTCGCCGCGCCGCAGCACCGTGGTCGGCGAGGGCACGAAGCTGGAGCCGTCCCGTACGACGAGGGTGACCGCGGCGCCCGCGGGCATCCGCAGCTCGCCGACCTCGACGCCGTGCATACGGGACGTCGGGCCGATGGACGTGGACAGCAGATGGCCGCGCAGCCGTTCCAGGGGAGCCGACTCGATGCCCAGGTCGGCGGCCTCCTTGCCGTCGCCCAGTTCCAGCCGCCGGGCCAGCCACGGCAGCGTCGGCCCCTGGACGAGGGTGTAGACCACGACCAGGACGAAGACGATGTTGAAGACCCGCTCGCTGCCGGGTACGTCGCTCACCATCGGAATGGTGGCCAGCACGATGGGGACCGCGCCGCGCAGCCCGGCCCAGGACAGCAGGGTCTTCTCCCGCCAGGGCACCTTGAACGGCAGCAGCGCGGTGAACACCGATGCCGGCCGGGCCACGATCGTCAGGATCAGCCCGATGACCAGCGCGGGCACGAAGTCGTCGACCAGCTTGTGCGGTGTGACCAGCAGGCCCAGCAGCACGAACATGCCGATCTGGCCGATCCAGCCGAGGCCCTCGGCGAAGCCGCGGGTGGCCGGTGCGTGCGGCAGCTTGGCGTTGCCGAGGATGACCGCGGCCAGGTAGACGGCGAGGAAGCCGGAGCCGTGCGCCAGTGCGCCGGCCGCGTACGCGGAGACCGCGATGGCCATGACGGCGATCGGGTACAGGCCGGACGCGGGCAGCGCCACATGCCGCATCCCGTACGCGCCGAGCCATCCGATGGCCAGTCCGACGGCGGCGCCGATCGCCAGCTCCAGGGCGATGGTGCCGAGCAGGACGTACCACTCCTCGACCGGTCCCACGGTGGAGAAGGCGACGACGAGGATGACCACCGGGGCGTCGTTGAAGCCGGATTCGGCTTCCAGGACACCTGTCAGACGGGACGGCAGCGGCACGTTGCGCAGTACGGAGAAGACGGCCGCGGCGTCCGTGGAGGAGACCACGGCGCCGATCAGCAGCGCCTGTCGCCAGTCGATTCCGGCCAGATAATGCGCTCCGGCCGCGGTGACCCCCACGCTCACCGCGACGCCGACCGTCGAGAGCGCCGCCGCCTGGGGCAGCGCCGGTTTGATCTCTTTCCACTTGGTGCCCAGGCCGCCCTCGGCGAGGATCACGACCAGTGCGGCATAGCCGAGGATCTGGGTCAGCTCGGCACCGTCGAAGGCGACGCCGCCGATGCCGTCCTGCCCCATGGCGACGCCTATCCCCAGGTAGATGAGCAGGCTGGGGAGCCCGCTGCGCGAGGACACCCGTACCGCGGCGACGGCGATGAGCAGCACGAGTGAGCAGATCAGCAGGAGTTCGTTGAGGTGTTCGACAGTCAGGGAGCTGGTCCTTCCTCGCACAGGTTCGGGCGGTGGGCCGTTGGGTAGCTTTCCTTACCGTATCTAGTTACTGAGACTAACAATTTACCATTACTTGAAAGTCGGATGTGCTGGTGGTGACTCCGCGTAGGGGTCGCCGAACCCGTGCGCCTATGGTTGCTCCAGCACTCCCACCCTGCCCCTCGAAGGACCGAGATGCCCGCCAACAAGTCCGGCCCAGTCCCCAGGAAGAAGAAGGGGCGGCGCGGCCGTCTCGTCGCGATCACTGTCGTGCTGCTGCTCGTGGCGGGCATCGGCTTCGGCGCGTTCTGGGGGGTCAGCACCGTACGCGCCTCCATGCCGCAGACCACCGGCTCGCTCAAACTCCCGGGCCTGACGAATCCGGTGGACGTCGTCCGCGACGCCCACGGCATCCCGCAGATCTACGCCGACACCGACGAGGACCTCTTCCGCGCCCAGGGCTACGTCCAGGCCCAGGACCGCTTCTGGGAGATGGACGTGCGGCGCCACATGACCGCGGGCCGGCTCTCGGAGATGTTCGGCAAGAGCCAGGTCAAGACCGACTCCTTCCTGCGCACCCTGGGCTGGCACCACGTGGCGCAGAAGGAGTACGACACCAAGCTCTCCCCCAGCACCAAGAAGTACCTCCAGGCCTACTCCGACGGCGTCAACGCCTACCTCAAGGACCACGAGGGCTCGGCGCTGTCCCTGGAGTACGCGGCGCTTGACTTCGACAACGACTACAAGCCCGGCAAGTGGACGCCGGTCGACTCGGTGGCCTGGCTCAAGGCGATGGCCTGGGACCTGCGCGGCAACATGCAGGAGGAGATCGACCGCTCCCTGATGACCAGCCGCTTCACCCCGGAGCAGATCGCCCAGCTCTACCCGGCGTACCCGTACAAGCGGAACCAGCCGATCGTCGACGGCGGCACGGTCGACCCGGCCACCAAGCAGTTCACGCCCAAGCGCTCGGCCAACTCCGCCCCCGCCGGCACCGCCGTCGGCGGCCTGCAGACGCAGCTGTCCTCGCTGTCCAAGACCCTCGACGAGATCCCGGCGCTGCTCGGCCCCAACGGCAACGGCATCGGCTCCAACTCCTGGGTCGTCTCCGGTGCGCACACCACCACCGGCAAGCCGCTGCTCGCCAACGATCCGCACCTGGCCCCGCAGATGCCCTCGCTCTGGTACCAGATGGGCCTGCACTGCCGTACCACCGGCCCCAAGTGCAACTACGACGTCTCCGGCTTCACCTTCTCCGGGATGCCCGGCGTCGTCATCGGCCACAACCAGAACATCTCCTGGGGCATGACCAACCTCGGTGCGGACGTCACCGATCTGTACCTGGAGAAGATCAACGCCGACGGGTACCTCTACGACAACCGGCAGCGGGCCTTCACCACCCGCAAGGAGACCATCAAGGTCGCCGGCGGGGAGAGCCGCGAGATCACCGTCCGCTCCACCAACAACGGGCCGATCGTCTCCGACCGCGACGACGAGCTCGGCAACGTGGGCAAGGACGCCCCGGTGGGCAACGCCGCACCGGACCGCGGCGACGGCTACGCCGTATCGCTGCGCTGGACCGCGCTGGACCCCGGCAACTCCATGGACGGTGTCTTCGAGCTCAACCGCGCCAAGGACTGGAGCGGCTTCCGCAAGGCCGCCGCGCACTTCGAGGTCCCCTCCCAGAACCTGATCTACGCCGACACCAAGGGCAACATCGGCTATCAGGCGCCCGGCCGGATCCCGGTCCGCGGCAAGGGCGACGGGCACTTCGACGGCACCTACCCGGCGCCCGGCTGGGACCCGGCCTACCAGTGGAAGAGCTACATCCCGCAGAAGTCGCTGCCGTACGAGTACAACCCCCAGCGCGGCTACATCGTCACCGCCAACCAGGCCGTCGTCGACGAGAAGTACCCCTACCTGATCACCAAGGACTGGGGCTACGGCTCCCGCAGCCAGCGGATCAACGACCTGATCCAGTCGAAGATCAAGGACGGCGGCAAGGTCTCCACCGACGACATGCAGACCTTCCAGAAGGACAACAGCAGTGAGATCGCCCGGCTGCTGACGCCCTACCTGACGAAGATCGACATCAAGGACGGCTACGTCCGCGACGCCCAGCAGCTGCTGGAGGGCTGGGACTTCACCCAGGAGCCCGACTCCGCCGCGGCCGCCTACTTCAACGCCGTCTGGCGCAACACCCTCAAGCTCGCCTTCGGCAACAAGATGCCCAAGGAGCTGCGGGTCCAGGGCCAGTGCCTCAACGTCCGCCCGGCCGACGAGACCGGCCCCGCCGACGAGAACGACACCTACGTCCGCGAATGCGGTGAGCGCGACGGCGACACCGCCCAGCCCGACGGCGGCGACCGCTGGTACGAGGTGGTCCGCAACATCCTCGACGACCCCGACAACGCCTGGTGGAAGACCGAGGACCGGCCCGGCCGGCCCGGCGACAAGAACCGCGACCAGCTCCTCGCGCACGCCATGACCGACGCGCGCTACGAGCTGACCTCCAAGCTGGGCAAGAACATCGACAACTGGAGCTGGGGCCGGCTGCACCAGCTGTTCCTGAAGAACCAGACCCTGGGCACCGACGGGCCGGGGGTGCTGCAGGGCCTGTTCAACCGCGGCCCCTGGAACCTCGGTGGCGGTGAGGCCGCGGTCGACGCCACCGGCTGGAACGCCGCCGGCGGCTACAAGGTCACCTGGGTCCCGTCGATGCGGATGGTGGTCAACCTCGCCGACCTCGACAAGTCCCGCTGGATCAACCTCACCGGCGCCTCCGGGCACGCCTACGACACGCACTACTACGACCAGACGGACAAGTGGGCCAAGGGTGAACTGCTGCCCTGGGCGTTCGGCGAAGAGGCGGTCAAGAAGGCGGGGAAGGACACGCTGACGCTGTCCCCCTAGGGCAGACGCCGCCCCGCCAGGGCGCCGCCGTCCTCTCATGCCGACGGGCGGGCCGGAAGACCTCCGCGAGGGTCTCCCGGCCCGCCCGTCGGCGTTCCGCGCCGTGCGGAGGGCCTTCGTATACGGCGCCCCCGTAAGCCGGTCCTGCACGCCGCCGCGTCCGCACCGGCGCCCCCGCGGGCGGCCCTCCCGTCCGCGGTGCTCAGTGCCGGAAGCGGTGCACCCCCGACGGCGTCACCGCGGCGTGCACATACCGGTCGTGCGGCTCGGCCGGCACTTCGGGCAGCACCTCCGCGTCGTAGAGCAGCACCACCAGCGACGCCTGGGCACCGGCGCGCTCCAGCCGCGCCAGCACCCGGTCGTACGAGCCGCCGCCGCGCCCCAGCCGCACCCCCCGCCGGTCCACCGCCAGCCCCGGCAGCAGCACCACCTGCGCCTGTGTGACGGCCTTCGGGGTCAGCCGCTCGCCGGCCGGCTCCAGCAGCCCCCAGCCCGCCGGTACGAGCCGCTCGGCGCCCTCGTACAGCGCCCAGTCCAGATCGTTGTCCGGGAGCAGTACCGGCAGCAGCACCCGCACCCCGGCCGCCCGCAGCCGGTCCAGCAGGGCATGGGTGGACGGTTCGCCACCAATCGATACATATGCGGCGACGGTCGGCGGGGTCTCGGGTCGTGGGGCGTCCGGGGGCGGGGCGACATAGCGGGCCAACTCGTCCAGCTCCAGCGTCCGTCGGGCCAGCGCCTCGCCCGTCGCCGCGATGACATCCGCCGGCAACGATCTCCTCACTTCCAGGAGATCGCGCCGCAACCTGCGCTTTCTATCGTGGTTCGTGCTCACTGTGTGCCCTTGCTCCCGCTCTCGTGCTCTATTGACCGGACCCTCATCATCGTTCCGATAGCGCCGGTTATGGTGTCGCGCATGACCCCATCGCACACACGGATCAGCAAGGCTGTCATCCCAGCAGCCGGCCTCGGCACCAGGTTTCTCCCCGCTACGAAGGCCACACCCAAGGAGATGCTCCCGGTCGTCGACAAGCCCGCCATCCAGTACGTGGTGGAGGAGGCGGCCGCCGCCGGGCTCTCCGACGTCCTGATGGTGACCGGCCGCAACAAGCGCCCCCTCGAGGACCACTTCGACCGCAACTACGAGCTCGAAGAGGCCCTGCACCGCAAGGGCGACGAGTCCCGCCTCGCCAAGGTGCAGGAGTCCAGCGACCTGGCGACCATGCACTACGTACGCCAGGGCGACCCCAAGGGCCTGGGCCACGCCGTGCTCTGCGCCGCTCCCCACGTCGGCGACCAGCCCTTCGCGGTCCTCCTCGGTGACGACCTGATCGACCCCCGCGACCCGCTGCTGGCGCGGATGGTCGAGGTCCAGGAGCAGTACGGCGGCTCCGTCATCGCCCTCATGGAGGTCGACCCGGCGAACATCCACCTCTACGGCTGCGCGGCCGCCGCTCCCACCGGCGACGACGACGTCGTGACCGTCTCGGACCTGGTCGAGAAGCCCGACCCGGCCGAGGCCCCCAGCAACCTGGCGATCATCGGCCGCTACGTCCTCGACCCGGCCGTCTTCGAGGTGCTGCGCAAGACCGACCCGGGCCGCGGCGGCGAGATCCAGCTCACCGACGCCCTCCAGGTGCTGGCCGCCGACCCGTCCCTGGGCGGTCCGGTGCACGGCGTGGTCTTCAAGGGCCGGCGCTATGACACCGGTGACCGTGGCGACTATCTGCGTGCCATTGTCAGACTGGCATGCGAACGTGAGGACCTGGGCCCGGACTTCAGGACCTGGCTGCGCAGTTACGTGACCGAGGAGATGTAGGACGTTGAACAACGCCACCGACCGGACCAGCCACCAGGACCGCGTCTGGTCGGTGGCCGAGCACCTCGACGACGTCCTGTCCCGGATCACCCCGCTGGAACCGATCGAGCTGCAGCTCCTCGACGCCCAGGGCTGCGTCCTGGTCGAGGACGTCACGGTCGCCGTCGCCCTGCCGCCCTTCGACAACAGCTCCATGGACGGCTATGCCGTCCGCGCCGCCGACGTGGCGGGCGCCACGGAAGCCGCCCCGGTCGCCCTGACCGTCATCGGCGATGTCGCGGCGGGCAGCGGCGAGCTGCCGGAGGTCGGCCCCGGCCAGGCCGCCCGGATCATGACCGGCGCCCCCCTGCCGCCCGGCGCCGAGGCCGTCGTCCCCGTGGAGTGGACCGACGGCGGCACGGGCCGGGGACCGGCCGCCACGATGCGCGCCCACAGCGCCGCCCCGCAGGACGCCGGCGGCGAGGTCCGCGTCCACCGCCCGGCGGCCGCCGGCGCCCACATCCGCCGCCGCGGCAGCGACGTCACCGAAGGCGAGCCGGCCCTCGCGGCGGGCACCGTCCTCGGCCCCTCCCAGATCGGCCTGCTCGCCGCCCTCGGCCACGGCACGGTCCGGGTCCGCCCCCGCCCCCGCGTCGTGGTGATGTCGACCGGCAGCGAACTGGTCCAGCCCGGCGAGGCGTTGGGCCCCGGGCAGATCCACGACTCCAACAGCTTCCAGCTCGCCGCCGCCGCCCGCGCCGCCGGAGCCATCGCCTACCGTGTGGGCGCCGTCGCCGACGACGCCGCCACCCTCCGTGCCACGCTGGAGGACCAGCTCATCCGGGCCGACATCCTCGTCACCAGCGGCGGGGTCAGCGTCGGCGCGTACGACGTGGTCAAGGAGACCCTCGCGGGGCTGTCCGCCGCCGAGCCCGACGGCTCACCCCTCGCGGGCGGCGGCGTGGAGTTCCGCAAGCTCGCCATGCAGCCGGGCAAGCCCCAGGGCTTCGGCCTCATCGGCCCCGACCGCACCCCGCTCCTGGCCCTGCCCGGCAATCCGGTCAGCTCGTACGTCTCCTTCGAGGTGTTCGTACGCCCCGCCATCCGCGCCCTGATGGGCCTGGCGGACGTACACCGCCCGACCGCCACCGCCCGGTGCGCCGAGGCCATCGCCTCCTCGCCCAAGGGCAAGCGGCAGTTCCTGCGCGGCTCCTACGACGCCGAGGCCGGCACGGTCACCCCGGTCGGCGGGGCCGGCTCCCACCTGATCAAGGCCATGGCGCACGCCAACGCGCTGATCGTCGTCCCCGAGGACACCACCGAGGTTGCCGCGGGCGGGACCGTGGAGGTCGTCCCGCTGGGACAGCCCGCCGGGTGACCCGGAGCCGCCGGGGGTACGGTGTCGTCCCACAGGCGGCAGTTTCGACCGGGAGAACGATGAGCAGCGGCCAGCAACACCTCACCCATCTCGACGCGTCGGGCGCGGCGCGGATGGTCGACGTCTCCGCGAAGGAGGTCACCGCCCGCACGGCTCGGGCCCGCGGCCGGGTCCTGGTATCGCCGCAGGTCATCGAGTTGCTGCGGGGCGAGGGCGTGCCCAAGGGCGATGCCCTGGCCACCGCCCGGATCGCCGGCATCATGGGCGCCAAGCGCACCCCCGAGCTGATCCCGCTCTGCCACCCCCTCGCCGTCTCCGGTGTGAAGGTGGACCTCTCCCTCACCGACGAAGCCGTCGAGATCGCGGCCACGGTCAAGACCACCGACCGCACGGGCGTGGAGATGGAGGCGCTGACCGCCGTCTCGGTGGCCGCCCTCACCGTCGTCGACATGATCAAGGCCGTCGACAAGGCCGCGGTGATCTCCGACATCCGCGTCGAGGAGAAGACCGGCGGCAAGTCCGGCGACTGGAGCCGGTCATGAGACCCGCCCGCGCCCTGGTCGTCACCGCCTCCAACCGCGCCGCGGCCGGCGTCTACCCCGACAGGGGCGGCCCGCTGCTGGCCGAGGGCCTGACGGCCATGGGCTTCGAGGTCGACGGCCCGCGGGTGGTCCCCGACGGGGACCCGGTGGAGGCCGCCCTGCGCGAAGCCGTCGGCGCCGGCCGCTACGCCGTCGTCCTCACCACCGGCGGTACGGGCCTGTCGCCCACCGACCGCACCCCCGAGGCCACCCGCCGGGTCCTGGACTACGAGGTCCCCGGCATCCCCGAGGCGATCCGCGCCGCCGGGCGCGAGAAGGTCCCCACCGCCGCCCTCTCCCGCGGCCTGGCCGGTGTCGCCGGCACGACACTGATCGTCAACCTCCCCGGGTCGACGGGCGGCGTCCGCGACGGCCTCGCCGTCCTCGCCGACCTCCTCCCGCACGCCGTGGACCAGATCCGCGGCGGCGACCACCCCCGCTCCTCCGGGAGCCCGAGCTGAACGCGCCCTGGCCGGTGGTCCTGACGGACGGTGATGTCACCCTCCGCCCGATACGGCTGCGCGACCAACGGGCCTGGCGCGAGGTCAACCGCCGCAACCGCGACTGGCTGCGCCCCTGGGAAGCCACCATCCCGCCGCCCCCGCCCGGCCTGGCCCCGCCGCACCGTCCCACGTACCGTCAGATGGTCCGCCATCTGCGCGCGGAGGCACACGCCGGCCGGATGCTGCCGTTCGTCGTCGAATACCGCGGGCAGCTCGTCGGACAGCTGACGGTCGCCGGTATCACCTGGGGCTCGATGTGCTCGGGCCATATCGGCTACTGGGTCGATCAGGAAGTGGCCGGCCGCGGTGTGATCCCGACCGCCGTGGCGCTCGCCGTCGATCACTGCTTCCGCGCCGTGGGGCTGCACCGCATTGAGGTCTGCATTCGCCCCGAGAACGTCCCCAGCCGCCGGGTGGTCGAAAAGCTCGGCTTTCGCGAGGAAGGCATCCGGCCCCGCTACCTGCACATCGACGGGGCCTGGCGCGACCACGCGGTTTTCGCACTCACCGCGGAAGAGGTGCCCGAGGGCCTGCTCCACCGCTGGCACCGGGAGAATCCCAGCAGGCCCGGGACGCGCCACAAATGAAATAAATGTTCGAACAAAATTCCCGATTGGCCGGATTGGTGAAGGCGCGGATCTCTACCATCACAAAAAAGTTCGAGATATCAGCCAGATCGTGCGACACACCGGCCCAATTGGCGGATGGCCCCCTGCAAACCCCTCTACCGTGTGAGTTGTGAGAAGCAGCGGCCTCATCTACGCAGTCATCGTCGGGGCCTGGGCCGCCTACTTGGTGCCGATGTGGCTCCGTAGACAGGACGAGCTCAACGAGGCCCGTCCGACCGAGCGCTTCAGCACCGCCATCCGGCTGCTGTCCGGACGCGCGGCCATGCAGCGCCGCTACGACAAGGCGCGCGGGGAGTACCCCGCCGACGATGCGGGCGAGGAGCAGGACCCGGACGCCCCGGCCGACGAGGCCGCCGCCGGGCCCTTCGGCGACCCCGCGGCCGATGAGCCCGAGGCCCACCACACCCGGGTGCAGCCCGCCCCTCCGCGCCCCTCGCTCTCCGAGCGCGCCAAGCGGGCCAAGGTCCTCGCCCGCCGCCGGCGCACCATCACCGTGCTCTTCCTCGCCTTCACGGTCGGCGCCGTCGTCGCCGCGGTGGGCGGCCTGCCCTTCCTGTGGGCCCCCGCCCTGCCCGCCCTGCTGCTCACCTCCTACATCATCTACCTGCGCGCCCAGGAGCGCCGCCGCTTCACGTTCACCATGGACCAGCGCAAGGCGGAGGCGGCGGCGCAGCGACTGCGGGAGGGCCGGCCCCGCCCTCGAAAGGCGGCCGACCAGCCGCCCGCCGACGACCACCCGGCCGACGCCCGCGCTGAGGCCCCCGTCGACGCCGCCCCGGAACCGCCCCGCGCCGCGCCCCCCGCGCACACCGCCGGCCGCCGGGCCGTGGTGGAGGAGACCGACCACGCCGAGTGGGTCGACCAGCAGCGCGAGCGCGAACGCCCGCGCCCCGCCGCCGGCAGCTGGGAGCCCGTCCCGGTCCCCCTCCCCACCTACGTCACCGCCCCGGTCGCCCCGCGTGCCACCAGCCACGTCGACCTGGAGGCCGACGACGCCTGGAGCTCCGCCCGCTCCAGCGCCGCCCCCGACCACCCCCAGTCCGACACCCCCGCCCGCCGCCCCCGCGGCCGCACCCCGCTCTTCGACCAGTACGAGAACGAGGACCGCCCGCGCGCCGCGAACGAGTGACCCACGCCGCACCGGCGAGCGCGGCACGGTCCTTCCGCTGACCAGCGCCGGAAGCGATTTCCGAGCACCGCGACCGAGATGCTAGAGTTTCACTCGTCGCAAGGGCCTGTGGCGCAGCTGGTAGCGCACCTCGTTCGCAACGAGGGGGTCAGGGGTTCGAATCCCCTCAGGTCCACCGCACACGTCAAAGCCCCCTCCGGGAAGATCCGGTGGGGGCTTTTTCGTGCCGTACCGCGGCGATACGCGGACCGACCGTTCCTCTTGAGCGGGCGGTCGCACCTCGCGGGTGTCACCGCGCCCGCGCGCATGGCGATCATTCGCCTCCGGTGGCCGGCGAGCCACTGGCACGGCAGTGCGTCCTCGGGGGCCTGCTGTGCGACGAGCGACTGGATGCCGTTGCGCGGCATGGCCGGACGGCTTCGCGGCAGGTGTGGCCGAATGTGAGGGAACGGCGGAGTTCACGATCCCGTTCGCGATCCCGGCCCATTCCTGCCGTCATGCTCAGGCTCCTGGCCGGATCAATTCATGGCCCAACATCAGCCCGTGTCCGGCCTGTTGCACAATGCCCACGACTGCTTGCCGCCACCGGTCGCCCGATGCCGACATATGGGACGCTTCGTCTGCGAGATCGACGCCGCTCGAGCGCGAACCACCGCGTGAGGACGAGCCGTTGATGAAGGACCCATCACCTTTAGGCAGCCGGTGAGCGGCCACCCGGCAGCGCCGGCGCCTTCGCCGTCAGTGCCGGGAGCTTTTGCGGAGCATCGATTTTCCCCGACCTTTCGACATCGCGGTGCTGTCCCGTCAGCTGGGCGAGAGCCGTAACCGGCCTATTCGTCTCGTTCCGGTGGCGCTGGCGGCCGGCGGTGCGGGCCGCCGACGTGGGAGCGGGCGGAGAGCCGGGAGGGGCGGGCGGTCGGTTGGGGCGTCCCGTGGGGCACCGCGGTGACGCCTCCGCGCTGGTGGTGGGACCGCTTCCGCACGACGACGCGCCCCTCCCGGCATCGCGGACATCTGCCCGGTCCAGTGTGGGGTACCCGACGCGTCGGGGTGTGCCCTTTTCGACCTGGTTCTTCGTGGTGGCAGGCTGTTGCCAGAAGGGGCGGATCAGGCGGGGAGGTGTGCTGCCGGGGTGACGGGGAACGCCACCCGGCGACCCGGTACGCGCAGCCCGCTCGTCACCGCGTACAGGGCGGCCTGGGTGCGGTCGGCCGCGCCGATCTTGGTGTAGATCGCGCTGAGGTGGTTCTTGACGGTCTTCTCCGAGATGCCGAGGTCACAGGCGATCATCCGGTTGGTCATCCCGCGGGTGACCAGCCGAAGGACGTCCATCTCCCGAACGGTCAGGCCGGCGGGCCGGTTCCGTGCTCCGGGGCGCTCCTCGTGGTCTGCCGTTCCCTCCCGCCGGCGGGTGCGGTCCCCCTCGTCGCGGCCGCTCGTCCGCGGGGCGCCGCTGCCGTCGGCGGCAAGGGCGAACATCGCCGCCTGGGTGCGGTCGGCCGCGCCGATCTTCGCGTAGATCGCGCTGAGGTGGTTCTTGACGGTCTTCTCGGAGATGCCCAGGCCACGGGCGATCTGGCGATTGGCCAGTCCTTGGGAGATGAGCCGAAGGACGTCGAGCTCACGAGGTGTGAGGGGGGTGCCGGCGGCCCCCCGTCCGGTGGTGTCGGGGTTCCCGTCTAACGCACGTGATCCTGCCACGCGTACGTCCTCCACATCGTTTCCGTCGCTCTGTGGCTCGGCATGCCGGGCCACGAGCGCGGAGGGGCCGGCCGACAAGGTCGCACTGTTCGTCGCGGTGGGCTCGGCGAGAGGAGGACAAGCGGTGCCCGCGGCGATCCACGGAGCCGGTCACTGCCGAGTGACGGTCGCATCAGGAGTGTTCGAGGCGCTGCTCCGCCGTGACGCCGTCCGACTTCTTGGACACGGCTTGCGGAGCAGGGGGCGTGCCGTTCGCGGCGGGCTGTGAGAGCGGTGGCGTTCCCCGGGTCCAGCTGTCGGCGAAGCTACCGGGGCCCGAATGGGGCGTCAACTGACATGATCGTGAACTCGCGGTGCGAAAACGGCAGTTGTCGATCGGGTGCATGAAGTGGAAGGGGGTTGCGTTCTGTTGCCGCCGCACGGGGCGTGCGGTGCGGGTGAAAGGCCCCACCGTTCGGCTGCCGGGGCGTGCACCGCAGGTCAGGGGCGTGCGGGCAGGCCAGGGGGAATGACGTGGACGCTGGTTCGCACCGGGGCGGACGTGGTGTGCGCATGGTGCCGGGGGCGGCGTGTCCGGGCGTCGGCGCGGGGTGGAGCGGTGCCGGCGCTGGCATCAACCTGCCAGCGCGACAGTGGTCCCGCGTCGCCGTCGAGCGGGCCCGGGGCGCCGGGGAGGCCTACCCCGTGGCGGCGGGCCCCGGCCCTATGTGCGGTCGGACTGCTGGGGAGGCAGCCCTTCCATCAAGCGGAGCTGGTCGAGGAGCGCCGAGGCGAACCGCAGGCCCCGGGGGGACAGCCCGACGGCGCGCATCGCGATCTGGGTGACCTCCGCGTCCTTGAGCGCCAGCAGGTCGTCGGCGTGGGCTCCCGCCGCTCGCAGGGCGGCGAGCTGGCTGAGCTTGGTGTCCGTCTCCGAGGCGGTCTCGTCGTCGAAGAAGTAGGCGGACTTCACCCCGAAGAACCGTGCCAGCGCCTCCAGATGGTGCATACGGGGGTTGTCTCGCTCGCCCTTGCGCAGATAGGCGATGTACTGCTTGGAGATGTCACCGCCCTGCGCGCGGACCGCCTTGGCCACCTCCTCGTTGCTGTACGGCCCGCGTCTGGGCGGGTGGACCGTCTCGAACAGCCGGTTCAGGCGGTTGGCGAGCCGGCTGGGCGGCACCTCTGTCACCGGGCCTCCTCGTCTTCCTTCCGACGGTGAGTGGGGAACGAACGGCTGGTCCCTGCGATCACCGCGGTCGACGGATCTGCCGACGCGGGCGGCGGTCCGTGATCACCGGCGCCGCGCCGGGGAACCCGACGCATGCTACGGCACGTTGCTGCCGCCAAGACGGCCGTCGAGGAAGTCGCGGGCCCCGCCGCGGGGTCCGCCGACAGCGGCGCCACCACGGCCCCGAGGTGGTCAGGGGGCCGGTCCGGGGTGTGGGGGCGGCCGCCGCCCGGCCCTGCTGCGGCTGGTCGTCGTAGGAGCCGAACGGGCCGGTTCCGCAGGGGCGTTCCCCCGGTACGTACGCGCTCTCCTCGCACATCCGCAGGGCCGTCGCCCCTCTCTCCTTGGATCACGACCGAAACGGCCAGGGCGTGGGGGGGGGGGGTGGGGGGGGGGGGGGGGGGGGGGGGGGGGGGAAGAAGAGGAAACCGAGTACGGGGGAGGGGGGAGAGGTGGAGG
>NZ_JBWKCJ010000027.1:45126-75935 GCF_056436545.1 Streptomyces sp. NPDC043738 | reverse complement strand
CCCCCCCCCCCCCCCCCCCCCTCCCTCCCTCCCCCCCCCCCCCCCCCCCCCCCCCCCCCCCCCCCCCCCCCCCGCCCCAGGAGTCACGGTCGGGGAGATCTGCGGGGACTCAGTGGGAATCCCGCCCGGCCGCGGCGAAACGAGCCGGGTCGAAGATCGAGAGATTCTGGCTGGCGGATCCCTTCGTCACGATCTCCATGACGGATTCGCCGATGGCTGGCAGGAACTTGAAGGCGTGGCCGGAGGTGCCGGCCGCCACGACGACGCGGCCGTGCGCGGAGGCCGGACCGATGACGAACGCCTGGTCCGGGGTGTTGTCATAGAGGCAGACGGCACTCTTGCGGTACCGGCCGCTGGCCCCGAGGCGGGGGATGCGGGTGCGCAGGAAGTCCTGGATCTCGGCGATCTCGCGCTGCTGCACATAGCGGTCCACGCCGTCCGCGTCGGTGGGCGTGCCGCCGCTGTGCACACCCGCCTTCACCCCGCCGTGCAGGCCGTTCGCGGCCGGGTGCCCGTATCCGACCATGCCGTCGCCCTCCCATATCCAGTACGGGAAACGACCGGGCTGGAAGTCCTGTGCGCCGCCGTCCGGCTCGAACCACAGCATGACCTTGCGCAGCACGTCCACGGGGAAGGTGAGTTCGGGCAGCAGGCCCGGCGACCAGCAGCCCGCGGTCACCACGACGTGTCCCACCTCGTAGGTCCCGCGGTCGGTGGACACCCGCGCGCCGCCGGGGTCCTCGGTGATCTCCCGCACCGTTTCCTCGAAGTGCAGATCGGCGGAGTGCCGCTGGGCGAGGGCCAGTCCGACCCGGACGGTCTGCTCGGGCTGGACGTAGCCGGAGCCCGGGTCGTACACCGCGACGCAGTCCGGCGCCGGTTCGAACTGCGGGTAGCGGGCGTGGACCTCGTCCGCGGTGAGGTACTCGTGCTCCAGCCCGCACTTCTCGGCGCTCGCGCGGGCCGCGGGTATCAGGGCGCCGTCGGCGGGCCCGAGGCACAGACCGCCGGTGCGGTGGAAGAGGCGCTCACCGCTGGCCTCCTCCAGCTCCGACCACAGGGTGTAGGCGCGGCGCAGATACGGCACGTACTCGGGGCCCATGAAGTACGCCTGCCAGACGCCACGGGACTCGCCGTGGCTGGCACCCAGGTCGTGGACCGGACTGTAGCGCTCCAGCCCCAGGACCTTCAGGCCGGCCGCGGCCAGCGCGTTGGCGGCCGCGCTGCCGAGTCCGCCCAGGCCGACCACGGCGACGTCGTACTGCTTGCCCATTTCAGAGTCTCCCCTCGGGCGGCCGGCCATCGGCGCCGGTCCACCGCTCCATGGCGCACGCCAACTCCCGGTGTGTGCCTTCCGGGCTGGCGGCGAAGTGCGAAGTGGTTGTGTCCCTGGTCTCCGGGTCCAGCTCCTGGCTGAGTTTGAACATCCCGTCGACGTCTTCCACGTGCAGCTCGAACGCCCCCACCGCGGGCAGGATCTTGTCGAAGTAGTCCAGCGACCCCGCCATGTCCCACCGGCGCCCGAAACGGCCCTCCAGTTCGCGCACCGTCCGGTGGATGACGCGGCGGGTCTCCTCGCCGGCCGGCAGCGGCTGGATCGTGCCGCGTAGGTGGACGGCCGTGAAGTTCCAGGTGGGCGCGGCCGGTGTGTATCCGTAGACCTCGGGTGAGACATATCCGTCGGGGCCGCGGAAGACCAGCAGGGCGGGCTGCCCGGCCGTGAGGTGGCGCCAGTGCGGATTGGCCCGGTTCAGATGCCCGATCACGCGGTGGCCGCGCAGGTCCGCGGGCCCGTTGTCGACGGCGTCGGCCACGTCCTCGGGCAGCACGACCGGCAGATGGGTGGCGAAGGGCACCGGTTCCGCTCCGGTGACGAGAGTGGCCAGCGGGCTGGCGCGCACCGTGGCCACCGCTGCCGCCGAACTCCCCTTGTAATGTGCGGGAACGTACATAGCGCGTTCTCCTTCGGGGCCGAAATTCTGCGCCGACGGCTACCGGCGGCGCAGGAGCGAGTCGGCGACCTCGCCGGCCCGGACCGCCGTATTGGACAGCAGCGTCGAGGACAGGCCGTGCGTGTGCTCGGTGGCGCCCTGCAGATAGATTCCGTGGCGCACCCCGTCCTCCATCCGGATGCGGTAGTCGCGGTCCACGTCCAGCCGGCCCGTGATGTCGCGCTTGCACAGGCCGAGCAGTTCGGGGCTCAGCAACTCGTCGGGCGGCACCGGGCGATAGCCGGTCGCGTACACCAGATAGTCGGACTCCAGGGTGCGTTTCTCGCCCGAGGTGAGGGATTCGACCGTCAGCGAGAGCGGGCTGCCGGGGGTCTCCTCGACATCGATGAGGCAGGAGGTGTGGTCGATCAGCAACCGCTGCTCGGCGGTCACCTTCTCCTGGTACCAGATGCGATAGAGCTCCGAGATCAGCTCGTTGTCGACCACCGAGTAATTGGTGTTCCGATGCCGGTCGACGAGCATGTCCCGGACGGAGTGCGGAGCCCGGTGGAAGTCGTCCACGGCGACCGGGTCGAAGATCCGGTTGGCGAACGAGGAGTCGTCCGCGGGGCTGTATCCGTAGCCCGCGAAGACGGCCCGTACCCGCCCGTTGGGGAAGCGCTCGTGGAGGTGGGCGGTGACCTCGGCCGCGCTCTGGCCCGCGCCCACGACGGTGAAGCGCAGGGGCGCCGCGCTCGGTATGCCGTCGAGCCGGTGGAGCAGGCCGCTGCTGTGCCATATCCGCTCCGACTCCCGCGCGCCGTCCGGCAGGGACGGGCGCAGACCGGGTGCCAGCACCACGTTCCTGGCCCGACGCACGATCCGCCGGGTGCCGTCGGAACCGGGTATGCCGATCGTCACGTCCAGCAGGCTCTGCCCCGCCGATGCCGCCGGTTCGATCCGCAGCACCTCATGGCCGTAGCTGACCCGGTCCGCCAGCGCGCCCGCGGCCCATTCCAGGTAGTCGTGGAATTCCACGCGACTCGGAAAGAGGGCCTTGTGGTTGATGAAATCAACCATCCGGTCCCGGTCGTGCAGATAGTTGAGGAAGGTGAATTCACTGCGCGGGTTCCGCAGCGTCACCAGGTCCTTGAGGAAGTGCACTTGCATGGTGGCGTTCTTCAGCAGCATGCCGCCATGCCATGAGAATCCGGGATGCCGTTCGTAGAAGTGCATCCCGGCTCGCGGATGAGGTGTTTCGTGCAGGGCTATGGCGAGGGCCAGATTCGAGGGGCCGAACCCGACGCCGAGTACGTCGAGCGGCGCTCGCTCCTCATCGCATAACGATGAAGTGGAGCGCCCTGTTTCCAGGCTTTCCGGCAAGACGTGCTCCAGGGGGTGATTACCTGAATGCGGAGGACGTGAGCATTTCAGCACGAGCCTGCGGGAACGCCATCCGGCCGTCAAGGATCTTCCGTATGAGAAATTGGTCCTATACCGGTGGGCCGAGAATCTGGCTATTGTGCCGCCCGGCGCGGCGGGGTGTGCGCCCTGGAGCCTTACGCGGTCAGGCGGTCCACCGCCTCGGTGACCGCGCCGGCGCCGTCCTCGACGGCGAGCCGGCCGGCGGCGCTCCGGGCGCGTTCGCGGTGGGTGGGGTCGGCGGTGGCCCGGGTGAGGGCGTCGGCCAGACGTTCGGCGGCGTGCTCGGCGGCGAGGTCCTGGAAGGGGATCGGGGCCGTGGCGGCGCCCACTGCGGCCAGTCGCGCGGCCCAGAAGGGCTGGTCGGCGGTGACCGGTACGGGGACGGCGGGGACCGCGGCACGCAGGCCCGCCGCGGCGGTACCGGCACCGCAGTGGTGCACCACGGCCGACATGTGCGGGAAGAGCAGGGCGTGCGGGACCTCGCCGACGGTGAGGATGTCGTCCGTCGCGAGGGCGTCGGGACCGGTGGTCAGACCGGCCCAGCCGGACTGCAGGACGCCGCGGACCTTGGCCCGGCGCAGGGCCGCCACCGCCAGGGCGCCCAGCCGCTCGCCCTCGCCGCCCGCCATGCTGCCGAAGCCGATGAACACCGGGGGCGGTCCGGCGGCGAGGAAGTCCGCGACGAATGAGGGGAGTCGGTCCTCGGGCGCGTGCCAGGGCCACCAGTTCCCGACGACCTCCAGGCCGCTGGGCCAGTCCTTGGGGCGGGGCACCAGGACCTCGCTGAAGCCGTGCAGGACCGGCCGGCCGGCCGCTTCGGCGCGGCGGCGGAGCGTACGGGGGGTGGCGGGCGGCAGGCCGAGGCCCGCCCGCAGTTCGCGGCTCGCGTCCGCGTAGAGGCGGTCGACGACGTGGTGGGAGAGGCGGCCGACGGCGCGGTTGCCCCAGCGGCCGAGGGAGCGGGCGCCGCCGACGGGAGGGGCGAAGTCGCCGGTGGGGGCGTTGGGGTGGAGGGGGAGCTCCAAGGACGGGATGCCGTACGCCTCGGCGAGGCTCCGGCCGAGCGGCGCGGTGGTGGTGGACAGCAGCAGCAACTCGGTGTCCTTAGTGGTGGCTTCGGCCAGGCCGGTGCCCAGTTCCCGGATGAAGGCGGCCGCCTTGTGCATGAGGGCGCGCCTGCCGCCGGTGGAGGCCTCCGGTGCCGGGCCGCCGTCCGGACGTCCGGCGCGCGGGTCGGCGGGCAGCCGGCGGAACTCCAGGCCCGCGCTCCGTACGAGCGGGGCGTAGGCGTCGTGGGTGGCGAGGGCGACGTCGTGGCCGGCTTCGCGGAGCCGGGCGCCGAGGCCGGTGTACGGGGCGACGTCGCCGTACGAGCCGGCGGCCGTGATCACGATCTTCATGGGATGTCAGCAGCCCTTCGACTGGCGTACGGCGTTGGCGTGGACGGCCGTGCGCAGGTAGGAGGCGAGGCCGGGGCGCTGCTGGCTCGGGGGCACGATCAGGGCGAACGCCCGGGGGTCGGCCGCGAAGTCGTCGGCGATCCGGCCGTGCATATCGGTGGGGCACGGGGTGAACCAGCGGCTGATGCTCTGCCGGTGCTCCTCGGCGAGGTCCATGGCGCGTGCGCCGTCCGCGGGGTCCTCGGCGTCGAAGGCGGCGATCAGCCGCGCCCGCCACTCGGCGGCCTCGGCCATGATCTGCGCCCAGTCCTCCTTGGTGTGGGCGGCGGCGCTCGCCATGGAGCGCTGGTGGCCCGCGCGGTCATGCCACTTCAGCTGGGCGTCGGTGGCGTAGGTGAGGTCGAAGGCGACCTCGCCGAACACCTCGAACCGCTCCTCGGGCGAGAGTTCCACGCCGGTCTGCTGGACCTCCATGGCCTGTTCGGCGACCTCGACCAGGCGCTGCAGTTTGGTGATCTGCTCGTTGAGCAGGCGGTGCCGGGCACGCAGCTGGTCGAGGGCGTTGGCCTGCGGGTCCTTGAGGATCGTGGCGATCTCGTCGAGCGGGAAGCCGAGTTCCCGGTAGAAGAGGATCTGCTGCAGCCGGGCGAGGTCGGCGTCGCTGTAGAGGCGGTAGCCGGCCGGGCTGCGGTCGGTGGGGGAGAGGAGCCCGGTCTTGTCGTAGTGGTGCAGGGTGCGCACGGTGATTCCCGCGGCGGCGGAGACCTGCCCGACCGAGTAGCCCACGCTCGGTGCCTTTCGTTCGTGGTGACGGGATGGCGGCGAGGAGGGCGGGAAAGCCGTCTGCGCCGTCGCCCAGGCTGCGGCCTGACGTTACGTAGGGGTCAAGCGGGGGGGGAGATGGAGGAGCGGCGGGACGGAACGGGCAGGAGGGGCGGCCGTCCGCAAAGACGGCCGCCCCTCCCCGTACGGGCGTGCTCCCTACCCCTCACTCCTGTGCGTACCGCTCCTCCAGCACCGAGTTCACCAGCGCCTGGACGTCCTCCCGGTCCAGGCCCTCGGTCCGTGCCCGCGCCATCCAGGAGCGCAGTTCCTCGCGCAGCCGGGCGTCCGCCGCGGACTCGGGGCGGGCCAGCGTGCGGCTGACGAAGGTGCCCAGGCCGGGGCGTGGTTCGACCAGGCCTTCGCGTTCCAGCTCGCGGTAGGCCTTCAGGGTCGTATTGGGGTTGACCTTGGTCGTGGCGGCGACCTGCGCGGCGGTCGGCAGGCGGTCGCCCTCGACGAGGACGCCCAACCGCAGCGCCTGGTGGACCTGTTGGACGATCTGGAGGTAGGTGGCGACACCACTGCGGCGGTCGATGCGGAACTCGACGACGCTCACCACCTCTCTGCTGCTCTCGCCCGTAGGGCCGATGCTCTCGCCCGTGGGGCCGACCATGCCGACGACCGGGCCGCCGGCTGCGCCGCCGGGGCCCGGCCGCCCGACCGATTGATGATCCGGCCGCCGGCGGCGGGTGTCAAAGCGCCGCCCGGCGTGTGCCGCGCCCGGCTGTTCAGAGCGGCCGCCGGTGGGCCCGCCACACCACGAACGCGAGCACCACGGCGGTCAGGGCCAGCAGGATCCCCGCGCCCAACCACTGCATCCCGGCCATCTGCTCGTAGTCGAAGTACTGGGTCACGCGGTTGACGATGCCCATCCTGGCCCGGCAGGCCTCGGCATCGCCGTTGACGCAGGTGCCGTAGCCGTAGAGCTTGCCGTCGGCGGTGGACACCCAGTCGTCGATGCGTACGGAGCCCAGCGGCAGGTCGGGGCCGTCACCGTCGTACGGATAGCTGACGCTGCGCAGCGTGCCGAGGCGGTCGCGGACCTTCTCGCTCCAGATCAGGGAGGCGACCACGGCGAAGACGGCGGTGGCCGCCATCGCCGGCGCCGTCCGCTTGACCAGCATGCCGATGGCGATGCCGCAGGCGGTCAGGAAGAGGGTCGTGGCCACCGGTATCGGGCCGGTGGTGTCGAAGGCGCCGCCCGCCAGCCAGTCGCCCTGCAGGGCCAGGTTGCGGGCCGGCGACCACAGCCAGGTGAAGGCGGCCGACAGCAGACCGGTGCACAGCGCGGCGAGGGCCAGCGGCAGGCCGAGGGTGGCGGCGATCCATCGGCCGCGGCTCACCGACTGGGTGGTGACCAGCTTGAGGGTGCCGTGCTCCTGCTCGCTCGCGATCAGCGGTGCGCCGAGGAAGATGCCGACGAAGAGCGGCAGGAACTGCAGGAACTCCACGTCGAGGTCGAACGCCGAACCGAAGTGGTTGCGGAAGTCGTTGAGCAGCTCCCCGTCCGCGTCCGGGGTGGCGCCCTTGAGGTCCAGGAACTCCATCACGCCGATGCGCTGGTAGGCGAAGAGCGCGCAGGCCGCGACCGTGACCAGCAGGCCGGTCCGCAGGAAGGCGCGGTGGCGGTGCCAGACCAGCCAGGGCAGGCCGCGCAGCAGGGCGCGGCGGGGCGCGGCGGCGGATCCGGGCCGGCCGGCGGTCGGGGCCGCCGCCACGGCGTCGTGGGTCGTGCTGGTCCGGCTCATGCCGCCGCCTCCTGCGCTGCGTCGTCGATCCGCGCCTCGTCCGCGATCAGGTCGGGCGCCCCGGGCGAGCGCAGGTAGGCCAGCAGGACCTCCTCCATGCTCGGCACCAGGGCCTCCCAGCTGTCGGAGAGCGGTCCGCCGGACCGGATCAACGCGCTGAACTGGCGCCCGCTGACCCGGGACTCGACCACGGTGTGCTGCCGCCGCAGCTCCTCGGGCACCCCGTCCGCTCCGTCGGCCACGCCCGTCACCAGCAGATGGGAGGGCACCAGCTCCTCGGTCGGGCCCGCCATTCGCAGTCGCCCCTCGGCGAGGACGACGAGGTAGTCACACATCTCCTCCATCTCGGCGAGCATGTGGGACGACATGAGCACGGTCGTGCCGTGCTCGGCGGCCTCGGCCATCAGCAGGCCCGACAGCTCGTGCCGGGCGAGCGGGTCGAGGTCGGACATCGGCTCGTCGAGCAGCAGCAGCTCGGGCCGCTTGCCGAAGGCGAGGGCGAAGGCGACGCGGGTGCGCTGGCCGCCCGAGAGGGTGCCGATCCGGGCCGTCAGCGGCACGTTCCCGGACCGTACGATCCGCTCGGCCAGCGCCTGGTCCCAGCGCGGGTTCAGCTCACGGCCGAGCCGCAGGGTGTCGGCCACGGTGAAGCGCGGGTAGAGCGGCTTGTCCTGCGCGAGGAAGGCGATCCGCTCCAGGGCGGCCGGGTCGCAGACCGGGACGCCGAACAGCTTCAGCGTCCCGGTGGTGGGCTGCACCAGCCGGGTCGCGGTGCCCAGGAACGTGCTCTTGCCGGCGCCGTTGGGGCCGACGAGCGCACAGATGTGGCCGGCGGGGAGCCGGAAGGAGCAGTCCCGCAGCGCCCACCCGCGGCGGTACTTCTTCCCCAGTCCTACGGCCTCGACGGCCCACGGGCTCGGGTCGCTCACCCGGATCCCCCCTTTAGCTAGTTCATTAGTGGAATG
This sequence comes from Streptomyces sp. NPDC043738, assembly GCF_056436545.1. Taxonomy (NCBI): domain Bacteria; kingdom Bacillati; phylum Actinomycetota; class Actinomycetes; order Kitasatosporales; family Streptomycetaceae; genus Streptomyces; species Streptomyces sp. NPDC043738. The sequence goes on along the minus strand of NZ_JBWKCJ010000027.1, from coordinate 67,641 downwards.
AGTATGGGGAGCGGCCCGGACGCCTGTCAACAAAGCCGGTGAGCGGGCGGGGCGCCCCTCAGTCCGCCGTCCCCGTCAGCGGCTTCGCCATGCAGCGGCTCTCCTCGTACGTCCGGTAAAGACCGAACTTCTCCACCAGCGCATAGCCGCAGGACGCATACAGCTCCAGCGCCTCCGGCTGCTTGATGCCGGTCTCCAGCACCATCCGGGACCGCCCCGCGGCCCGCGCGTCCGCCTCCAGCACCTTCAGGATCCGCCGCGCCAGCCCCCGCCCCCGCGCCTCGGGCAGCACGAACATCCGCTTGATCTCGGCGTCCCCGACCGCGTACCCCTTGCCGGTGTCGTCCTGCACCCGCCAGCCCCCGCTGGCCAGTGCCCGGCCGCCCTCGTACGCGATCAGATACGCGCCGTGCGGAGGGCTGAACATCTCCGGATCCAGCGGCGTCATATCGCCGTCGCCGTAGCGCCGCGCGTACTCCTGCTGGACCAGCCCGTCGAGGGCGACGGCGTCGGGGTGGTCGTAGCGGACGGCGCGTATCTCGACGGGGGGTGTCCCGGTGGGGCGAGTCTCCATGCCATGAAGCGTACGGGTGTGCGAGTGGCGGGTGCGGTGAGACGGGAAGACGACCGCCCCGCCCGGAGCGTCCGGACGGGGCGGGTGCACCCTCAGACCACGGTCTCGCTGCCGTCGGGCCAGCTGATGTAGGTCTCGCAGATGCTCTGCATCGTTTCGTGGTCCTCCCAGCAGCGCGTGTACTGGTGCCCCTGTTCGACCTTCCATCCGTTGGGCATGACCGCGCTGTCGGGCCCCTCCGTGGACGGGCCCGACTGCTGGGCCACGCCCTGACCCGAACCCTTCTTCACCTTGATCGGTCCGGTCTTGATCGCGGGCTTCGGGGGATGGGAGTCGGCTGTCGCGGTGCCGCTCGTCGCGAGCGGGCCCGCGATCGCCGCGATGAGCAGGGCTGCGCAGGCGAGGCGGCGCTTGGGGTGGTTGGCCGGCATGATGGGTTCCTTTCGTCGGCGGGAAACCTGGTTCGGCGGAATGCCTGATCCGATGGAAACCCGTCGCGGCGACCGCGTCGCGACCCGAGGACTCGGGGCTTGAACATGCCGGATATGTGTGGTTCCAGCGGATTGTGCGCGCGGCTCGGCCGAGCCGGGTCGGCCGGGCCGGGATGCCCGGCCGTCATCGAGGCGGCTACCGGTATGGGAGCCTGGCCCCTGGCCCGACGAGAGAGCAGCGGCCGGAAAGGGATAGGGCGAGCGTTGTGATCACCGTGACCTCCGTGAATGTGAACGGGCTGCGCGCCGCGGCCAAGAAGGGCTTCGTCCCGTGGCTGGCGCAGACCGAGGCCGACGTGCTGTGCCTGCAGGAGGTACGGGCCGAGACCGCGCAGCTCCCCGACGAGGTGCGCGAGCCCGCCGGCTGGCACACGCTCCACGCCCCGGCGGCCGCCAAGGGCCGGGCCGGCGTCGCCCTCTACACCCGCCGCGAGCCGGACCGGGTCCAGATCGGCTTCGGCTCGCCGGAATTCGACGGCAGCGGCCGCTACGTCGAGGCGGACCTGCCCGGGGTGACCGTCGCCAGCCTCTACCTGCCCTCCGGCGAGGTCGGCACCGAGCGCCAGGACGAGAAGGAACGCTTCATGGCGGAGTTCCTCCCCTACCTCGTCGACCTGCGCAAGCGCGCCGCGGCCGACGGCCGCGAGGTCGTGGTCTGCGGCGACTGGAACATCGCCCACCAGGAGGCCGACCTGAAGAACTGGAAGGCCAACCAGAAGAAGTCCGGCTTCCTCCCGGAGGAGCGCGCCTGGCTCACCGACGTCCTCGACGAGACCCGCGGCGGCTACGTCGACGTCGTCCGCTCCCTCCACCCCGACACCGAGGGCCCCTACTCCTGGTGGTCCTACCGGGGCCGCGCCTTCGACAACGACGCAGGCTGGCGCATCGACTACCACCTGGCGACCCCGGGCCTGGCCCGGCGCGCCCTGAAGGCCTACGTGGAGCGCGCCGCCAGCTATGACCAGCGCTGGAGCGATCACGCTCCGGTGACGGTGGCGTACGGCATGTGATGAGCCTCTGCACCATGGCCCTCGCCGACGGCGGGGGCCATGGTTTACCCGACTCGGCTTGAGACGCTGCCGCGGTACCTCATGCCGCAAGAAGCCGACGAGCTTCAGGCGTTCCGAGACGGCGAACGCATCGACCCGGCCACGGTCCGCAACGAGTACACCGACCGGCTACGCCGTCAGGTCACCGAGGGGCGCGTCCAAGGGCGCGTACACATCGTCACCCGCCCGCTGTCCGAGTGCCTGCGATTCGAGTTCGCCTGGTACTACGCGCCGCACTCACTGGCCGGGGAGCAGATCCGAATCCTCGACGTGACCGATCGCCCCAACCTCCTTGACGGGGTGCAGGACTTCTGGATGTTCGATCATTCCGAAGTCGTGCTCATGAACTATGAGCCAGACGGGCGGCAGATCAACCGCCAGGTGTTCGGCGGAGATCCGGCAGGGTTCATCGAATACCAGCGCATCGCCGTGGCCGAGTCCGTGCCTTTCGAGGAGTACGTGAAGGGCCTTGACCTTTGAGCCGGAGCGGCCAGGTCAGTCCAGGTCAGACCTAGCGGAAGCGCTTCGCAGCCTGCGGAGGCGAGCCGGTAGGACGCAAAGCTGGCTCGCCCGCCGGTGCAGCATGGGAATGGTCAGACGGTGCCGAACTCTCCGGCCTGGATGCTTGCCACGAAGGACGCGAACGCATCGGCGGCGACGTTCAGAACGCGACCGCTCGGGTTCTTGCTGTCACGGACGGGGACCACGCCGTGCGAGGCGACGAGGTTTGCGGCGACCTCGATGCAATCGCCGCCGTTGCTGCTGTAGGAGGACTTGAACCAGCTGGGGGTTTCGGTCGTCACGGGATGCCCTTTCGTAACCGGTCTGGTCAAGGCCACAGATGCCGCCTGAGAAGGTGCTTCGGCCTGTAGCTGATGGTAGGCCGTCAGTATGGGCAGTATCGCGTCCAAGGCGGTCAAGGCGCCCCATCTAGTCGAGAGCCCCCCGCCGGTGCTGGCGGGGGGCTCTGTTGCGTTCGCGCACAGGGACGCCGGAATGGTCAGACAGCAGTGCCGAACTCTCCGCCCTTGACGCTCGCCACGAAGGACGCGAACGCATCGGCGGCGACGTTCAGAACGGGACCGCTCGGGTTCTTGCTGTCACGGACGGGGACCACGCCGTGCGAGGCGACGAGGTTGGCGGCGACCTCGATGCAGGCGCCACCGTTGTCGCTGTAGGAGGACTTGAACCAACGGGGGGATTCGGACGTCACGGGGTGCCCTTTCGTAACTGATTGATCAAGGCCACAGATGTGGCCTGAGAGGGCGCTTCGGCCTGTAGCTGATGGTAGGCCGTCAGTATGGGCAGCACGGAAGTGCTTTCCCGTTCCAAATGGCCCCGTTGCGCGGACTCGGTGTACGCCATGAGTTGGCGGTCCGGAAGCGTCAGTACGTACAGCGGCAGGTTGAACGGGCGGCGCTCCCCCATGTCGAACGGGGCAACCTGGACCACGGTGTTCGGTAGCTCGGCGTACTCGATCAGTCGCGCCAACTGGGCTTCCATGACGGCGGCCCCGCCGATGGGCCGACGGATACAGCTTTCGTCCAGCATCACGAAGACCAACGGCGGGGGCGTCCGCAGGAGTGCGGCTTGCCGCTCCGCAACAAGCCTCACTCGCTCCTCTGCCTGGTCTGTCGTGATCGCTCCCCGCTTCACGGCACTGTCCGCCAGCACCGACGCATACTCCGGGGTCTGGAGCAGATCAGGGATGACACCCACTTCGTACAGCCGGATCTCTGCCGCCCGGCTCTCGTGACCGACGTACTCCGGGAACCCTTCCAGCAGCGAGCCGTGCTGGATCTCGCGCCATTCACGCTCGAACGAGTCGGCGGACCCGGCAGTTCCGAACGCAAGGTCAGCTTTGCGTGAGAACGGAAGGGTTGGTGGTTTCCGGGCAGTTTCCACAGCAGAGACATGCTGGCTGGTACACCCCAGGGCTCCGGCCAACGCTTCCTGGGTCCAGCCGCGTTCCTCCCGCAACCTGCGCAAGCGGGCCCCGTAGGCCGCTTCCGGGCTGCTCTCAGGGTTCAGCTCCTTGCGGTTGACCATGACGACTCCCAACTCACCCATCAATCCTGATTAGTTGATGGATCCCCGACTGTAGGCCACGCTGACTTCTCCCGGTAGTGGAACCACTACAGAGAGGCAAGGAGGGCGCCATGACCACCTCTGCCCGCACGCCCTACTCGGCGTGCGCCGAAGAGGGAGCGAACCTTGACGCCGCGCTGAAGGATCTGGGCATTGCCGCCCGGCCCAGCACGGTGCAGATGACGGAGGAAGGCGGCATGAGGGTCACGCGGGTTGCCCCGCCGCTGCTCACCCCGAGTCAGACCGCCCGGTTGACCCGCGTGGTGAAGGCGGCGCGGCGATGAGCGGCAACCGTTACCAGGAACGCCCCGTGTCGCTCGGGGAACCGTACGCCGACCTCAGCCCCGCCCCTGTCCCTGGCTGTGTCGAGTGCAGCGCGTTGGACAAGGAACGCCACGAGGCCCGGAAGATGCGGCAGTTCGCTACTGCTGTCGTGGCAAGCCAACGGATCAGGAACCACGAGCGTGGCCACTGTGCCTGAGCAGCCCGGCCGGCTTGCTACTCACCAGGACACCAGCCCACCAGTACACCAACAACGGAGAAGACATGACCGTGACTGCCATACATGAAGCCCCCGTACGGGCCGCGACGGACGCACGAGCTCTCCTCGGCGAAGACGCCCTTGCCGCCGTTACCGCAACGGTGCAGAGCGACAACGCACCCATGGACAAGGACCGTGCCTCCCGCATCGTCGTCGAGGCGCTGAAGTTCGTGGCCACAGCCGCCAAGTTCCCCGAGAGCCCCATGCGCCCCTCGAAGCTGGTGGACAGGGGATGGCATGCGCTCATCCTGCACACGGCGCGCTACGTCGAGCTGTGCGCCCGGCTCGGACGCTTCGTGCACCACATCCCCGATCAGCCGCCATCAGCGCAGGTGCGCACTGGCTCGTTGCAGCGGACGCAGGACCTGATGGTCGAGGCGGGCTACCAGCCCGACCCGACGTTGTGGCTTCGAGCGTCAGGGGCTGCCGAATGCGAGGGCGGCCCGGCCCCGTGCTGCAAGTCCTGCGGGCCACAGAGGTAGCCAGTTCCACTCAAAACCCCGAGCGCGAAGCGGGGCACCTGGATGCGCAGCCGGTGCCCCGTACCAGCCCGACGGCACGGGGAAAGTCTCTGTGCCGACAGACTCAAGAGGAGGAAGCGTGAACGCAGTACTTCGCAACGACGGTGGCGACAAGCTCCCCGGGGAGCCGTACCCCGGTCCGCATCAGCCCCCGTCCCCCGACGGGGGCCCGGGGCAGCCAAACCCGCCCAAGGCGCTCTGAATGACCGCCGACGCGCACAAGGGCCGTCCCGACCTTGACGGGTCGGGGCGCGCCCTGATGTCTTCCGGGGCCCTCACCTCCGACTGGGCCCCCACGTACGCGGCCGTTCCCCGCTCCACCGTCCTGCCCGACCTCATCTGGCCGTTCGACATGGAGTCCGGTCGGAGCGTGGCCGTATCGAAGGCGGACGATCCCGCCAAGTGGCAGGCGTTTGCGGACTCCGACGTACCGATCGTCACCCAGTGGGACGACGGGAAGCACTCCGGCACCGAGCCCGGCCGCGTCCCCACCAGCTCCGCGTCCATGCCCTCCGTCGTGTTCCGGATGCTCCGGGCCCTGGACCTCCACCCGGGTCACACGGTCCTGGAAATCGGCACGGCCACCACCTGGAACGCGTTGCTGATGGCCCACCGCGCGGGGCCGGGGAACGTGACCACCATGGAGGTGGACCGGGCGGTGGCCACGGCTGCCATGGCGACGGTGGAGCGGCTGGGTAGCCCCGTCCGCGTCGTCCACGGCGACGGGTTCCAGGGCTACCCGGAGGGAGCCCCGTACGACCGCGTCATTGCCACGTGCGGCCTTCGCTCTGTCCCGTTCGCGTGGGTGGAGCAGTGTCGGCCCGGCGGCGTCATCGTGGCCCCCTGGGGGACGAACTACAGCCACGGCGACGCGGTGGCCCGCTTGGTCGTGGCATCGGACGGAAAGAGCGCGTCCGGGAAGTTCACCGGGCCCGTGGAGTTCATGAAACTCCGGTCCCAGCGGATTTCGCCCGTGGTCCATGGGGAGTACGTCACGGGCAGCGTGGCCGATGGTGACGAGTCGTCCACGACCATCACGGAAGGGGAGTTCGTCGGGGAGCAGTTCGGCCCGGAGCGGTTCGCCCTGGGCCTTCGAGTCCAGCAATGCTGGCACTTCGTGGCGGAGAAGAGCGACGGCGCCCGACCGGTCTGGTTCTACAGCCTGAGTGACCGGTCCTGGGCGTGTTGCATGTTCCGGGACGGGGACACCGCGCGCGTCTGGCAGTACGGACCCCGCCGACTGTGGGACGACGTGGAGGCCGCGTTCCGATGGTGGGATGGCCATGGACGGCCGGATCCATCGCGGTTCGGGTTGACCGTGAGTGCCAAGAGTCAGCGGGTATGGCTGGACGATCCAGCTGGCTCCTGGATCGTGTGACAACGCCCCCTCCATCCGCCGGTCCATGACGCCGGACCACGCCCTCAGGGGGGCGCCCTCCGGGGGAGTACGAGGGCGCCCCGGTCTGTGGGACGGCCCGCCGGGGTGGGGCGGGCCGTCGGTGGCCGTGGTGGTGGCCGATCGGGGGGGTGGGTCAGGGGCGGGTGAACTTCACGTAGCCGCCGTTGTTCGGGCGCTCCCACCAGCCCTTGAAGGCCCAGTTGATGAAGCCGCCGTCGCCCTGGTTGGTGAACTCGCCGTCCTCGAAGACCCAGATGCCGTAGACGACGCCGTCGTAGGTGGCCGAGCCGTACGCCTTGACGCCGTTGAGGTGCTCCTCGTAGGGCTGGCTGAGGTTGTGCACCATGACGTTGTACTGGCCGTTGCTCGCGTAGAACGCCGACTCCATCAGGTTCTTGACGAAGCCCTCGCGGTTCTGGGCGGTCTTGATCGACGACTCGATCTTGTTGGCTATGCCGAGCACGTCGACGTTGAAGTTCAGGTTCGCGTTGGCGCCGATGTCGACCGGCGAGTCACCCGCCGGCGCCGCCGCGGCGGCCGGCGCGGCCATGGCGGTCGCCGGGAAGGCGGCACCCGTCGCGGTGAGCGCGGCGCACAGGGCCACCGCTGCCAGGCTCTTCTTCACGATGCCCGAAGTGGACATGGTTCTCCTCCATGAGTGGGGGGTGCGACCTCTCCGGACCGCGGGGAACGGAGAGTTGGCCGGAGCGGCGGGAAGGGGTGGGCCGCCACGACCGGTACGGCAGTAATGCTCGGCCGGGCCGCTCATGATCGGCTCACGTGGGGCTCATGGGGTGGGTGCGCCCGATCGGGACTTGCGTTGAATTTTTGTCAACTCGGGGCGTATGTCCACATAGTGAGAGGGGGGCGGTCAAGCGGAACCCGACCTTCCTTCCGGTGGTCCTTGCAGGCAGGGGGCGGATTGCACGCGCCCGTTCGGCGTCATGAACTTGAGGGCACGATGGTTCAGTTGAAGCTGCTGGGGCCGGTGGAGTGCGAGACGGACGACGGCCGTCCGCTGGCCTTGGGGTCGGGGCGGATCCGTACCGTGACCGCGGTGCTGATCAGCGAGGTCAACCAGGTGGTCACGCTGAGCAGGCTGATCGATCTGGCGTGGGACGTGGACCCGCCGCCCAGTGCGCGCGGCGTGGTCCACAACCACGTGCACCGGCTGCGGCAGCTGCTGGCCGGCCAGGCCGAGCTCGCCACGCGGGGGCAGGGCTATGTGCTGCTCGCCGATCCGTGCGCGGTGGACGTCCACCGGTTCCAGAGCCTGGTCTCCGGTGCGCGGGAGGCCGAGCCGCAGGCCGCGGTCGCGATGCTGCGCCGGGCCCTCGGCCTGTGGCGGGGCGAGGCACTGGCGGATGTGCCCGGCGACCGGGTGCGCCGGACCGTGGGGGCGGGCCTGGCCCAGGCGCGGGTGGCCGCGCTGCACGAACTCGGTGCGCAGCTGCTGCTGCTCGGCCGGTACGGCGAGGTGGTCACGGCGCTGACCGGATGGATCGCGGAGCATCCCCTGCACGAGGAGCTGACCGCGCTGCTGATGCGCGCCCTGCAGGCGAGCGGCCGGCAGGCCGAGGCCCTGGACCACTACCACCGCACCCGCCGGCATCTGAAGGACCAGCTGGGCATCGACCCCGGCCGGGTGCTGAGCGAGGCCTATCTGGCAGTGCTCGACGGGAGTGGCGCCGTCGCGCCGCAAGGCCCCGCTCGCCCGGCGGCGCCGTCACCGCCCGCCGCGCCGTACGCCGCCGACCACCGGCCGGCTCCGCTGCCGCGGGTCGCCCAACTGCCGCCCGGCATCCTGGACTTCTGCGGCCGGGAACGGGAGCTGGCGGTGCTGGACCAGCATCTGGAGCGGGTGCCGCGGCCGCACTGCGTGGTGCTGGCGGGCGGTGGCGGGGCCGGCAAGACGACGCTGGCGGTGCAGTGGGCGCACCGGCTGCGGGCCGAGTTCCCCGATGGCCAGCTCTTCGCCGATCTGCGGGGCTTCGAGCGCCCCCCGATGCGGGCGGGCACCGTGCTGTCGTCGTTCCTGCTGGCGCTGGGGGTCCCGGAGGCGAGGATCCCCGAGTCCGTGACGGAGCGTGCGGCGCTGTACCGGTCGCTGCTCGCCGGGCGACGGATGCTGGTGCTGCTGGACAACGCGGGCACGGCCGAGCAGACGCGGCCCCTGCTGCCCTCGACGCCGGGCTGCCTGGCGGTGGTCACCAGCCGGCGGCGGCTGAGCGGGCTGGTGGTCCGGGACGGGGCCGTACTGGTCACGGTGGGGTCGCTCGCCCCCGGCGACGCCCTGCAGCTGCTGGGCAACGCGCTGGGGCGGCAGCGCATCGAGGCGGACCCGGCGGCCGCCCGGGCGCTCGTCGAGTGGTGCGAACGGCTCCCGCTGGCGCTGCGGATCGCCGCGGCACGGCTGATGGCCCACCCCGAATGGCCACTGGAGTTCTGGACGAAGAAGCTGGCCGACGAGCGCCGCCGCCTGCAGGAGCTGTCCGCGCACGACGCCGATCTGGCCGTGGAGGCCAACCTCTATCTCAGCTACCGCGCCCTGTCGAGCGGCGCCGCCCGGCTCTTCCGCGTCCTTGGTCTGCACCCCGGACCCGGTGTGGAGCTGCCCGCCGCCGCGGCACTGGCCGGGCAGGACCTCGAGCGCACCCGCCGCCACCTCGCCGAGCTGTGCGACGCCCATCTGCTCCAGGAGCAGGCCCAGGGGCACTACGTACGCTCCGAGTTGGTGCGTCTGTACGCCGCCCAGCGCGTCGCCTCGGAGGAGTCGCGGTCCGCCCAGGACCTCGCCGTGCGGCGGCTGCTCGACCACTTCACCCATCCCCGGCCGGCGCGCGGCTGAGCCGGGGCCGCCCTGCCCGGGTGGGGGCTGTCCGGTGGGCCAGGGCCGGACGCCCCTTGGGGCGTGTCCGATGGGTCATGGCCTACCCGGCCCTGACCCATCGGGCAGGCCCTAGGGACCCGGCTCGTCCTTCTCCTCGTCCTCCCGCAGCCACTGCTCCAGCTCCGTGCGCACGCGGCGGTCCATGGCCATGGAGAGCTCGGCCTCCACCACGCCCTTGGACAGCGGGCGGAGCTTCTCGATGGTCTGGGCTATGCGGTCGATCTCCTGGGGGTCGGGCAGGCCGTCCGAGCCCGGGCGCGGACGGACGTCGGCCAGGAGGTGGGTGCGGATGAGGGTGGTGAAGATGTCGGCGAGGGCGTCGGCGTGGGCGCGGACCCGGCGGCCGGCCTCCAGGACGGCGGCCAGCGGGATGCCCTTGTTGACCAGCTCGGTGGAGGCGTCCAGGAGACGGCGGCTGATGTGCACGAACTCGTCGCCGTCGACGGCGAGGTAGCCGATGTCCAGGGACGTGGTGAGGTTCTCGGGGGTGATGTCCCGGCTGAAGTGGTCGGCGAGCTGCTCCGGGGTGAGGCGGACCGGGGTCTCCTCGGACCACGGAGGGAGCAGCGGGGTCTGCAGGCCGAGCAGTTCGCCGACGTCGCGCCCGGACTCGAAGGCGGAGAGGAGTTCGGCGATTCCGCCGAGGGTGTGGCCGCGCTCCAGCAGGGCGCCGATGGTGCGCAGCCGGGCGAGGTGGTGTTCGTTGTACCAGGCGATCCGGCCCTCGCGGCGCGGCGGTGGGATGAGCTTGCGCTCGCGGTAGAACCGCAGCGTACGGACCGTGATGCCGGCTTCCTCGGCCAGCTCGGCCATGCGGAACTCGCGCGCGGCGGGGGTGTGGGCGGTGGGGGCCGGGCGCTCGTCGTTGGAGTTCTCGTTCGCTGCCACGGGGTCAGCCTATGCCGGGGGTGTGACAGCGGACCGGGGTGCGACCGGCGGTAACTTCCTGGCGCCGGACCCCTACCGCTCAGTACGCGGCTGCCCTACTCTCCCCCTGTGCCCAACTGTGCCAGTGATTGCTGGCGCGATTGGGCGGGCCTGCGGCTGTCGGCGTCGTAGGTTTGCGGTGCAGAGCGTCGAACTCGGGAGGCGGCGGATGGCCGAGCGCGAGCGGAAGCATGTGCGCGTGGCGGTGATCGGATCGGGCTTCGGTGGCCTGGGGGCGGCCGTACGGCTGCGACGCCAGGGGATCACCGACTTCGTGGTCCTGGAACGGGCCGGCTCGGTGGGCGGCACATGGCGCGACAACAGCTATCCGGGGTGCGCATGCGATGTGCCCTCGCATCTGTACTCGTTCTCCTTCGCGCCCAACCCGCGGTGGCCCCGGAACTTCTCCGGGCAGCCGCACATCCAGGCGTACCTGGAGCGGGTGGCGGACAACTTCGGGCTGCGCCCGCACATACGGTTCCATTCCGAGGTGCGGAGCCTGCGCTGGAGCAACAGCGAGCTGCACTGGGAGCTGGAGACGGCCAGCGGGCCGCTGACCGCCGACGTGGTGGTCTCGGCCACCGGGCCGCTGTCGGACCCCAAGCTCCCGGACGTGCCGGGGCTGGACTCCTTCCCGGGGAAGGTCTTCCACTCCGCGCGCTGGGATCACGACTACGACCTGCGCGCGAAGCGCGTGGCCATGATCGGCACCGGTGCGTCGGCGATCCAGATCGTGCCCGCCATCCAGCCGGACGTGGAGCGACTCACGCTCTTCCAGCGCACCCCGCCCTGGGTGCTGCCGCGGGCCGACCGCAGGATCAGCGCGGCCGAGAAATGGCTGCACACCAAGCTGCCGGCCACCCGCGCGGCACGCCGCGGACTGCTCTGGGGCATCCGGGAGCTGCAGGTCAGCGCCTTCACCAAGCGCCCCAACGAGCTGGGGATGATCGAGTTCCTGGCGAAGAACCACATGAAGAAGGCCATCAAGGACCCGGCCCTGCGCAGCGCGCTGACGCCGGACTACCGCATCGGGTGCAAGCGGATACTGCTCTCCAACACCTACTACCCGGCGCTGGCCCGACCCAATGTGGATCTCGTCGCCGCCGGGCTGAAGGAGGTGCGCGGCGACACCCTGGTGGGGGCCGACGGGAGCGAGGTCCAGGCCGACGCGATCGTCTTCGGCACCGGCTTCCATGTGACGGACATGCCGATCGCGCAGCGGGTCACCGGCGCCAGGGGGACGACGCTGGCGGAGGAGTGGAAGGACGGGATGGCGGCGCTGCGCGGGGCCAGCGCGGCCGGCTTCCCGAACTTCCTGACGATCATCGGGCCCAACACCGGCCTCGGCAACAGCTCGATGATCCTGATGATCGAGGCACAGCTGAACTACATGGTGGACTTCATGCGCCAACTGGACGTTCTCGGCGGAAGGATCGCGCTGAACGCCCGGCAGTCCGCCGTGGACGAGTGGACGCGCCAGATCCAGAAGCGGATGGAGCGGACGGTGTGGAACACCGGAGGCTGCGACAGCTGGTACCTGGACGCCAACGGGCGCAACACCACCGCCTGGCCGGGGACGACCGCGGAGTTCAAGAGGGCGACCCGGCAGGTCGATCTCGCCGAGTACGAGGTGCTGCGGCCACCCGGAACCACGGCCGGGCGGTCCGCCGACGCGCGAGCGGAGGTGGCCGCATGAGCCGCCGCCCCGGACACGTCACAAGTGGTCCGTACGCGCCGCCGGTGCCGCGCCGGACGGCGACCGTCACCTCGGCCGACGGCTCCCGGATCCACACCGAGTTCCACGGGCCCGAGCGCGCCCCGGCCGTCGTGCTGGCGCACGGCTGGACCTGCTCGACCGCCTTCTGGGCCCCGGTCGTCCGCGATCTGGCCGCCGATCACAAGGTCGTCGTCTACGACCAGCGCGGGCACGGCCGCAGCCCGGCCGTCGCGCCGGCCGGCTACAGCACCCGCGCGCTCGCCGACGACCTCGTCGCCGTACTGGAGGCGACCCTGGAGACGGACGAACGCGCCGTGGTGGGCGGCCACTCCATGGGAGGCATGACGATCATGGCCGCCGCCGGCCGGCCGGAGCTGCGCGCGCGAGCCGCCGCCGTGCTGCTGTGCAGCACCGGATTCTCCCAACTCGCCAGCGAGGCACGGGTGTTGCCCCTGCGCGGCCCGGCCGGACGGCGCCGCGCACACCGCCTGCTGCTGGGCTCCCGCGCACCGTTGGGCCCCGTGTCGCCGCTCACCAAGAGCGCGCTGAAGTACGCGACGATGGGCGCCGGATCCACCGCCGAGCAGGTCGAGGCCTGTGCGCGCATCGTGCACGGCTGCCCGCCGGGCGTCCGCGCCCGCTGGGGCAAGGTACTGGCCGAACTGGAACTGACCGGTGAGGCCGGCCGACTGGACGTGCCCACGGCGGTCGTCGCGGGCGCCGCCGACCGGCTCACCCCGCCGGTGCACGCCCGCCGGATGGCGTCCGTGCTCCCCGACTTCCGCGGGCTGACCGAGCTGCCGGGGCGGGGGCACATGACGCCGATCGAGGATCCGGGCGCGGTCGCCGGCCGGCTGCGCGAACTCGTAGGCGATCACCTCCAGGCGGCCGGCATCGGTGCCGGGGAGACGGCGGCCGGCTCGGAAGTCCCCGATCAGGCACCCCGCGGCAAGCAGCGGCAGAAGAAGGAGCGGACGGCATGAGGACGAGCGGAAACCTGGACGGGCAGGTCGTGGTGGTGACGGGCGCGGCGCGCGGGGTCGGCGCGCTGCTGGCCCGCAAGCTGTCGGCGCGCGGCGCGACGCTGGCGCTGGTCGGCCTGGAGCCGGACGAACTGCGCGACGTCGCGGCCTCGTTGCACGGCCCGGCCCACCACTGGCACGCCGACGTCACCGACCACGAGGCCATGGCCCGGGTCGCGACCGGGGTCAAGAACCGCTTCGGGAAGGTCGATGTGGTCGTCGCCAACGCCGGTGTGGCGACCGGCGGCCCGTTCGTCGACTCCGACCCGGTCGCCTGGAAGCGGGTCGTCGAGGTCAACCTGATAGGCAGCGCGGTCACCGGCCGGGCCTTCCTGCCCGTCCTGATGGAGTCCCGCGGCTACTTCCTGCAGATCGCCTCGCTCGCGGCGATCACCCCGGCCCCGATGCTGAGCGCGTACTGCGCGTCCAAGTCGGGCGTCGAGGCGTTCGCGCACTGCCTGCGGGCCGAGGTCGGGCACAAGGGCGTACGGGTCGGCGTCGGCTATCTGAGCTGGACCGACACCGACATGGTGCGCGGCGCCGACCAGGACGACACCATGCGCGAGCTGCGCTCCCGGCTGCCCTGGCCGTCGAACAAGACCTATCCGCTGGGCCCCGCCGCCGACCGGATCGTCGCGGGAATCGAGCGCCGCTCCGCCCATGTCTACGGGCAGTGGTGGCTGCGCGGGATGCAGTCGCTGCGCGGGTATCTGCCGGCCGTCATCGGGTCGGTGGGCCAGCGCGAGATCCGCAGGTTCGGGGATCGGCTGGACGGGATGCGGATCGGGCTGGTCGGTGCGGGCGGCGAGGCCGACGAAAAGGCCCGCGCCGCCGAGAAGGCGCGCTGACCTGCGAGTTCGCCCCCTGAGTCCGCCCTTTCCGGTCGCCGTGCGGGTCACGGAGGGTAGCCGCTCGTGATCGAAATGCGAGCAATGTCCGGGCGTGTCACGCTGTTTCGGGGCCCAACCGCCCCCCACACCCCACTAGGAGTGAACAGTATGGGCATCAAGGACCAGTTCCAGGACAAGGCCAACGAGCTCCGTGACCAGGCGAGCCAGGCCGCGAGCGGCCCTCGCGCCGGCAACGCCCCCGAGCGCGGCCGCCGCGAGGAGCAGGAGCGCGGCCGGCGCCAGGGCGGCCAGGAGCGCGACCCGCAGCGTGACCGCGGCCAGCAGGGCCGCCGGACCGCTCAGGACGCGCTGGACGACGCCGAGGGTCGCTACCAGAGCTGACGCCACGTCCTGAAGACCACGCGCGGCGACGTACGCGCCATGCGTGAGGGGCGCACCCGGTCGACCGGGTGCGCCCCATCGGCTTGTCGGCCGAATCCCCTTCCTCGGCGGCCGAATCCCCTTCCTCGTCCGGTGGCTGGACCTTTCAGGGTCCGGTGGGTGGCTGGACCTTTCAGGCCCCCGCCGCCCCCGTGGCCCCCGTGGCGCCGCCGCTGCGTGGCGGCAGCGCCGGCCGTCGCCGGTCCGGTACGTCCGACAGGTCCGGAGGCGTCGCCGCCGGATGCCGCTCCAGCAGCTCCAGCGCCGTACGCACCGCCACCCCCAGCGTCGGGTGCTTGCCCTCGGCCCAGTGCAGCGGGGAGCGCAGCGCCTCGATGTCCACCTCCACGCCGTGGTTCTCCACGCCCCAGCCGTAGAGCCGGAACCACGCCGCGTTCATCGGCACGGTGATCGTCGTCCCGTCGGCGAGCCGGTGCCGCCCGGTCATGCCGACCACCCCGCCCCAGGTGCGCATGCCGACCACCGGCCCGATGCCCTGCAGCTTGAAGGCCGCGGTGATCATGTCGCCGTCGGAGGAGGTCATCTCGTCGGCGACCGCGACGACCGGGCCGCGCGGCGCGTTGCCGGTGTACGAGACGGGCTCGGCGTCACGGGTCAGGTCCCAGCCCATGATGGTGCGGGTCAGCTTCTCGATCACCAGCTCGGAGATGTTGCCGCCGGCGTTGCCCCGCACGTCCACGATCAGCGCGGGCCGGGAGACCTCCATCCGCAGATCGCGGTTGAACTGCGCCCAGCCCGAGCCGCCCATGTCGGGGATGTGCAGATAGCCGCACTTGCCGCCGCTCAACTCCCGTACCACGGCCCGCCGTTTGGACACCCAGTCCTGGTAGCGCAGCGGCCGCTCGTCGATCAGCGGGACCACCGCGACCCGGCGGGCGTGGCCGTTGCCCTCCGCATCAAGGGGGCCCGAAGGGCCTTCCCCTGAAGGGTGGTGGTGGGCGGCGGGCTGGGAGAACGTCAGCTCCACGGTGGTGCCGCCGGCCGCGGCCAGCAGCGGATACGGGCCGGCGACCGGGTCCACCGGCCGGCCGTCGACATGGGTGAGCGCCGCGCCGTCGCGGATGCCCGTACCGGCCAGCGGGGAGCGGGCCTTGGAGTCCGACGACTCGCCGGGCAGGATCCGCTGGACGACCCAACGGCCGTCCCGGCAGGTGAAGTTCGCGCCGAGCAGCCCCATCGCGCGCTGGTAGTGCGGCGGCCCCTCGTTGCGCCGGGCACCGGTGACATACGCATGGGAGGTGCCCAGTTCGCCCAGCACCTCGCGCAGCAGATCGGCGAACTCGTCGGGGGAGGCGACCCGTTCGACCAGCGGACGGTACTGCGCGAGCACCGCGTCCCAGTCGATGCCGCACATCCGCGGCTCCCAGAAGTACGCCCGGATGATCCGGCCCGCCTCGTCGAACGCCTGGCGCCACTCCGCCTCGGGATCGACGTCGTGCAGGATGCGCCGCAGGTCCAGGTAGACCGTCGAGTCGCTGTCCGCCGGCTCGGCGGCCGGCACCGCGCGCAGCTCACCGTCGTCGTTGACGACCAGCCGGGAGCCGTCGCCGCTGAGCGCGAAACCGTCCAGGGAGCTGGTGAGTTCGGTGCGCCGCGCCTTGGGCAGGTCGAAGTGTTCGAGGGTGGGCTTGCCGGAGGTGTTGTCGGGGTTGGCGAAGGTCTCGCCCAGCGCGCCGGAGATCGGCCAGCGCAGCCAGACCAGGCCGCCGCCGCTGACCGGTTCCAGCGAGGAGTACTTGGAGGCGGCCACCGGGAACGGCGTGACCCGGTTCGCCAGCCCCTCCACCTCCACCAGCACCGGGCCCTCGCCGGCCGGCGGAGGAATCTCGTCCGGGTCCAGGCCGCCCGCCGCGGGCCGCCCCTCCGGAGACAGCGCGAAGGGAGAGGGGGTCGCCGACGACAGCGGTACGAGGTAGGGCCGGCAGCCCAGCGGGAAGGACAGGTCCCCGGTGTGCACGTCGTAGACCGGGTCGAAACCGCGCCAGGACAGGAACGCCAGATAGCGGCCGTCGCGGGTGAACACCGGCTGCTCGTCCTCGAAGCGGCCGTTGGTGACGTCCACGATGTGCCGGTCGGACAGCCGGGCCATCCTGATCTGCCGCAGTGAACGGCCGATGCCCGGATGCGACCAGGTCAGCCAGCGGGAGTCGGGGGAGAAGGCGAGGTCGCGGACCGGCCCGTTGGTGGAGCGGACCAGTTCGGTGACGCCGCCGGGGCCGGCCGCCACGTCCTCCTCGGACCGGTCCTCCTCGGTCGATCCCTCCTCCTGCCGGGTCACGTCCACCAGCAGCAGCCGGCCGTCGTGCGCGGCCACCGCCAGCCGCTCGCCGTCCGGTGAGGAGGTCATCTCGTGGACCCGGCCCAGCTGCCCGGCCGCCAGCCGGCGCGGTTCGCCCGGCGCGCTGGCCCGCGGCAGATCGGTGATCTCCACGGCGTCCTCGCCCTCGGCGTCGGTGACGTAGGCGATCCGGCCGCTGGAGCCGAGCATCTCGGGCAGCCGGACGCGCACGCCCGGGGTGTCGTGGATCGTCCGGGCCGGGCCGTCGCGGTGGGTGAGCCAGTACAGGCTGCCGCGTACGCCGACCGCGCTGGCCCGCCCGGTGGCGTCCACCGCGAGCGAGGTGACATGCGAGGCGGCCGGGACCTGGTAGCTGCGGCGGCCGGCCCGCGGCCCGCCCAGGCGCACCCCCAGCTTGCGCGGCACGGCGTGCGGGCCGAGGTCCTCGATCAGCCAGACGTCGCCCGCGCACTGGTAGACGATCCGCTCGCCGTCGGTCGAGGCGTGCCGGGCGTAGAAGTCGGCGTGATCGGTGTGCCGGCGCAGGTCGGTGCCGTCCTGCCGGCACGAGTACACATTGGCGATGCCCTCGTGGTCGGACAGGAACGCGATCCGCTCGCCGACGAACATCACCGAGTCCAGATGCCCGTACAGATCCGGCAGCAGCCGGACGCCGTGCAGCCACATCCTGCCCATGGCGCCGCCCCGGTAGCGCTTCCAGGAGGCGGGCTCGTGCGGTGGGGTGCCGCTGAGCAGCAGCGTCTTGTGCTCCCCGGCGACATCGGCGACCGCGATGTCGGAGACCGGGCCCCAGGGCAGCTTCCCGCCCGGACCGCCGTCGGTCGGCAGCTTGTACGCCCAGGAGTAGTACGAGAACGGCTGACCGTGCGAGGACACCGCCAGGACGTGCCCGTCCGGCGTCCATCCGCACACCCGCGCGTCCGTACTGCCCCAGTACGTCAGCCGGCGCGCCGGGCCGCCGTCGACCGCGGCGAGGTACACCTCGGGGTCGAGGCTGCGCCAGGTGGTGAAGGCGATGTGCCGCCCGTCGGGGGAGAAGCGGGGGTGGCCGACGCGGGTGCGGTCGACGGTCAGCCGCCAGGCGCGGCCCGGCTCCTGGCCGTCCGGGGCGATCGGGGCCACCCACAGGTCGTCCTCGGCGGCGAAGCAGAGCAGGTCGCCGTGCAGATGGGGGAAGCGCAGGTACGAGCCGGGCGGTGCGTCGGGCGCGGTCGGCATGCGGCGCAGCCGGCCACGCGGCTCGGCCTTCGTCTCCGGTAGCGGCCCGACGGCCTCGGGTACATCGCTCACCTGTCCATGGTTTCGGCCGGGGGTAAGGGTGGCAACTCGGGGTGGCGGGTCTCGGACAGCGGCGGCCCGGGCCGCGAACGCGCGGCGAGCGGCGCTCCAGCCGCCTGTGCCCCCCCGCGGACCCGCGGGCGGAGCCCGGCCGTCCGGCGGAGGGCGCGCATCCGCATGATGGGCGCTCTTGCGAATTGGTTGCAGTAGCCGCGACCATTGGCCGGTTGTACCACCCCTGGCTGGTTTGCGGAGCCCGAAGCGGAGAGCCCCAGATGCACGTACCCGATGGATTCATCAACGCGCCGGTGTCGGTGGCGGCCGGCGCCGTCGCCGCGGCCGCGGTCGCGGTCAGTCTGCGCGGTGCCCGCCGGGAGCTGGCCGGTGCGGGGCAGGGCGGCGCCGCGGCCGCGGAGCGCACGGCACCGCTGGCCGGGCTGGTGGCGGCGTTCATCTTCGCCGTGCAGATGCTGAACTTCCCGGTCGCGGCCGGTACGAGCGGGCATCTGCTGGGCGGGGCGCTGGCGGCGATACTCGTCGGTCCCTACACCGGCGTGCTCTGCGTCTCGGTCGTGCTGCTGATGCAGGGGGTGCTGTTCGCCGACGGCGGGCTGACCGCGCTGGGCGTCAACATCACCGACATGGCGATCGTGACGACCGTGGTCGCCTACGCCCTGTTCCGAGGGCTGGTGAAGGTGCTGCCCAGGCGGCGGCGCTCGATCACCGTCGCGTCGTTCGTCTCCGCGCTGGTCTCGGTGCCGGCCGCCGCGGTCGCCTTCACCGGCCTCTACGCGCTGGGCGGGACCGCGGACGTGTCGATCGGCAAGGTCTTCACCGCCATGGTCGGCGTGCACGTCCTGATCGGGATCGGTGAGGCGGCGATCACCGCGCTGACGGTCGGGGCCGTCATCGCCGTACGGCCCGATCTCGTCTACGGCGCGCGCGGGCTGACCAAGCCGCTGGAGCTGCGCACCTCGCCCCTGGCGTCCCCGGGCCCCTCCGAGCCGGTGGCGGCGGCCACCACCGCGCCCGCCACCACCGCTCCCGCCGCCCCGCGCCGATCGACCCGCCGCGTCTGGTTGGCCGGGGTCGCCGCCGCCCTGGTGTGCGCGGGCGGCGTCAGCTACTACGCCTCCGCCAGCCCCGACGGCCTGGAGAAGGTCGCCCACGACCAGGGCATCGACGCCAAGACCAAGGACCACGCCACCAAGGACTCGCCGCTCGCCGACTACAGCGTCAAGGACATCACCGACCCGCGGCTGTCCGGCGGCCTGGCCGGTGTCATCGGGGTGGGCGCGACGCTGGCGGTGGGCACCGGAGTCTTCCTGGTCCTGCGCCGCCGCAAGAACACCGGCGCTCAGCCCGCCGCGCAGCAGACGGGGAACGCCTGACATGGGAGCGGGCCACGCCCACAAGCTCTACCGGCACGGGCACTCGCCGGTGCACGCCCTGCCCGCGCACTGCAAGCTCGCCGCGGTCTTCGGCTTCGTCCTGATCGTCGTCGCCACCCCGCGCGCGGCGGTCTGGGCGTTCGGGCTGTACGCCCTGCTGATCGCGGGCGCCGCCGCGGCGGCCCGGATCCCGGCCGGGTTCCTGCTCAAACGGCTGCTGATCGAGGTGCCGTTCGTCGCCTTCGCGCTGCTGATGCCGTTCGTCGCCGAGGGCCCGCAGATCCACCTCATCGGACTGGACCTGAGCCGGTCCGGGCTCTGGGGCGCCTGGAACATCCTCGCCAAGGGCACGCTGGGCGTCGCCGCCTCCGTGCTGCTCGCCGCCACCACCGAGCTGCGGGAACTCCTGCTCGGTCTGCAGCGGCTCAAGATGCCGCCGCTGCTCGTCCAGATCGCGTCCTTCATGATCCGCTACGGCGACGTGATCACCGACGAGATGCGGCGGATGCGGATCGCCCGGCTCTCGCGCGGCTTCGAAGCCCGCGGCGTACGCCACTGGGGCGTGCTCGCCAAGTCCGCCGGCGCGCTGTTCATCCGCTCCTACGAGCGCGGTGAGCGGGTCCACCTCGCCATGGTCAGCCGCGGCTACACCGGCACCATGCCCGTCATCGACGCCACCACCGCCACCCGCACACAATGGACCCGCGCGGCCGCGCTGCCGCTCGCCGCCCTCGCCGTCTGCCTCCTGGGATGGACCCTTTGAGCACCGCCACGCCCGCCCCCTCCCTCGCCGTCTCCGGGCTCGCCTACGCCTACCCCGACGGCCACCAGGCGCTCTTCGGCGTCGACCTGACCGTCGGCCGTGGCGAACGGGTCGCCCTCCTCGGCCCCAACGGCGCCGGCAAGACCACCCTCGTACTGCACCTCAACGGCATCCTCGAAGCGGGCGCCGGCAGCGTCGCGGTGGCCGGGCTCCCGGTCGCGAGGGAGAACCTCGCGGAGATCCGCCGCCGGGTCGGCATCGTCTTCCAGGACCCCGACGACCAGCTGTTCATGCCCACGGTCCGCGAGGACGTCGCCTTCGGCCCGGCCGCGTCGGGGCTGCGCGGCGACGCGCTGGAGGCGCGGGTCACCGAGGCACTCACCCGCGTCGGCATGGAGGGCTTCGCCGACCGTCCGCCGCACCACCTCTCCTTCGGCCAGCGCCGGCGCGTGGCCGTCGCCACCGTCCTGGCCATGCGTCCCGAGATCCTCGTCCTGGACGAGCCCTCCTCCAACCTCGACCCGGCCTCCCGCCGGGAACTCGCCGACATCCTGCGGTCGTTGGACGTCACCGTGCTGATGGTCACCCACGATCTGCCGTACGCGCTGGAACTGTGCCCGCGCTCCGTCGTGCTCTCCGGGGGCGTGCTGGTCGCCGACGGCACCACCCAGGACCTGCTCTGCGACGAGGAACTGATGCGCAGCCACCGCCTGGAGCTGCCCTTCGGCTTCGACCCCCGGTCGGTGGCCGTCCCCCGGTGACCCGGGGCGCCGGCCGGCCGCCGCGCCGCCGTGTGACGAACACCACGGGCCGTGGCCCTGGTCATCAGCACTGATCCGCGCGTTGCACCATTGATGGGTCACGAAAGCGACGGATGAGTGGGAAGCGGGAATCAGTGGTGGACGTCCAGGGCACGGTCGAGGACGGCTTCGAGCCGGTCCGGGACGCCTTCGCGGCCAACTTCGCCCAGCGCGGAGAGCGGGGGGCGGCGGTCGCCGTCTACCGGCACGGGCGGAAGGTCGTCGACCTGTGGGCCGGTACGAAGGACGGCGACGCCGACGCCGGCGCGCGGGGCGCCGCGCCGTGGGAGGCCGGCACCGCCCAGGTGGTCCGGTCCGCGACCAAGGGCATCGCCGCGATCGTCCCGCTGCTGCTGCACCAGCGCGGAGCGCTCGACCTCGACGCGCCGGTCGGCACGTACTGGCCCGAGTTCAAGGCCGCCGGCAAGGAACGGGTCCTCGTCCGGCATCTGCTGTCCCACCGCGCGGGGCTGCCCGTCCTGGACACCCCGCTCACTCCCGCCCGGGCCGTCGACGGCGTCAGCGGCGCCGCCGCGGTCGCCGCCCAGGCGCCCGCCTGGGAGCCCGGCACGGACCACGGCTACCACGCGCAGACCTACAGCTGGCTGATCGGCGAGCTGGTGCTGCGGGTCACCGGACGCACCATCGGCAGCTGGATCGCCGAGGAGATATCCGGGCCGCTCGGCCTCGACCTGTGGATCGGGCTTCCGCAGGCGGAACAGGAGAGGGTGGGCCGCCTCGCGGCCGTCGAGCCGCCGCCGACGCCGGCCGCGTCCGGCCTGCGGGCCCGGCCGAAGCGGTCGGTGGCCGACGCCTACGCCGACCCCGCCTCCCTCACCAGCCGCGCCTTCGGCGCCATCTCCCCGGCCCCCGACGAGAACGATCCCGCCTACCGGGCCGGCGAGCTGCCGGCTTCCGCGGGCATCGCCACCGCCCGCTCGCTGGCCCGCTGCTACGCGGCGCTGATCGGCGCCGTCGACGACCAGCCGCGCCTCTTCGCCCCGGCCACCCTCACCCTCGCCCGCACCGAGGAGTCCGCCGGTCTCGACCGCACCCTCCTGGTCAACACCCGCTTCGGCCTCGGCTTCATGCTGCACGGCCCGGCCTCGCCGCTGCTGGCGCCCGGGTCGTTCGGGCACCCCGGGCGCGGGGGCGCGCTGGCGTGCGCGGATCCCGAAAGCGGTATCGCCTTCGGCTACGTCACCAACGGCATGCAGCGCAATGTGACCGCGGACCCCCGCGCGCAGGCGCTGCTGCGGGCTGTTTCCCACGTTGCCGGCTAGCCCGCCGTGGGGCTTCTGTGCGTTGTTTCCCGCCTTCGGCGGGAGCGGGGTGGGTTGTGGGTCGGGGGCGCTGTGTCGGTGGTGGGTGCCGGGGTGGGGGGCTCCCAGGGGCAGGGGGTGGGGGGGGGGGGGGTCGCGTCCCCCAAAAAAAAAAAAAAAAAAAACAAAACCCCCCCCACCGGGTGTATCA
>NZ_JBWKCJ010000027.1:44801-45116 GCF_056436545.1 Streptomyces sp. NPDC043738 | reverse complement strand
TCTGGGGTCTTTTTTGTGGGTCTGGTTCTTTCCCCTACAAAACACCAGCCCCCGGAGGCCCGAACCCTCCCGCCCGGTGGGCGCCCCCGCCCCGGTGGGGGGATGTCAAAGAGACCAGAAGCTCGGCCGCGTCACGATGCGGCCGAGCTTCTGGTCTTTTCTTCTCTCCTCCCACCGGGGTGGGGTCCCGTCGCGTACGGGAGGTGGGGGGGGGGGGGGGGGGGGGGGGGGGGGGGGGGGGGGGGGGGGGGGGGGGGGGGGGGGGGGGGGGGGGGGGGGGGGGGGGAGGGGAGGAGAAAGGAGGAGGGAGAAGAG
>NZ_JBWKCJ010000027.1:37967-44791 GCF_056436545.1 Streptomyces sp. NPDC043738 | reverse complement strand
GGGTGTGTTGTCGGACGTAAAGCGCAGCAGTCCGACAACACACCCCTCCACCCCCACCACCGGCACCCACCACACACGAGGGGCCCCACCCCACAACCCCCTCCGCTCCCGCCGAAGGCGGGGAACAACGCACAGAAACAGGCACGGCGGGCCACCCGGCAACGTGGGAAGCAACTCACCCCGTGTGCAGCATCAGCCCGATCCCGACGACCATCAACCCGGCCGCCGCGATCCGCGGCAGGCCGAACCGCTCCTTGAAGAACAGGGCGCCGATGGCCGCGCCGACGATGATGGAGGACTCGCGCAGGGCGGCGATGGGGGCCAGGGCGGCGCGGGTCTGGGCCCACAGCACCAGGCCGTAGGCGAAGACCGACAGGACGCCGCCGGCCAGGCCCCGTACGGCGATGGGGCGCAGCTCGGCGAGGAGCCGCCGGCGGCGGGTGGCGAGCGCGTAGGCGGGGATGGCGAGGCCCTCGAGGATCATCAGCCAGGCGATATAGCCCAGGGGAGTGCCGGAGGCGCGTACGCCGAGGCCGTCGACGGTGGTGTAGGCGGCGATGGACAGGCCGGTGGCGAGGGCGGCGACGAGGGCGGGCCAGTGGGGTCGGGCGCCCGAGCCGCGGATGCCCCACAGGGCCACGCCGACCAGCCCCGCGGAGGCGAGCGCCACACCGGCCAGCGCCCAGCCGTCGGGGATCTCGTGGACGAAGACGGCCGCGAGGACGGTGACGACCAGGGGGGCGGTGCCGCGGGCGATGGGGTACATCTGCCCGAAGTCGCCCAGCTGGAACGACCGCATGAGCAGCGCCTGGTAGACGACGTGCAGCACGGCGGAGGCCAGCAGGAAGGGCCAGGCGCCGGTGGCGGGCAGCGGGGTGAAGCCGGCCAGGGCGACGCCGCAGACGGCACCGCCGCCGCCGACCAGGGTGAAGGCCAGTAGCTGGTCGCGTATGCCGTGCGCGATGGCGTTCCAACTGGCGTGGGTGACGGCGGCCAGCAGGACGGCCGCGACGACGAGGGGGGTCACTCGGAGTGCTCGTGCACGTCGGTGGTCTGCGGTGCGGGGGACGCGGAAACGGTCATGGCCCGCACGCTAGCGAAAGGTGTACGGGCCATGCGAAGCGGATTCCAGCCGATGAGACGAGGCGGGGGACCCGGGGGTCCCCCGCCTGCGCTCAGTTCGCGGTGAGGATGGCGCGGACCACCGGGCCCGCGTTGGTGCCGCCGTGGCCGCTGGCCGGGACGACGGCCGCCGCGGCGAGGTCGTCGCGGTAGGCGGTGAACCAGGCGTTGGGCTTCTTCTGGCCGTCGACCTCGGCGGAGCCGGTCTTGGCACCGATGTCACCGCCGACGCCGGACATCGCCTGGGCGGCCGTGCCGGACGTCGCGGTCAGCTTCATCAGCGACTTCAGGGCGGCGGCGGTGCCCGGCTTCATCGTCCGGGCGGCCTTGGCGAGCGTCCGGTTGTCCAGCGACGGCGAGACGATGTACGGCTGGTGGAAGGAGCCGGCCCGGACCGTCGCGGCGAGCGTGGCGACGTTGAGCGGGTTCATCCGCACCCCGCCCTGGCCGATCAGCGAGGCCGCCATCTGCGCGTCCTGCTGCACCGGCACCGCGCCGTCGAAGGTCGGGATGCCGGTCTGCCAGTTCAGGCCGATGCCGAAGACGTCCCGGGCCTCCTTCGTCAGGTCGTCGTTCTTCAGCTTCTCGGCCTGCGAGATGAAGGCGTTGTTGCAGGACGCCGCGAAGCTCTGCGCGAAGGTGCCGCTCTTGATCTCGGTCTTGTCGAGGTTCTGGAACTTCCAGCCGCCGACGGTGACGTACTTGGGGCAGGGGTGCGGCTTGTCCGGCGCGGTCATGCCCTTGTCGATCAGCATCGCCGAGGTCACGATCTTCATCGTGGAGCCGGGGGCCAGCGACCCCTGGGTGGCGAGGTTGAAGCCCTTCTCCGGGGCGTTGGCGATCGCCAGGATCTCGCCGGTGCTGGGCTTGACGGCCGCGGCGGCCGCGGACTTCTTGCCCTTGACCGCCCGCTCGGCCGCCGACTGCAGCGTGGCGTCCAGGGTGGTCTTGAGGGTGCCCGGGGTGCCCTTGGAGAGCACCTTCAGCGTCTTGTCGGGCTGCTGCTCGGCCGGCTTGGCGCTCTTGGCGCGGTGGATGAACAGCTCCACGCCGGGCTTGCCGCCGGTCTTGTCGCCGTACTTGTCGCGCAGGCTGTCCAGCACCCCGGCCAGCGTCGGATGCGCCCTGGGGGTCAGCTCCTTGCCGTTGCGGTCCACGGCCTTGATGGGGGGCGCCTCGGCCTCGCCCGTGCGCAGCTCGTCGCCCTTGGCCAGGTCCGGGTGCAGCACCGTCGGCCGCCAGGCGATCCGCGGCTCACCGGTGGTCTTGTCGCGCTGCACGGTCGCCGACGTGCGGTACGAGTAGGACGCCTTGGTGCCCTTGTAGTCGATCTGGGTGGTGACGGTGTACGGCACCTTGTCGCCGGCCGGGGTGCCCGGCGTCACCGTCACCTTCGAGAACTTCGCCTGCTTGCTGAAGGCCGCGAGCGCGCTCCGTGCCTCCTGGGGGCTGTCCGTCAGCCCGGCCGCCTTCGCCGCGTCGCCGGACTGCCAGGCGGTCAGGAACTCCGCTCCCGCCGTCTGCACCTCCTTGGCCGACAGCGGACCGGTCGGAACCTTGGGCCCGGAGTCGCCCGGCTTGGCATCCGCCGACCTGACCTCCTGCGGGGACGCGTCGTCCGAACCGCCGAACAGCGTCAGACCGCCCACGACGCCCGCCACCAGGGCCACCGATCCGCCGATCAGCCCGTACCTCACCTCGCGGCGCATGCCACCGATCCCCTCCCAGGAGTCTCGTCCTTGAATACGCACACAAGAACGTGCATCGCACTCTAAGGGACACGGGGAAATCGCCGAGTCTCGATCCGGGCACGGTCCGGTGACGCGCTGTTGTAGGGCTGTTACGGAATTGTCGAACTCTTCCTTGCCCTGTGCCCGGCCCGGTGCGGCCCCCGCTCAGACCCAGCTGTCGAACCACATCCGGTGGTGCCAGGCCGACTTCGGGATCGGCATGCCCGTATAAAGCGGATAGAAGTAGACGAAGTTCCAGATGATCAGGAGCACCAGGACGCCGGCGCCCACCGCGCCGATGGTGCGCCGGCGCTCCGTCGAACCCGGCGGGCCGATGATCGCGCCGATCATCATCGCCAGCGCCAGACACAGGAACGGGACGAACACCACCGCGTAGAAGAGGAAGATCGTCCGTTCCTGGTAGAGGAACCAGGGCAGATAGCCGGCCGCGACGGCGCAGGCGATGGCGCCGGCCCGCCAGTCCCGCTTGAACAGCCAGCGGTAGAGCACGTACAGCAGCGCGAAGCAGGACGCCCACCACAGCAGCGGGGTGCCCAGCGCCAGTACCTCGCGGGCGCAGCCCTCGGCCGCGGTGCAGCCGTCCTGGCCGGCCTTGGGGTCCTCGTAGAAGTACGACACCGGGCGGCCCAGGACCAGCCAGCTGAAGGGGTTGGACTGGTAGGTGTGCGGGGTGGTCAGTCCGGTGTGGAAGTTGTAGACCTCGGTCTGGTAGTGCCACAGGCTGCGCAGCCAGTCCGGCAGCCAGGTCCAGCCGCCCAGCCGGCCCTCGGGGGAGGTCGCCCAGTCGCGGTAGTAGCCGCCCTTGGTGGCGATCCAGCCCGACCACGACGCGAGGTAGGCGGCGAGGGCGACCACGACCGTCGAGCCGAACGCGGGCAGGACGTCGCGGCGCAGCGCCGAACGGAAGGGGTGGCGGGCACCGGCCGTACGCCGGGCCGCGACGTCCCACAGCACCGACATCAGGGCGAACGCCGCGAGGAAGTACAGACCGTTCCACTTCGTGGCGGCGGACAGGCCCAGGCACAGCCCGGCCGCGATCCGCCAGGGCCGCCACCCCAGCCGCAGCCGGTCGCCGACGGAGTCCTCCGGCCGCGCCACACCGTCCGGCCCGATCGGCAGCGCCGCCGCCAGCCGGCCCCGGCTGCGGTCCCGGTCCACCAGCAGACAGCCGAACGCGGTCACCACCCAGAACATCACGATCAGATCGAGCAGGGCGGTGCGGCTCATGACGAAGTGCAGCCCGTCCACCGCGAGCAGGGCACCCGCCAGGCAGCCCAGCGCCGTGGACCGCATCAGCCGCCGCCCGATACGGCAGATCAGCAGCACCGACAGGGTGCCCAGCAGCGCCACCGTGAAGCGCCAGCCGAACGGGTTCATCCCGAACGCCCACTCGCCGAGCGCGATCAGCCACTTGCCCATCGGCGGGTGCACGACATAGGAGTGCTCCGGCGAGAGCATGATCTGCGGCGGGTGGGCGACCAGTGCGTCGTTGGCGGTCTTGGCCCAGGTGCCCTCGTAGCCGTACTGCAGCAGCGACCAGGCGTCCTTGGGGTAGTACGTCTCGTCGAATATCACCTTCCGCGGGCTGCCCAGGTTCCAGAACCGCAAGACCCCCGCGACCAGCGCCACCAGCAGCGGACCGGCCCAGCCCGCCCAGCGGGTGAGCCTGGCCGCGGTGTCCGGGCCCGCGCCGAACACCGCCCACAGCCGGCCGCCCGGCTCCGGGAAGCCGGGCACCAGCCGGGTCCGGACGTCGGCCTGCGGGCGGGCCGGATACCCGAAGCGGCGCAGCCGCCGCTGCCACACGGGGGGCGCCTGGGCCGGCTCCGGGGCGCGGTGCGCGGCGGCGTCGGTCGCGGTGGTGTCACTCGTCACCCGGCCCATCGTAGGGAAGGGCCCTGTGGACCGGCGCGGAGCGCCACCCGGTGATGCCGACCGGTCCGGCGCGTCCTGGGAGGATGGGCGGGTGACTGGAACGCTGGTACTTGCAGGGACGCCCATCGGCGAGATCGCGGACGCACCGCCGCGGCTCGCCACCGAACTGGCGGCCGCCGACGTGATCGCCGCCGAGGACACCCGCCGGCTGCGCCGGCTGACCCAGGCGCTGGACGTGACACCGGGCGGCCGCATCGTGTCGTACTTCGAGGGCAACGAGGCGGCCAGGACACCCGAGCTGGCCGATGCGCTGTCCGGCGGCGCACGGGTGCTGCTGGTCACCGACGCCGGGATGCCCTCGGTCTCCGACCCCGGCTACCGCCTGGTCGCCGCGGCCGTCGAACGCGGCATCAAGGTCACCGCCGTCCCGGGCCCCAGCGCCGTGCTCACCGCCCTGGCCGTCTCCGGCCTGCCGGTGGACCGCTTCTGCTTCGAGGGCTTCCTGCCCCGCAAGGCCGGCGAGCGGCGCTCCCGGCTGCGCGAGGTCGAGGGCGAGCGGCGCACCCTGGTCTACTTCGAGGCGCCGCACCGGCTCGACGACACCCTCGCCGCGATGGCCGAGATCTTCGGTGCCGAGCGCCGCGCCGCGGTCTGCCGCGAACTGACCAAGACCTACGAGGAGGTCAAGCGCGGCCCGCTGGGTGAGCTGGCGTCCTGGGCGGCCGAGGGCGTACGCGGCGAGATCACCATCGTCGTGGAGGGCGCCCCCGAGAGCGGGCCCGAGGAGCTGGACGCCGGGGAGCTGGTGCGCCGGGTGCGGGTGCGCGAGGAGGCCGGGGAGCGGCGCAAGGAGGCCATCGCCGCGGTCGCGGCGGAGGCCGGGCTGCCCAAGCGGGAGGTCTTCGATGCCGTCGTCGCGGCCAAGAACGCTATGAAAACGCCCACATCGGAGGGGTGAACCGACCCTTCGGAAGGTAAATGGCTGCCCTGAAAGGTAAAGCGAAGGGCGGCATGCTCGGACCTTTTATATGCCTACTGCCAAATCTGGGCCAATAGGGTCCGCGATCCGATGCGTTTCGGCCGGGAAAGGCGTCCACTGGGGGATGGGACGAACGGTTCCCGGACGCCTTGTCCAGCGGACAAGAGGAGCGCAATGAGCGAGCGTAGAGAGCGAATCATCCAGAGGTGCGCGCCGAGCGAGTGCGAGGCCGAGCGAAGCGAGGTTTCGGCATGAGCGAGATCGTGAAGACCACTGGTATCCCCGCCAGCGGAGTCCACCCCGGCCGCAGGCCCGAGCCCGCAGCGCACGAGGCCTACTCCTTCGCCTGCATGAAGTGCGGGTACGGCTGGGAGCAGGCGTACGAGATAGTCCACCAGATCGACGGCAAGGGCGAACTGCACGTCGTCTACTACGCGGACGGCGATCGGGTGCCCTCCCCGCTGACCCGCCCCACCTGCCTGAACTGCCAAACCAACGTCGTACGCATCATGCGCTCCGGCCAGGTGTCGATGGTCTCCGACGCGATCGCGAACATGCACCAGCGCCAGCCCGCCGGCGAGAAGAACGGCAAGAAGAAGCAGGCTCCCAAGGAGCGCACCGGCAGCACCGCCGAGGACGCCCCGGAGACCGGCCGGCACCACTGGCACCTCTCCGACCTGCTGCACCCCTTCCAGCACCACCGCAGGTGAGGCCCAGGGCCTGTCCGATGGGTCATGGCCGGGTCCGTGACCCTGACCCGTCGGGCAGACCCTGGCCGCGGCCCTCGTAGGATCGCGGCCATGGCCCCGCAGGACAAGAACACCCCGCCGCCGCTGCCCGAACCGCTTCGGGTGGCGGTCGCGGACTCCCACACCCACCTGGACATGCAGGACGCCACCGTCGAGGAAGCCCTCGCCAAGGCCGCCTCCGTCGGGGTGACCACCGTCGTCCAGGTGGGTTGCGACCTGGCCGGTTCGCGGTGGGGCGCGGACACCGCCGCGGCCCCCAAGGCCGTGCACACCCCCGTCTCGCTGTACCCCCACAAAACGCCCCCCACCTTCCTCGGGGACCCCCACAAGTGGTTGTGGGCGGGGGGC
>NZ_JBWKCJ010000027.1:0-37957 GCF_056436545.1 Streptomyces sp. NPDC043738 | reverse complement strand
AACAGGGAAAGACCCCCCCAAAAGCTCCTCTCTTTTTGGTTCCCCCCCTTTTTTCGGGTGGTTTTGCCCCTTTTTTTTTTCGGTGTCCCCCCCCCCCCCCCCCCCCCCCCCCGAGGCCGTGCACGCCACCGTCGCGCTGCACCCCAACGAAGCGCCCCGCATCGTCCTCGGCGACCCCGACGGCTGGTCGCGGCAGGGAGCCCGGGAGGCCGGCGGGGACGACGCCCTGGACGCCGCGCTCGCCGAGATCGACAAGCTGGCCGGGCTCGAGCAGGTCCGTGGCGTCGGCGAGACCGGCCTGGACTACTTCCGTACCGGGCCCGAAGGCATGGCCGCCCAGGAGCGGTCCTTCCGCGCCCACATCGAGATCGCCAAGCGGCACGGCAAGGCCCTGGTCATCCACGACCGCGAGGCCCACGACGACGTGCTGCGGATCCTGCGCGGGGAAGGCGCACCCGAACGGACCGTCTTCCACTGCTACTCCGGCGACGCCGCGATGGCCGAGGTCTGCGCCGCGGCCGGCTACTTCATGTCCTTCGCCGGCAACGTCACCTTCAAAAACGCCCAGCCGCTGCGGGACGCGCTCGCCGTCGCCCCGCCCGAGCTGGTCCTCGTGGAGACCGACGCCCCCTTCCTCACCCCCGCGCCCTACCGCGGACGGGCCAACGCCCCGTACCTCATTCCGGTCACCCTGCGGGCGATGGCCGAGGTCAAGGGGATGACGGAGGACGCACTGGCCACCGCGATCGCCGCGAACACGGCACGCGCCTTCGGCTACTGAGCCCCAAGGGGGTGGGCGGGCCGCTCCCGACGGCCCGCCCACCCCGGCCCAGAGCCATCCGGGGTACCCCGAATTGACTACTTCACGTAACTGATCGACTTTGGAGAGTCACCGCCTCTCCGCTACATTCCGGCCGTCAACCGCATCCGGGCATGTGGAGCGCGCCGTGAGTCAGTCACCAAGCAGCCACCGCGCCGCGCGCGGCCGTCGCAGGCGCCGCGCCGAACCCCCCGAAGCGCTGCGCCGGGTACTGCCCCGGGCCTTGGTCGTGGCCTTCCTCGCCGGCGGCACCACCGCCTTCATCGCGCACGACAAGGCGGTCCGGATCAGCGTCGACGGCACCCCCCGCACCCTGCACACCTTCGCCGACGACGTCGACGACCTGCTGGCCGACGAACAGCTCGACATCGGCGCCCACGACATCGTCGCGCCCGCCCCCGGCACCGAGCTGACCAGCGGCGACGAGATCCACGTCCGGCACGGCCGGCCCGTCGTCCTCACCGTCGACGGACAGCGCCACAAGGTGTGGACCACCGAGGACACCGTCGACGGCGCGCTCCGCCAGCTCGGCGTGCGCGCCGAGGGGGCCCACCTGTCGGCCTCCCGCTCCCGGCGCATCGAGCGGCACGGCATGGAGCTGGCGGTCCGCACCGAACGCTCCGTGGTCTTCGTCGCCGACGGCCGCGAACACCGGGTGCGCACCAACGCCGCCACCGTCCGCGAGGCCCTGGCGGAGGCCGGTCTCGCACTGCGCGACCAGGACACCACCTCGGTGCCGCCGGACAGCTTCCCGATCGAGGGCCAGACCGTCTCCGTCCTGCGCATCACCGGCTCCAAGAAGGTCCGCGAGGAGCCCATCGCCTTCCGTACGGTCAAACGGGCCGACCCCTCGCTGACCCGCGGCACCGAAGCCGTCGTCCGCCAGGGGCGGCCCGGGGTGCGGCGGGTCACCTACCGGCTGCGCACCGTCAACGGCGTCAAACAGAAACCGAAGCGGACGCACGCCGAGGTCGTACGCGCCCCCCGCCCGCAGATCGTGCACATCGGCACCAAGGAACTGCCCGCCTCGGTGAGCGGCGCCGACCACCTCGCCTGGGACGCCCTGGCGCAGTGCGAGGCAGGCGGCCGCCCCGACGCCGTCGACGCCTCGGGCACATACGGCGGGCTCTACCAGTTCGACGTCGGCACCTGGCACGCCCTCGGCGGCAGCGGCCGCCCCCAGGACGCCCCGGCCCAGGAGCAGACCTTCCGGGCCAAGAAGCTCTACATCAGCCGGGGGGCGAGCCCGTGGCCGCTGTGCGGCCGTAAGCTTCACGGGTGAACGAGCGCAGCGAGGCCCTGGCATGAGCAAGAGCACCACCGACGATTCCGGCCCCCTCCTGGGCCCCGCCGACATCCGTGAGCTGGCCGCCAGGCTGGGCGTACGTCCCACCAAGCAGCGCGGCCAGAACTTCGTCATCGACGCGAACACCGTCCGCCGGATCGTGCGGACCGCCGACGTCCGGCCCGACGACGTCGTCGTCGAGATCGGCCCGGGCCTGGGCTCGCTGACGCTGGCGCTGCTGGAGGTCGCCGACCGGGTCACCGCCGTCGAGATCGACGAGGTGCTGGCCGCCGCGCTGCCGGCCACCGTCGCGGCCCGCATGCCCGACCGCGCCGACCGCTTCGCGCTGGTGCACAGCGACGCCATGCACGTCACCGAGCTGCCCGGCCCCGCGCCCACCGCGCTGGTCGCCAACCTCCCCTACAACGTCGCGGTCCCCGTGCTGCTGCACATGCTCGCCACCTTCCCCTCCATCGACCGCACCCTGGTCATGGTCCAGTCCGAGGTCGCCGACCGCCTCGCCGCCCGCCCCGGCAACAAGGTCTACGGCGTGCCCTCGGTCAAGGCCAACTGGTACGCCGAGGTCAAGCGGGCCGGTGCCATCGGCCGCAACGTCTTCTGGCCCGCTCCCAACGTCGACTCCGGCCTGGTCTCCCTCGTACGCCGCGACAAGCCGGTCGAGACGACCGCCTCCCGCGACGAGGTCTTCGCCGTCGTCGACGCCGCCTTCGCCCAGCGCCGCAAGACCCTGCGCGCCGCGCTGTCGGGCTGGGCCGGCTCCGCCGCCGCGGCCGAGGCCGCACTGCTCGCCGCCGAGGTCTCCCCGCAGGCCCGCGGCGAAGCGCTGACCGTCGAGGCGTTCGCCCGCATCGCGGAGAACAAGGAGGCGGGCAAGTGAAGCAGCCGGTGACGGTACGCGTACCCGCGAAGGTCAACGTCCAGCTGGCGGTCGGCGCCGCCCGCCCCGACGGCTTCCACGACCTGGCCAACGTCTTCCTCGCCGTCGGCCTCTACGACGAGGTCACCGCCACCCCTGCGGACACCCTGCGGATCACCGCCGAGGGCCACGACGTCGACCAGATCCCGCTGGACCGGACGAACCTGGCGGCCCGCGCCGCCGAACTGCTCGCCGCCCGCCACGGCATCGAACCGAACGTCCACCTCCACATCACCAAGGACATCCCCGTCGCCGGCGGCATGGCCGGCGGCAGCGCGGACGCCGCCGGCGCCCTGCTGGCCTGCGACGCCCTCTGGTCCACCGGCGCCACCCGCGCCGAACTCCTCGAAATCTGCGCCGAGTTGGGCAGCGACGTCCCCTTCAGCCTGGTCGGCGGCGCCGCCCTGGGCCAGGGGCGCGGCGAGCTGCTGACCCCCCTCCCCGTCGGCGGTACCTTCCACTGGGTCTTCGCGGTCGCCGACGGCGGCCTGTCCACCCCGGCCGTCTACCGCGAGTTCGACCGCCTGACCGCGGGGACCGACGTGCCCGCCCCCGAGGCCGCCCCCGAACTGCTCGCGGCCCTGGAATCCGGCGACGCCACCGCCCTCGCCGCGGCCCTCACCAACGACCTGCAGCCCGCCGCGCTCTCCCTGCGCCCGGACCTCGCCGCCACCCTGGAAGCCGGCACCGCCGCCGGCGCCCTGGCCGCACTGGTCTCCGGCTCGGGCCCGACCACGGCGTTCCTGGTCAAGGACCCGGAGTCGGCAACGGAGGTGGCAGCGGCCCTGCGGGCGTCGGGGACCTGCCGGGCGACGCGGGTCGCGCAGGCGCCGGCAGTCGGCGCGACGGTCCTGCGATAAGGAGTTGGGGGGGGGGGGGAGGGGCCCCGCCCCCCCACCCCCCCCCCCCCCCCCCCCCCCCCCCCCCCCCCCCCCCCCCACGCCACTACTCCTCCTCGTCGACCGGCCTCACGAATTCCAACGTCCAGGTCTCTTGGAACTCGGGCTTGGGCGCGACGAGTTCGATCTGTGCGCCACGATGCCCGGCGCGCCAGGCGAGCCCCTTGTCCGACAGGTCTTGACCCCGCCGAGCACCCCTTCGAACGTGAACTGCGCCCATTCGGCGCGCGGGACGTTGTTGACGAAGAGCTTCTCCTCGGCAACCACAAGTCCGGCTTGCTCCTGATAGGCGAGTCGGACCACATACGGCGCCCCCGGTACGGGCTCCGTCGGCTCGATGACCCACTCCTGCTCGATGGGGAGGGGGTTGAGCCGGTCGACGATGACCGGAGCGCCGTGTTTGACGGCGTACTCGGTGGCTGTCACCAGGCTGCTCGGACCGATGATGTGAGCGTGGATCTTGTAGATGCCGGGCCGTACAGGGATCGCAGTCATGCGTGGAACTCCCTATCTCTCACGGTTCGCTCGCCGCTGGCGTCTCGCCACCGGACCAGGCACCACTTTCGCTGCACACCAGCCTTCGCAAAAGGTGAGAAATGGCCAAGAAACTAACTCTTCGGATGAATCGGACAAAAGCGCGAATGCGCGTCCGCGTGTAGCCCACCTACCCCGGCGCACTGGGCGGGAAGGCCACCCACAAGGAAGGGGGTCAGGGGGCGCGGGCGGGAGCTGTTCCCGTGGCTGCCGTACGCCCGGAGCGCTCAAGTGCGCGGCACTGCGGCGTCCTTGACGGCGGAGACGAAGGCCGACCAGGCGGCGGCGGGGAAGACGATCGCCGGGCCGTGGGGGTCCTTGGAGTCACGGACGGGGACGACGCCGGGGAGGTTGTCTACCACCTCGACGCAGTTCGCGCCTTCACCGTTGGTGTAGCTGCTCTTGCGCCAGACGGCGGCGCTCAGGTCAATCCGGCTGCTTGCCATCTCGGTAGTCCTCTGCGGCCGCCTCGATCAGGGTGAGGGACGCCTTCGGCGGTAGCGCGGCGGCCCTGAGTCGATCGTATGCCTTGCGGTATTTCTTCACGAGGGCCGGATCGTCGATGGTGTCACTGCTGAACTCCGATTCCAGGTAGGCCAGCGGTGGGGCATCCGGGAAGATCAGGAGCTGCAACAAGCCCACCAGCATGAGGGGGTGCGGCCCGCAGTTCCACGGCAGGACCTGTGGAATGACCCGGTGGCGCTTCGCCAGCGCCGCGATGTGGTCGAGCTGATCGGCCATCTCCTCCGGAGGGAGCATCGGGCAGCGCAACACGTACTCGGACAGGATTACCCAGTATTCAGGGGTCTTGGGGTCGTCCTCGAACAGACGGGCCCGCGCCATGCGGGCGCTGACCTTCACCTCCACCTCCTCGTTGGTCGCCAGCGGCTGGGTTGCCCGCACCAATGCCCGCGTGTACGGCGCGGTCTGCAACAGGCCGGGGATGAGGGTCGGGCACCACTCCTCGATGGTCTCCGCGCGCTTCTCCGCCTCCAGAGCGTCTTCGTAGTAGGCGGGATGGCCCTTCCGCTTCGCCTTGCGAACGTCCTCGCACCGCCGCCCGAAGAAGCCGTCCGTCTTCAGCACCTTGTCCACGTGCTCCGCCAGATCCGCCGGCATCCGCCGCTCGCCGCGCTCGATCTCGCTGAGATGACTCAGCCCGTAGAAACTTCCCTCCACCAACTGTTGGAGCGTGAGCCCTGCCGCCTCCC
The DNA here is from genome assembly GCF_056436545.1 of Streptomyces sp. NPDC043738. Lineage (NCBI taxonomy): Bacteria > Bacillati > Actinomycetota > Actinomycetes > Kitasatosporales > Streptomycetaceae > Streptomyces > Streptomyces sp. NPDC043738. The sequence continues at coordinate 32,271 of NZ_JBWKCJ010000027.1, read as the reverse complement.
GCTTCCAGCGCAACTCCTTGCCGTAGAAGCAGGGGACGCTCTCCGACCCGTCGATGTCCTTGCGCCGCACCATGGCTCACCGCCGTTCCACAACCGCCTTGCCCCGCTCCGCAGTCGGCGGCCGGGAGCCCAACCCCCTGTCACGCTACGCCGCGTCACGCCACGCTGTGAGCGCTTCGTCACATTGCGCACAGGGAAGGCGTACGACACATGCCCAGCCACCTCCACGACGACGTGCACGCCAGCGCCGAAGAGCTGCGTACCGCGCTCAAGGACAACGGCATCACGCTGCCGTCGCTCGGCGTCGATCTGCCCGGCTACGCGGCCGGCTACGGCGTCCCGCTCGTCGCCCTCGGTAACTGCAACGCGGCCACCGCCCGCAAGCTCGCCGAGGCGCTCCGCAAGGCGGCCACCCGTTGAGGCGGCGCCTGGTACGCGTCCTGCGGGTGCCGCCCGGCCTGCTCCTGCCGTGTGGTGAGGACGGCCGGTCCGTCCGGCCGTACGTACCCGCGCCGGAGGCGGGGCAGCGCCCCGTGGACCAGGACGCAAGGCGCCGGGAGCTGGAGGAGTCCGTGCGCAGACTCAACGGGTGGTCGTCCGGCGGGGGAGGGCGGCGGTGACCTGAGGGCCTGCTACTACAGCTCGTCGATGGCGGTCAGGTCGATGTCGATGGGGTAGGGCACGCTGACCTTGACGCGGTCGTGGTAGATGCCGGTCAGCGTGTACGTGCCGGTGGCCTCGCCGCGTTCGTAGACCTGGACGACCGGGGCGTCGTCCTGGCCCGCCATCTCGACCAGCCAGAAGTGAGGGATGCCTGCCGCGGCGTACTTGTGCGGCTTGGCGTCGCGATCACGGGCTTCCGAGTCCGGTGAGACGACCTCGACGGCAAGCAGGATGTCGGCTGCCGTGTAGCGGGTCTGCCGTCGGCCGGTGACAGCTTCGGCGCGCACGACGGAGACGTCTGGCTCGGGACCGTTGCGCTTGTCGATGACTACCGTCATCTCCCGCCGCACTTTCAGCTGGGGCGGCACGGTGGAGCGCAGGCCGTTGACTAGCAGGTCGATCACGATGCTGTGAAAGTCTCGCTGCGGACTCACGAAAACCAGGCTCCCGTCGATCAGCTCCGTGTGCGGCGGGAGATCCGGCAGTGTGAACAGGTCGTCCACGGTGTAGCCGTCCGGGGGCGGCACCGGCCAGTGGTGCTCTGCGGACTCGGCGGTCATGGTTCCTCCCATGGACGGGATCCTGTTGCCTGCCCTCCACGGTAGCGGCCGCATCCCGATCACGTCATCACAAAGAGTGACCGGCGCGTTCCGTGCCTCCGGCGGCCTCGGTCAGCACCCCCGCCACCAGCCGTCCCGCCTCCACTGCGTGTGCCGCGGTCGTCGGGACGCAGCGGTTCGTCGTCGGGTCGAACTCGGTCATGATCACGCCCGCGTGGTCGGTGGCCGGTTCCCGGAGTGTCACGGGACGGCCCGCGGTGCGCAGGGCCTCCGCCAGATCGCGGGAGTGGCGGGCGTCCAGGACCACGTCCCGGCTGCCGTGGACGAGGTGGACCGGGGCGGCCGGGTCCAGGCCGGCGGCGAGGTCGGTCAGCGGGGCGGTGCCGGTGGTGCGGGCCGGCAGGTCGTAGCGGCCCGCGAGGCCCACCACCGCGCTCGGCCGCCAGCCGTCGGCGACCTCGGGCCGCAGGGCGACGCCCAGGGTCGCTCCGGCGCCCGCCGACCACCCGGCCAGCACGAACGACTCCCCGTCACCACCCAGCCCGCCCGCCTCCTTGCGGACGAAGCAGAGCGACTCCAGCAGATGCCCGCGGCCGCCGTCCGCGGCGTCCGGGCGCCAGTCCGGTACGAGGACCAGCAGGCCGCGTGCCGCCGCGGTGCGCGCCAGAGGGGCGAGGACGTCCCGCTCGTCGGGGCCGGCGCCGTGCCAGAGCAGCACGGTCGGTGCCGGGCCCGGTGTTCCCGCCGGGCGGTAGAGGTCCAGTCGCTTGCCGCTGGGGCCGTAGACCAGCCCGTGTTCCGTCTCCACCGCCGTGCCCGTGTCCGATGTCATGGTGATCACGCTAGCCAACGGGCGGGGAGTCCCGCTCCGGACCGGCGGTTTCCGCACGCCGACTACGCTGGGAAGGTCGATCGACCCGAAGCGCAGGAGTGAGATGGCCGTCAACCTCGTCAATCTGGAAGCCGTCAGCAAGGCGTACGCGCTGCGCGCGCTGCTCGACGGTGTCTCCCTCGGCGTCAACGAAGGGGACCGGATCGGCGTCGTCGGACGCAATGGCGACGGCAAGACCACCCTGATCCGGATCCTCGCCAAGCTGGAGGGCCCGGACGAGGGCCGGGTGACCCACGCCGGGCACCTGCGCCTGGGCGTCCTGACCCAGCACGACTCCCTCGACCCGGCCGCCACCATCCGGCACGAGGTCATCGGCGACCTCGCCGACCACGAGTGGGCCGGCAACGCCAAGATCCGCGACGTGCTGACCGGCCTCTTCGGCGATCTGCACCTGCCCGGCTTCACCCAGGGCCTGGACACCGTCATCGGCCCGCTCTCCGGTGGCGAGCGCCGCCGCATCGCCCTCGCCAAGCTGCTGATCGCCGAGCAGGACCTGATCGTCCTCGACGAGCCCACCAACCACCTCGACGTCGAGGGCATCTCCTGGCTGGCGCGGCATCTGCAGGAGCGCCGCTCGGCGCTCGTCGTCGTCACCCACGACCGCTGGTTCCTCGACCAGGTCTGCACGCGGATGTGGGACGTCCAGCGCGGCGATGTGCACGAGTACGAAGGCGGCTACAGCGACTACGTCTTCGCGCGGGCCGAGCGGGAGCGGATCGCCGCCAGCGAGGAGGCCAAGCGGCAGAACCTGATGCGCAAGGAGCTGGCGTGGCTCCGGCGCGGCGCTCCGGCCCGTACCAGCAAGCCGCGGTTCCGCATCGAGGCCGCCAACGAACTGATCGCGGACGTCCCGCCGCCCCGCGACAGCGCCGAGCTGATGAAGTTCGCCAACTCCCGCCTGGGCAAGACGGTCTTCGACCTGGAGGACGTGACCGTACAGGCCGGGCCCAAGGTCCTGCTCAAGCACCTCACCTGGCAGCTGGGCCCGGGCGACCGGATCGGCCTGGTCGGCGTCAACGGTGCCGGCAAGACCTCGCTGCTGCGGGCGCTGGCCGAGGCGGCCCGCACCCAGGGCGAGGCGCAGCCGGCCGGCGGCCGCATCGCCGTCGGCAAGACCGTCAAGCTCGCCTACCTCTCCCAGGAGGTGTCCGAACTCGACCCCACCTGGCGCGTCCTGGAGGCCGTCCAGCGGGTGCGCGAGCGGGTCGACCTGGGCAAGGGCCGGGAGATGACCGCCGGCCAGCTCTGCGAGAAGTTCGGGTTCACCAAGGAGAAGCAGTGGACTCCCGTCGGCGACCTCTCCGGCGGTGAGCGGCGCCGGCTGCAGATCCTGCGGCTGCTGATGGACGAGCCCAACGTGCTCTTCCTGGACGAGCCGACCAACGACCTGGACATCGAGACCCTGACGCAGCTGGAGGACCTGCTCGACGGCTGGCCCGGCTCCCTCATCGTCATCAGCCACGACCGGTACTTCATCGAGCGCACCACCGACCGCGTCCAGGCCCTGCTGGGAGACGCCACCCTCCGCATGCTGCCGCGCGGCCTGGACGAGTACCTCGAACGCCGCCGGAAGGTCATCGAGGCCGCCACCCCGGCGCCCGCTCCGCAGGCCGCGGCCCCCAAGAAGGCCGCCGCCGTCAATCGTGCCGCCCAGAAGGAACTGCAGAAGATCGAGCGCCAGTTGGACAAGATCGGCGACAAGGAGGCCAAGCTCCACGCCCAGATCGCCGAGAACGCCACCGACTTCGAGAAGGTCGCCGAACTCGACGCCCGGCTGCGCGAACTGAGCGCCGAGCGGGACGAGTTGGAGATGCGCTGGCTGGAGCTGGCGGAGGACGCGTAGAAGGCAGGTCCCCGGGGCGGGTGGGAGGTCCCTAGGGGGGAGGGGAACACATCCCGTAGGGGTGGCGAGGGCCCCCTTCGGGGCCACAACGGGGTGGGGGCGGGAGATATTCCCGGCCCGTGACGGCGGCAATCGGCCCCGATTGGCCGGGATTCCAGCATTCCGGGGGTCTTCTCCCCGGTAGTGGGCGCGCTCGGCGATCTGAGCGTGTAGCTTCCCGGGGACGAGCGGCCCGGCCGGGGCCGCGCCGGGGCCGCCGAAGTGGAGGGGTTGCTCGATGGGCGTGCGGCTCATGGTGGTCGACGATCACCGTCTGCTCGCGGAGGCGCTCGCCTCGGCGCTGAAGCTGCGCGGACACCGTGTGCTGGCCGCCGCCGCGCCGAGCGCCGGGGCCGCGGACCTGGTGGTGAGCCGGGCGCCCGAGGTGTGCCTGCTGGGTACCGCCCAGCCGGCGGAACCGGGTGCCTTCGACCCGGTGGTGCGGATCAAGAAGGAGCGGCCGCAGGTCGCGGTGGTGGTGCTGGGGCCGGTGCCCAGCCCGCGCGGTATCGCCGCCGCCTTCGCGGCCGGGGCCTCGGGGTATGTGCGCAACGACGAGCGGATCGAGGGCGTGGAGCGCGCCATGATGAAGGCGCGGGCGGGGGAGTCGGCGGTCTCGCCGCAGCTGCTGCAGCAGGCTTTCGAGGAGCTGCTGCACCCCGCGGCGCAGCCGGACGACGAGGGTGCGCGGCTGCTGGAGCTGCTCACCCCGCGTGAGGTGGAAGTGCTGATGCGGGTCGCGGAGGGCGAGGACACCCGGCTGATCGCGGCCGGGATGGACATCGCGCCGAGTACCGCGCGTACGCACGTCCAGCGGGTGCTGATGAAGCTGGAGGTGGGCTCCCGGCTGGAGGCCGCCGCGCTGGCGGCGCGCACCGGGCTGCTGGAACGGGCGGGCGGCGGCCGGGGTGCCTCGGCGACGGCGGCGGGAGCCGGTGAGCGGACCCCGCCGCCGCGCTGAAACGCCTCATCCCCTGGAGGGGTCCTCCCCGGTGTCGTCCGTCAGCTCGGCCGCTGTCGGCGGGACGGCCGGGCGCAGCTTCAGCCAGACGAGGAAGAACAGGCCGAGGGCGAGCATGCCCAGGCCGGTCCAGAGGTTGATGTTGATGTCCTGGGCCTTCCTCAGGTCCGCGTCGTCGGCCATCAGGCCGGCGATGGTGACGATCACGCCGTAGACGACGAACAGGTCGCCGATGATGCGCCGTACGTCGAAGAGCCGCGCGGCGGTCGCCGATTCGCGCTCCAGCTCCTCGACCTCGTGCTGGTAGTCACTCATGGTGGGTCAACTCCGCTGTTCGGGCAGGTCGGGCGGCTTTTAGAAGGAGAACGGGATGTAGCAGACGGCGGCGAGGACGATCGCTCCCCAGCCCAGCAGGGCGGGCTTGCGGTACCAGGCGTCGTCGCCCTCGGCCGGGAGCTCTTCCATGCCGGGGGACCGGGTGCCGTAGACCAGGCCGGCCAGGGACTCGGCGGGCTTGGGCCTGGTGGCCAGGGTGACCACGAACATCACCAGCGCGCCGACGACGAAGGCGACGATCGAGGAGACGAAGTTGGCGCCCTGGTCGGAGGGGATCGAGATGACGCCCTGCTTGTAGAGCCAGAAGTAGTTGACCATCGCGGCCGCGGTGCCGGAGAGCAGTCCCCAGAAGCCGGCCGCGGCGCTGGTCCGCTTCCAGAACATGCCGATGATGAAGACGACGAACAGCGGCACGTTGAAGAAGGAGAACAGCGTCTGGAGGTAGTTCATGATGTTGCTGAAGGACGCGGCGATGAAGGCGGTGCCCATGCCGATCAGCACGCCGACCGCGGTGACCACCCGGCCGGTCTTGAGGTAGTACCCGTCCTCGCGGCCCTTCTTGAGGTACGCGGCCCATATGTCGTTGGTGAAGACCGTGTTGAAGGACGACACGTTGGCGGCCATACCGGCCATGAAGGCGGCGAGCAGTCCGGTCACCGCGATGCCGAGGACGCCGTTGGGCAGCAGGTCGCGCATCAGCACCGGGATCGCGTCGTTGTACTGCAGTCCGTCCTTGGACTTGCCCAGCGTCGGCTCCATGACCAGCGCGATCAGGCCGGGAACGACCACCACCATGGGTATGAAGATTTTGGGGAAGGCGGCGATCAGCGGGGTGCGCTTGGCGGCGGAGAGGTTCTTCGCGGACAGCGCGCGCTGCACCTCGGCGAAGTTGGTGGTCCAGTAGCCGAAGCTCATCACGAAGCCGAGGCCGAGGACGATGGTGAGCCAGTTCGCGCCGAGCGGGTTGCCCTCGCCGATGCCGGTGCCCTTCCAGGCGGTCAGGAACGCGTCGCCGTGCGAGGAGTTCAGCGAGTCGGTCAGCCCGTCCCAGCCGCCGACGCGCTTGAGGCCGACGACGGTCAGCGGGATCAGCGCGGCGAGGATGACGAAGAACTGCAGCACCTCGTTGTAGATCGCCGAGGACAGCCCGCCGATGGTGATGTACGCCAGGACGAAGAAGCCGGCGACGACGATCGCGACCCACTCGGGCCAGCCCAGCAGGGCTTCCAGCACGATCGCCATGGCGTACAGGTTCACGCCCGCGATCAGCACCGAGGAGACGGCGAAGATGACCGACGACAGCAGGTGCGAGGAGGGGCCGAAGCGGTGCAGCAGGAACTCGGGCACCGAGCGGACCTTGGAGCCGTAGTAGAAGGGCATCATCACCAGGCCGAGGAAGACCATGGCGGGGATGGCGCCGATCCAGTACCAGTGGACGGTGTAGGCCCCGTACTGCGCGCCGTTGGCGGCCATGCCGAGGATCTCGGTGGCGCCGAGGTTGGCGGCGACGAAGGCCAGGCCGGTAACCCAGGCGGGCAGCGACCGCCCGGAGAGGAAGAAGTCCAGGCTCGTCTTCACGCTGCGCTTGGCGGCGAATCCGATGCCGAGGACGACGACGAAGTAGAGGGCCAGGATCGTGTAGTCGAGCCCGTTGGTGGGCAGTCGTAGCCCTTCGGCCAGGGTGATCATGGTGGGTACTCGCTTCTTTGCGCGACCGGAACGCACAGAAAGCTACGCCCGGGCGGTCAGAAACTGAATACTTTTGTTCGGTTGAGTTGTTGGATCGTGATGGGATCAGGCGGTGCGCCCCCCATGCCGCGCGGTGCGGTGCGGGCGCCGGCCGCACCCGCCCGCGTTGACGCATCTGTTTAGTTGTGCTTCATTGTGTTTGTTTGTGTTTGCTCGGTGTGTGGTGTGTGAGGAGCTCCCGGTGAAGAAGACGACGACCCGGCTCGCGGACGGGCGGGAGCTCATCTACTACGACGCACGCGACGACGCGGTACGCGACACCGTCGACCGGCGCCCCCTCGACCCCGTCGCCACCTCCTCCGAGATCCGCCACGACCGCCTCCTCGGCGACTTCGTCGCCATCGCCTCCCACCGCCAGGCCCGCACCTACCACCCCCCGGCCGACGAATGCCCGCTGTGCCCCTCCCGCGACGGCCGGCACTCCGAGATCCCCGCCGCCGACTACGACGTCGCGGTCTTCGAGAACCGCTTCCCCTCCCTCGCCGGCGGCAGCGGCCGCTGCGAGGTCGTCTGCTTCACCTCCGACCACGACGCCTCCTTCGCCGACCTCACCGAGGAGCAGGCCGCCCTGGTCCTGGCGGCCTGGACCGACCGCACCGCCGAGCTCTCCCAACTCCCGGGCGTGGAACAGGTCTTCTGCTTCGAGAACCGCGGCGCGGAGATCGGCGTCACCCTCGGCCATCCGCACGGCCAGATCTACGCCTACCCCTTCACCACCCCGCGCACCGAGCGGATGCTGCGCACGCTCGCCGACCACCGCGAGGTCACCGGGGGCAACCTCTTCGACGACGTCCTCGAAGGCGAACTCGCCGACGGCCGCCGGATCGTCCTCGAAGGCGAACACTGGGTGGTCTTCGTGCCCTACGCCGCCCACTGGCCCTACGAGGTGCACCTCTACCCCAGGCGCCGGGTCCCCGACCTGCTCGCCCTCGACGAGGCCGCGCGCACAGAGTTCCCACAGGTCTACCTGGAAGTCCTGCGGCGCTTCGACCGGATCTTCGACACCGCGGACGGCGGCGCACCGACGCCGTACATCGCCGCCTGGCACCAGGCGCCACTGCACGCCGAGGCGCGCGAGGACTTCGCACTCCACCTCGAGCTTTTCACCATTCGCCGCACTTCCGGCAAGCTGAAGTTCCTCGCGGGTTCCGAATCCGGCATGAACGTGTTCATCAACGACGTGCCGCCGGAGGCCGCGGCCGAGCGACTGCGAGAGGTAGCGAGCGAGTGAGCAAGAAGTACCTGGTCACGGGTGGGGCGGGATATGTCGGCAGCGTCGTCGCCGCGCATCTTCTGGAGGCCGGCCACGAGGTGACCGTGCTGGACGACCTGTCCACCGGGCACCGCGTGGGCGTCCCCGAGGGCGCGCACTTCATCGAGGGCCGTATCCAGGACGCCGCCAAGTGGCTCGACGCCTCCTTCGACGCGGTGCTGCACTTCGCCGCGTTCTCGCAGGTCGGCGAGTCGGTCACCAACCCGGAGAAGTACTGGCGCAACAACGTCGGCGGCACCATGGACCTGCTCGCCGCCATGCGCGACGCCGGCGTCCGCACGCTGGTGTTCTCCTCCACCGCGGCGACCTACGGCGAGCCGGTGAGCACCCCGATCACCGAGACCGACCCGACCGCCCCGACCTCGCCGTACGGCGCGAGCAAGCTCGCCGTCGACCACATGATCAGCGGCGAGGCCGCGGCACACGGCCTGGCCGCCGTCTCGCTGCGCTACTTCAACGTCGCCGGCGCCTACGGCAGCTGCGGCGAGCGCCACGACCCCGAGTCGCACCTGATCCCGCTCGTGCTCCAGGTCGCCCAGGGCAAGCGCGAGGCGATCTCCGTCTTCGGCGACGACTACCCCACCCCCGACGGCACCTGCGTGCGCGACTACATCCACGTCGCGGACCTGGCCGAGGCGCATCTGCTGGCGCTGGACGCGGCCACCCCCGGCGAGCACCTGATCTGCAACCTCGGCAACGGCAACGGCTTCTCGGTCCGCGAGGTCATCGAGACCGTCCGCAAGGTCACCGGCCACCCGATCCCCGAGATCACCGCCCCGCGCCGCGGCGGCGACCCCGCCGTCCTGGTGGCCTCCGCGCAGACCGCCGTCGACCGGCTCGGCTGGCGGCCCAGCCGCGCCGACCTCGCGGGGATCGTCGCGGACGCATGGGCGTTCGCGCAGTCGCATTCCGGCCCGTCCGGCGACTAGCGAACCCGGGTGCGGGACGGAGCTGCGACGGCGGCCAGAAAGGACGAAGGATCCACGTGACACAGACGGCACACGGCGCACCCCGGACGGCGGTGGCGTTCGGCGAGGTATACGGGGCGGAGCCCGAGGGAGTCTGGGCCGCCCCCGGCCGCGTCAACCTGATCGGTGAACACACCGACTACAACGACGGCTTCGTGATGCCGCTGGCCCTCCCGCACACCACCCTGGCCGCCGCGGCGCCCCGCACCGACGGGGTGCTGCGGCTGCACTCCGGCGGCGCCGACGGCGGGATCGTCGAACTGCGCATCGACGCACTGCGTCCGGCGCCCCAGGCGGGCTGGGCCGCCTACCCGGCGGGCGTCGTCTGGGCGATGCGCGAGGAGGGCCTGCCCGTCGGCGGCGCGGACCTGCACTACGACAGCACGGTGCCCACCGGCGCCGGGCTCTCCTCGTCCGCCGCCCTGGAGATCGCCACCGCCCGCGCGCTCAACGACCTCTACGGCCTCGACCTGTCCCCGCAGGACCAGGCCCGCCTCGCCCAGCGGGCCGAGAACGCCTTCGTCGGCGTCCCCTGCGGGATCATGGACCAGACCGCGGCGGCCTGCTGCACCGAGGGACACGCGCTGTTCCTGGACACCCGTGACCTCACCCGGCGCCAGGTCCCCTTCGACCTGGCGGGGGAGGGGCTGCGCCTGATGGTGGTCGACACCCGGGTCCAGCACGAGCTGGGCGACGGCGCGTACGCCGAGCGGCGCGCTGGCTGTGAGCGTGGTGCGCGGGCACTCGGGGTGCGCGCACTGCGTGACGTGCCCTACGCACAACTGCCCGAGGCGCTGGCGAAACTGGCCGACGAGCCCGCCGTCCAGGCCCTCGTACGGCACATCGTCACCGAGAACCAGCGCGTCGAAGCGGTCGTCGCCTGCCTGGACGCCGGCCGCACCCGCGCCATCGGGCCGCTGCTGACGGCCGGCCACGCCTCGCTCCGCGACGACTTCAAGATCTCCTGCCGGGAACTCGACCTCGCCGTCGACACCGCCAACGCGGCCGGCGCCCTCGGGGCCCGGATGACCGGCGGCGGGTTCGGCGGCTCGGCGATCGTGCTGGTCGAGCAGGCGGCCGCGGCCACCGTCGGCGCGGCGGTCACCGAGGCGTTCGCGGCCGCCGGGCACACCGCGCCGCGGATCTTCGAGGCCGTCCCGAGCGCGGGAGCGCGCCGCATCAAGTAGGGCGCGCCGGACGGCGTGCGGCCAACGGGTGACGGCCAAATGGCCCGGGCGCGGGAGCAGTTTCGCCAATCACCTTCCCTTGTCGCACCCCGTCCGTACTCTGAGATCCTGCGCCGGTGGGGGCCGGTGCCGATCAGGGGGGCGAGACCGTTTCGGGTACGACGCCCCGGGTGGGGGTAGCCATGCCCGCACGGCGGCGGCCGTGCGGCTGAGGCGATCTTCAATCCGGGCGTCGTGCCCGCTATGGTCCGTTCACCGAGACAGGGGGTCTCTGTGCAACGCATCCGGGTTCTGGTGGTCGACGACCACCGCATCTTCGCCGAATCCCTGGCGGCCGCGCTCGCCGCGGAACAGGACGTGGACGTCGCGGCCGCCGGCAGCGCGCCCGCGGCCCTGCGCAATCTGGACCGGGCGGCCACCGAAGGCCGCCGGTTCGACGTGGTGCTGGCCGACGCCGACCTCGCCGCGCCGCTCCTGGCGGTGCCCGCGCAGGCGCCGGGACCGGCCCGCGAGGCCGTCCCGCGCAGCTGCCCGCGCGACGGCATCGCGCTCGTCTCCGGCCTGCGCACCAGCCACCCGTACCTGCGCACGGTCGTCCTCGCCGACCGCGACGACCCGCGCCGCGCGGCCGCCGCCCTGCAGGCCGGCGCCTCGGGCTGGGTCGCCAAGGACTGCTCGCTCTCCCGGCTGCTCGCCGTGATCCGCGGCGTACTGCGTGATGAAACGCATCTGCCGCCGGCCCTGCTGACGGGGGTGCTGCGCGAGCTGACGGCCGCCCGCAAGCACCGCTCGGAGAGCGAGCGGCTGGTGGAGTCGCTGACGCCGCGTGAGCGCGAGGTGCTGCGCTGCATGGTGGCGGGCCTGGGGCGCAAGGCGGTAGCCGAGCGGCTGTTCCTCTCCCCGCACACGGTCCGTACCCACATGCAGAACGTCCTCGGCAAGCTCGGCGTGCACTCGACCCTCGCGGCGGTGGCGCTGGCCCGCCGGGCCGGAGTGGGCCCGGTCGAGCTGGAGGCAGCCGCGGCGGCCTCGGTGCCGGTGCCCTGAGGCCCCGGCGGCCCGGGCGTGGCCCTCACCCGTCGGTCGTCAGTACGGCCACGCCCCGGGCCGCCAGCGTGACCCGGTCGACGGCGCCGCCCGGCCCGCCGTCCGCCGTCGGCGCCTCACGCATCGGCTCCGGCAGTGCCACCTCCACGGTGTCCGTGCCGTGGTTGAGCAGGAACAGATACCGCCCGCCGGCGCCCTCACGGACGGTGGCCTGGACACCGGCCGGCAGCCCCGGCACCACCGGTGCCACGCCCGCCGCCCGGCGTACGTCGTCCAGCAGCGCCCGCATCAGCGCCGGTTCGAGCCGCGTACCGAGGTACCAGACGGTGCCCCGCCCGTAGGCGTGCCGGGTCAGTGCGGGCCGCCCTGCGAGGTCCCCGTCCGCGAAGCGGGCGAGCGCCTCGGCCCCTTCGAGGTCGACGGCCTCCGACCACAGGTCGGCCCGCCCCGCGTAGGTCCCCTCGACCGCCACCGTACGGCCCGCGTCCAGTGGCCAGAACTCCTCCACCCGCAGCCCCAGCAGCTCCCGCAGCGGCGCCGGAGCGCCGCCGGGGTGCACCCGGTCGTGCTCGTCGACGATCCCGGAGAAGAACGACACCACCAGTCGGCCGCCGTCGCGTACATAGGCCGTCAGCCGCTCGGCGTCGCCCGCGGTCAGCAGATACAGATTGGGCACGACGACCAGCCGGTAGCCGCTCAGCTCCCGCTGCGGCGGCACCACGTCGCAGGCCACGCCCGCTTCGAACAGCGGCCGGTAGTGCTCCAGCGCGATCCGGGAGTGCTCCAGCGCGGTCGACGGCTTGGAGTCCAGCTCCAGCGCCCACCAGCTGTGCCAGTCCGCCAGCAGCGCCACCTCGGCCCGCGAACGGGTCCCCTCGATGCCCGCGAGCGAGGCCAACTCCCGTCCCAGTTCGGTCACTTCGCGGAAGATCCGGGTGTCGGTCCCGCCGTGCGGCAGCATCGCCGAGTGGAACTTCTCCGCACCTCCCAGGGACTGCCGCCACTGGAAGAACAGCACCGCGTCCGCGCCCTGGGCGACGGCCTGCCAGCTCCACAGCCGCATCGCTCCGGGCGGCTTGGGGCCGTTGCGGGGCCGCCAGTTGACCGCGCTCGGTGCCTGTTCGAGCAGCATCCAGGGCTGCCCGGAGCGCGCCGAGCGCATCAGGTCGAAGACGTAGCCGGCCCGGATGTGGTCGTCATCGGCGTAGGGGTCCTGGTAGAAGTCCAGCGCCATCGCGTCCATGTGCGCCGACCAGGCGAACGCGTCGACCGGCTTGTGCTGCGGCATCAGGTTGGTGGTGACCGGGACCTCGGGCGTCAGCCGGTTCAGCACCTCCTTCTCGGCGAGGTAGCAGGCGCGCAGCGCCTCGTCGCCGAAGCGCAGGTAGTCCAGTTGCTGCGCGGGATTGGGGAAGGTGGGCGCGGTACGGGGCGGCAGCACCTCGTCGAAGTCGCCGTACCCCTGCGACCAGAAGGCCGTCGACCAGGCGGCGTTGAGCGCCGCCACGCTCCCGTAGCGCTCGCGCAGCCAGCGCCGGAAGTCCTCGGCGGACACCGCGCAGTAGCACTGGCGGGTGTGGCAGCCGTATTCGTTGCCGATGTGCCACATGGCGAGCGCGGGGTGGCCGGCGTAGCGGGTGGCGAGCTGCTCGACGAGCCGTACGGCGTGCGCGCGGTAGACGGGGCTGGAGGGGCAGTAGTGCTGCCGGCCGCCGGGCCAGCGGCGCTGCCCGTCGGGGCCCTCGGGCAGGATCTCGGGGTGCGCGTGGGAGAGCCAGGGCGGTGGTGAGGCGGTCATCGTCGCCAGGCAGACGGCGATACCGGCGCCTGCCAGGTTGTCCATGACCCGGTCGAACCAGCCGAAGTCCCACTGTCCGGACCGGGGTTCGACCCTCGCCCAGGAGAAGATCCCGGCGGTGACCATGGTGACGTGGGCCGCCTTCATCAGCTTCAGGTCCTCGGCCCACACCTCCTCGGGCCACTGCTCGGGGTTGTAGTCGCCGCCGAATTGGATGCCCATGGATCCCCCTACGGATCGAAGCTCGGACGGGGCGTCGCGGGCCGCCGCCGGCGGGCCCCGCTCATGACGAGTTCTTGTACACGCTCCAGCCCCCGTCGACGACGAGGCTCGCACCGGTGACGAAGGACGCCTCGTCGGAGAGCAGGAAGGCGATGGCGGCGGCGACCTCCTCGGGCCGCCCCAGCCGCCGCGCCGCCGTCTCCGCGGCGCTGGCCTGCCGCTGCGCCTCGTCGATGCCGTCCCAGGCCGCTGTGAGCACCGGGCCCGGCAGCACGCTGTTGACCCGCACCTGCGGCCCGTACTCGACCGCCAGCTGCCGCCCCAGGCCGGTCAGTCCGGCCTTGGCCGCCGCGTACGCGGGCCGTCCCGGCAGGCCCACCAGCGCGTGCACGGACGAGGTCAGCACCACCGCGCCATGGCGTTCTCGCAGGTCCTCAAGGGTGGCGCGGACGCCGAGGAACGAGCCGGTCAGGTTCACCGCCAGCTGCCGGTCCCACTCCGCGAGCGAGGTGGCGTCGGCGGCCGCCACATGGGGCAGGAAGGCGTTGCTGACCAGCCCGTCGACCGGCCCGTAGCGCTGCCGTGCGGCCTTGGCCGCCCGCTGCCAGTGGGCCTCGTCCGCCACATCGCAGTGCTCGTACGAGGCCCGGCCGCCGGCCGCCCTGATGCGCCGTGCGAGGTGCTCGCCGCGGGCGTCGTCGATGTCCAGCAGCAGTACGCCGGCGCCCTCGGCGGCCAGCCGGTCGGCGGTGGCCGCCCCGATCCCGGCGGCGGCCCCGGTCACCAGGACCGTACGGCCCTCGAACCGCCTGCCGTACGGGCCGCTCGGTGGGTGCGGTGGTCGCTGCTGGCTCATGGCGCGATCCAAGTGCACAAGGCGAGCGGTGGGCAAGGGGACGTGGTACGAGAGGGGCGCTCGTCAATTCAGGGGGCGCGCTATGCATGCTTGTGCGCCGTCAGATATGGCGCGTAACAACCTGTCGCGCGCCGTCGTAGATCCCTCCCGGAGGTGCGTGCATCAGGCTCTGCCACCTCGGACGCGAGCGCCCGCGCCGTATGCCCGGGAGCGCGCGCCCCTCACCCACCTCGGAAAGTTGGCCGACCTCCGGCCCCGAAGCGTGCCGGGCGCCGCCGCCCGCCGGTCCCGGCCCGCCCCGCGCCGGCGCGGCGCGCTAGGCGGGGGTGTTGTCGAACGGGCCCGTCAAGCGCCTTAGCAGTCCGGCCAGTTCGCCGCGCTGCTGACGGGAGAGTTCGGCGAGAATCGCACGCTCCTGGACCAGCAGTCCGGCCAGCGACTGGTCGGCCTTGTCGCGGCCCTCGGCGGTCAGCCTGACCAGCACTCCCCGCCGGTCGCTGGGGTCCGGCAGCCGCTCGACGAGGTCCTTCTTGGCCAGCCGGTCGATGCGGTTGGTCATCGTCCCGGACGTGACCAGTGTCTGCGTCAGCAGTGCGCCGGGGGAGAGCTGATACGGCGCCCCGGCCCGGCGCAGTGCGGTCAGCACGTCGAACTCCCAGGGCTCCAGCCCCACCTCGGCGAACGCGATGCGGCGGGCCCGGTCGAGGTGCCTGGCCAGCCGGGAGACGCGGCTGAGGACCTCGAGCGGTTCCACGTCGAGGTCCGGGCGCTCACGGCGCCATGCAGCGACCAGTCGGTCGACCTCGTCCTCCATGACGATCAGTGTAGAGGGTCTGTCGACATGAAGTCTCTTGACGTCAAGATATATTTCGCTGGACTATGGGGCATCGTCGGCGGGAGCTCGGTTTCCAGCCGAGACGGCCCGAACCAGACCGTGCCAGCTTTGAGTCAGCCCTGCACCAGCAAAGGGGTTCAGAACATGCACGACGCGCCCACCTGGGATCCGCAGCAATACCTCCGCCACTCCGGGCACCGTACCCGCCCCTTCCACGACCTGCTCGCGCGGATCCCGGACCTCCCCCGGCGGCAACGCCCCGCCCGGATCGCCGACCTGGGCTGCGGACCGGGCAACGTCACCGTCCAGCTCGCCACCCGCTGGACCGACGCGCACATCACCGGATACGACAACTCCCCCGAGATGCTCAAAGAAGCCGAGAACCACGCCGGCCCCACCCCGGGCGGCGGCCACCTCGACTTCGCGCCCGCCGACGCCACCGACTGGACTCCCGACGAGCCCTACGACCTGATCGTCTCCAACGCGGCACTGCAGTGGGTCCCCAACCACCCGGACTCCTTCGCCCGCTGGATCGACGCCCTCACCCCCGGCGGCACCTTCGCCTTCCAGGTCCCCGGCAACTTCACCTCGCCCAGCCACGCCCTGCTCGGCGAACTGTGCGACAGCCCCCAGTGGCGCCGGCGCCTCACCACCCACGGCCGGCGCTTCGTCCACATCCTGGAGCCCGCCGAATACCTCGAACGCCTCACCGACCTCGGCTGCACCACCGACGTGTGGGAGACGACCTACGTCCAGCTCCTGGAAGGCGACGACCCGGTCCTCGACTGGGTCAAGGGCACCGCCCTGCGCCCCGTCCTGACGGAACTGGAGAACGACCCGCTCGCCCGCGAGGCGTTCCTCGCCGAATACCGCGACGCCCTCCGCAAGGCCTACCCCACGGGCCGGCACGGCACGGTCTTCCCCTTCCGCCGCATCTTCGCCGTCGCCCAGAAACCGACCGGCTGACCCCCGGCCCTCCCGCGACCTCCCCCGAGATCCCCACCGTGATCACCGGCCTCGACCACCTCCAGCACCCCCGCGACTCCCGACAGCCGCCGGTCCGAGGCCGGCACGGGCCGCCTCGACTCGGGGCGGCGCCGCCTTCGCCGCCTCCCGGATCCGCCGGAACCCGCAGATCGCCGCCGGGTCCTGCTCGCCGCGGTCCGCGGCACCCCGTTCAGTTCTTGCGATGCCCTATCAACCGCGGCTTCGCCTCCAGATTGCCCAGGCCGTGCCAGGCCAGGTTCACCAGGTGGGCCGCCACCTCGGCCTTCTTCGGCTTGCGGGTGTCCACCCACCACTGGCCGGTCAGCGCGACCATGCCGACCAGCGCCTGGGCGTAGAGCGGGGCCAGTTTCGGATCGAAGCCGCGGGCCTTGAACTCCAGGCCCAGGATGTCCTCGACCTGGGTGGCGATATCGCTGATGAGGGAGGCGAACGTACCCGTGGACTGGGCGACGGGGGAGTCGCGGACCAGGATGCGGAAGCCGTCGGTGAAGGTCTCGATGTAGTCCAGGAGCGCGAACGCCGCCTGTTCGAGCAGCTCACGGGGGTGGCCGGCGGTCAGCGCGCCGGTCACCATGTCCAGCAGCTGGCGCATCTCGCGGTCCACGACCACCGCGTACAGCCCCTCCTTGCCGCCGAAGTGCTCATAGACCACCGGCTTGGAGACGCCGGCCTTGGCCGCGATCTCCTCGACCGACGTGCCCTCGAAGCCACGCTCGGCGAAGAGCGTGCGACCGATGTCCAGCAGCTGCTGCCGGCGCTCCGCACCGGTCATCCGTACCCTGCGGGCACGCCGGGTGCCCGCAGACGCGGAAGGCTTGCCCTTGCTGCTGCTCGTACTGCTGCTGTTGTCGATCGCCACCCGTCAATCATGCCTTCCTCGACTACCGCGGGGAGGTACCCCCGGCGGCCATCTCCTTGCGGCGGGCGTCGATGCGGGAGGCGTTCGGCCACCGCACGTCGTACGCCCAGCCCGCCTTCTCGAACCAGCGGATCAGCCGGGCGCTGGAGTCCAGCTGCCCCTTCAGCACACCGTGCCGGGCGCACGTGGGGTCCGCGTGGTGCAGGTTGTGCCAGGACTCGCCGCAGGACAGCACCGCCAGCCACCAGACGTTGCCGGACCTGTCGCGGGACTTGAACGGGCGCTTGCCCACCGCGTGGCAGATGGAGTTGATCGACCACGTCACGTGGTGCAACAGCGCCACCCGCACCAGAGAGCCCCAGAAGAACGCGGTCAGCGCGCCCTGCCAGGACCACGTCACCAGACCGCCCACCAGCGGGGGGATCAGCAGCGACACCGTCGTCCACACCACGAACTGGCGGGAGATCGCACGCACCGCGTCGTCCTTGATCAGGTCCGGTGCGTACTTGTGCTGCGGGGTCTGCTCCTCGTCGAACATCCAGCCGATGTGAGCCCACCACAGGCCCTTCATCAGCGCGGGCACCGTCTCGCCGAAGCGCCACGGCGAGTGCGGGTCACCCTCGGCATCGGAGAACTTGTGGTGCTTGCGGTGATCGGCCACCCAGCGCACCAGCGGACCCTCCACCGCCAGCGACCCCATGATCGCCAGCGCGATCCGCAGCGGGCGCTTCGCCTTGAACGCGCCATGCGTGAAGTAGCGGTGGAAGCCGATCGTGATGCCGTGGCAGCCGATGTAGTACATCGCGATCATCAGGCCCAGATCCAGCCAGCTCACCCCCCAGCCCCAGGCCAGCGGCACCGCGGCCACCAGCGCCACGAACGGGACGGTGATGAAGAGCAGGAGCGTGATCTGCTCGAGCGACCTGCGCTGCTCGCCACCCAGCGTCGCGGACGGCAGCGGGCCACCGGCAGCCGGATCAACGGGCGAACCGGCAGGAATCGGTGATTCTTCTACGGCTTCAGGGCCAGCGGTCATGGTGTCCCTCGTCGGGGGCTCGGGGGCACGGCTACGGCTACGGGACCGTAACCTACGGTTTCGTAAGTATGGCAGCGACACCGCCACGGGCAAGGCCGTGACAGGCCTCACACCCACACCACCCGCCACAGATGCCCACCCATCGGACGGTGTGATCCGCTGACAGCGGGCAGATCTATCCTGGGCAACGTCGGACAGCGCGGTCCGCAACCCGCCCGCATCAGACCTGCCCACCCGTCGCCCGCCACCACCCCTCCGCGAGTCGCGGCGCGACGTCCCTGAATGCCGCAAGGAGCCGCACCAGTGAGCAGTGCCGACAACAACCCCGCCGAGATCACGCCCGCCGACAGCCCCGAAGCCGGCCCGAGCGACAACGTCGCCCTGCGCGCCGACATCCGCCGCCTCGGCGACCTCCTCGGCGAAACCCTCGTCCGGCAGGAAGGCCCCGACCTCCTCGACCTCGTCGAGCGGGTCCGCGCCCTGACCCGCTCCGACGGCGAGGCAGCGGCCCGCCTCCTGGGCGACACGGACCTGGCCACCGCCGCGAAGCTGGTACGCGCCTTCTCGACGTACTTCCACCTCGCCAACGTCACCGAGCAGGTCCACCGCGGCCGCGAGCTGCGCGCCCGCCGCGCCGCCGAGGGCGGCATCCTCGCCCGCACCGCCGACATGCTCAAGGACGCCGACCCCCAGCACCTCCGCGAGACCGCCCGCCACCTCGGCGTACGCCCCGTCTTCACCGCACACCCCACCGAGGCCGCCCGCCGCTCCGTCCTCACCAAGCTCCGCAAGGTCGCCGAACTCCTCGACCGCACCGACGCCACCGAGCGCCGCCGCGCCGACCTGCGCCTGGCCGAGAACATCGACCTCATCTGGCAGACCGACGAGCTGCGCGTCGCCCGCCCCGAGCCGACCGACGAAGCCCGCAACGCCATCTACTACCTCGACGAGCTGGGCCGCGGCGCCGTCGGCGACGTCCTCGAAGACCTCGCCGCCGAGCTGGAGCGCGCCGGCACCGAGCTGCCCCCCGGCACCCGCCCGCTCACCTTCGGCACCTGGATCGGCGGCGACCGCGACGGCAACCCCAACGTCACCCCCCAGGTCACCTGGGACGTCCTGATCCTCCAGCACGAGCACGGCATCACCGACGCCCTCGAACACGTCGACGAGCTCCGCGGCGCCCTGTCGAACTCCATCCGCAACTGCGGCGCCACCGACGAGCTGCTGGCCTCCCTCCAGCACGACCTCGAGCTGCTCCCCGAGATCAGCCCCCGCTACAAGCGCCTGAACAGCGAAGAGCCCTACCGCCTCAAGGCCACCTGCATCCGGCAGAAGCTCGTCAACACCCGCGACCGCCTCGCCGGCGACACCCCCCACGTCCCCGGCCGCGACTACCTCGGCACCGCCGAACTCCTCGACGACCTCACCCTCATCCAGACCTCGCTGCGCGCACACCGCGGCGGCCTGGTCGCCGACGGCCGCCTCGAACGCACCATCCGCACCATCGGCGCCTTCGGCCTGCAGCTCGCCACCATGGACGTCCGCGAACACGCCGACGCCCACCACCACGCCCTCGGCCAGCTCTTCGACCGCCTCGGCGAGGAGTCCTGGCGCTACGTGGACATGCCGCGCGACTACCGCCGCAAGCTCCTCGCCAAGGAACTGCGCTCCCGCCGCCCCCTGGCCCCCACCCCGGCACCCCTCGACGAAGCCGGCGCCAAGACCCTCGGCGTCTTCCGCACCATCGGCAAGGCCAAGAAGACCTTCGGCCCCGAGGTCGTCGAGTCCTACATCATCTCCATGTGCCAGGGCTCCGACGACGTCTTCGCCGCCGCCGTCCTCGCCCGCGAAGCCGGCCTGATCGACCTGCACGCCGGCTGGGCCAAGATCGGCATCGTCCCCCTGCTGGAGACCACCGACGAGCTCAAGATCGCCGACCAGCTGCTCGAGGAAATGCTCGCCGACCCCTCCTACCGCCGCCTGGTCGCCCTCAACGGCGACGTCCAGGAGGTCATGCTCGGCTACTCGGACTCCTCCAAGTTCGGCGGCATCACCACCTCCCAGTGGGAGATCCACCGCGCCCAGCGCCTGCTGCGCGACGTCGCCCACCGCCACGGCGTACGACTGCGCCTCTTCCACGGCCGCGGCGGCACCGTCGGCCGCGGCGGCGGCCCCTCCCACGACGCGATCCTCGCCCAGCCCTACGGCACCCTCGAAGGCGAGATCAAGGTCACCGAACAGGGCGAGGTCATCTCCGACAAGTACCTCGTGCCCTCCCTGGCCCGGGAGAACCTGGAGCTGACCGTCGCCGCCACCCTCCAGGCCTCCGCCCTGCACACCGCACCCCGCCAGTCCGACGAGGCCCTCGCCCGCTGGGACGCCGCCATGGAGACCGTCTCCGAGGCCGCCCACGGCGCCTACCGCCGGCTCGTGGAGGACCCCGACCTCCCCGCCTACTTCTTCGCCTCCACCCCCGTCGACCAGCTCGCCGAACTGCACCTGGGCTCCCGCCCCTCGCGCCGACCCGACTCCGGCGCCGGACTCGACGGCCTGCGCGCCATCCCCTGGGTCTTCGGCTGGACCCAGTCCCGCCAGATCGTCCCCGGCTGGTTCGGCGTCGGAACCGGCCTCAAGGCCGCCCGCGAAGCCGGACTCGACCCCGTCCTCGACGAGATGCACGAGCACTGGCACTTCTTCCGCAACTTCCTGTCCAACGTCGAGATGACACTGGCCAAGACCGACCTGCGGATCGCCCAGCACTACGTCGACACCCTCGTCCCCGACGACCTCAAGCACGTCTTCGACGTCATCAAGGCCGAGCACGAACTCACCGTCGCCGAAGTCCTGCGCATCACCGGAGAGAAGGAACTCCTCGACTCCAACCCCGTCCTCAAGCAGACCTTCCACATCCGCGACGCCTACCTCGACCCGATCTCCTACCTCCAGGTCTCCCTCCTGCACCGCCAGCGCACCGCCGCCGAACGCGGCGACGAAGCCGACCCCGTGCTGGCCCGCGCACTGCTGCTGACCGTCAACGGCGTCGCCGCCGGCCTGCGCAACACCGGCTGACCCCACCCCGCACACACGACGGCGGCCGGCCCCTCACCCGAGGAGCCGGCCGCCGTCGTCGCTATATCTGTCCGTTGGGTCAGGGCCGGACCGAGCCCCTACGCCACACACCTACATCGCGGCGAACGCCGCCCCCAGCAACACCGCCCCCAACAAACCCATCACCCACGCCGTACGCCGCATCCGCATCCCCCCGGCCACCACCAGCGCCGCCAGCAACAACGACCCCGCGAACGGCACCCACGCATGCAACACCCCCGCCGGCCCCGACCGCACCGCATGCGACGAACCCGGCTTGAGCACCACCTCGACCCGCTCGCCCTTGTCCGGCGCCGCCGCCTGCGCGATCGACACCTTCCGCGCCCCCCGGCCCTCCCCCTCCGGCACAAACGGACCCGTGCACCGCTCACCCGCACACGCCGACACCGTCATCACACCGCGCTCCCGCCCCTTGACGAGCATCGCGTACTGCGCCGTACCCCACGACGTCCACACACCCGCCACCAGCAGGAGCAACGCCAGCAGCCCCATCAACCCCGTCCGGGCGACGAGCAGCACCCCATAGGCACTCTCACCCACCCGCCGGGAACGGCTGCGTCTGACCGAACTCGTGCGCGTACTGCTTCTGGGCATGGCGGCGATCCTTGGCCATCCACCAGCGCCCGGTCAACCTCGGACAACAGTTCGTCAGACCCTGACCCGCACTGTCCCATTCACGTGTTGTACGTGCTCTGCGCCCGTTCCAACCCCTCCACGATCAACGTCTCCACCGCATCCGCCGCACGATCCACGAAGTAATCCAGCTCCCGGCGCTCCGCCGAACCGAAATCCTTCAACACGAAATCCGCCACCTGCATACGACCCGGCGGGCGCCCGATCCCGAAACGCACCCGGTGGTACTCCGCACCCAACGACTTCGTGATCGACTTCAGGCCGTTGTGACCGTTGTCACCGCCACCCAACTTCAGCCGCAGCGCACCGTAATCAATATCCAACTCATCATGAACCGCCACGATGTTGGCCACCGGGACCTTGTAGAAATCCCGCAACGCCGTCGTCGGCCCACCCGACAGATTCATGAACGACAACGGCTTCGCCACCACCACCCGGCGACTGCCCGGCCCCGGCGGACCGATCCGACCCTCCACCACCTGCGCCCGAGCCTTGTGCGCCTTGAAACGCCCACCCATGCGCTCGGCCAGCAGATCCGCCACCATGAAACCCACATTGTGGCGATTGGCCGCGTACTCCGGCCCGGGATTCCCCAGCCCCACCACGAGCCAGGGACCGTCTGCGTCCGTCATCTCCACATCTCCTTGCGCCAGGCCAGTGCGGCAGGCCATTGAAACAACCCAACCGCCGCCCCGCGCCACAACGGCACAGGACAGCGGTTGGAAAAGCAGCTACGAGGCGAGGATCAGGCCTCGGCGCCCTCGGCCTCACCCTCGGCGGCCTCCTCGGCCGGAGCCTCGGCCTGCGCCGACACGACCTGCAGCACCACAGCGTCGTCCTCGACGGCCAGCGAGACACCCGACGGCAGGGTGATGTCCTTGGCCTGCACCGACGAACCGGCGTCCAGACCCGCGACGGAGACCGTGACCGACTCCGGGATGTGGGTGGCCTCGGCCTCGACCGGCAGGGTGTTCAGCACGTGCTCGAGCAGGTTGCCACCCGGGGCCAGCTCGCCCTCGGTCTGGATCGGCAGCTCGACGGTGACCTTCTCGCCCTTCTTCACGGCCAGGAAGTCCACGTGCACCAGGAACCGGCGGATCGCCTCACGCTGCACGGCCTTGGGGATGACCAGCTCGCTCTTGCCGTCGAACTCCAGACGCAGCAGCGCGTTCGGGGTCTTCAGGGCCATCATCAGCGCGTGGCTGTCCACGGCGACGTGCTGCGGCTCCGCACCGTGACCGTAGATGACACCGGGAACCTTCGCCTCACGACGCAGACGGCGGGCAGCACCCTTACCGAAGTCGTTCCGGACCTCACCGGCAAGCTTGATCTCAGCCATAACAGCACTCCTCGTATCGCAGAAACATCTGGTGGGCGTCACCCGGCCCACGACAGACCTGCTACGAAGAGCGCGTCGATAACGGACAGCCACCACAAAAGGGCGGCCTCCCTCGCCGAGCAACTCCACGAGTCTACCCGGCCGGAAGGCCGCCCCAAAGTCGATCAATCAGTACGACAGATCGCTCACTGCTCGTCGAACAGACTCGTCACCGAGCCGTCCTCGAAGACCTCACGCAGCGCCCGCGCGATCGTCGGCGCCATCGACAGCACCGTGATCTTGTCCAGCTCCAGCTCGGACGGCGTGGGCAGCGTGTTGGTGAACACGAACTCGCTCACCTTCGAGTTCTTCAGCCGGTCCGCCGCCGGACCCGACAGCACACCGTGCGTCGCCGTCACGATGACATCCGCCGCACCATTGGCGAACAGCGCATCGGCCGCGGCACAGATCGTGCCACCGGTGTCGATCATGTCGTCGACCAGGACACACACCCGGCCCTCCACATCACCGACGACCTCATGGACCGTGACCTGATTCGCCACGTCCTTGTCCCGGCGCTTGTGGACGATGGCCAGCGGCGCACCCAGCCGGTCGCACCAGCGGTCGGCGACCCGCACC
Organism: Streptomyces sp. NPDC043738; assembly: GCF_056436545.1. NCBI lineage: Bacteria > Bacillati > Actinomycetota > Actinomycetes > Kitasatosporales > Streptomycetaceae > Streptomyces > Streptomyces sp. NPDC043738. The sequence goes on along the minus strand of NZ_JBWKCJ010000027.1, from coordinate 8,441 downwards.
CGGCCCGCATCCGGAGAGACGACCGTGAGCTTGTCGCGATCCACCTTCGCACCCACATAGTCCGCGAGAACCGGCAGCGCGAAAAGGTGATCCACCGGACCGTCGAAGAAGCCCATGATCTGGTCCGTGTGCAGATCCACCGTCACCACACGGTCCGCACCCGCGGTCTTCATCAAATCCGCGATCAGCCGCGCCGAAATCGGCTCACGGCCACGGTGCTTCTTGTCCTGACGCGCATAGCCATAGAACGGCACGACCACCGTGATGCTGCGAGCGGAAGCCCGCTTCAACGCATCAATCATGATCAGCTGCTCCATGATCCACTTATTGATCGGAGCCGTGTGGCTCTGAATCAAGAAGCAATCCGCACCACGCGCGGACTCCTGATAGCGGACATAGATCTCACCGTTGGCGAAGTCGAAAGCCTTCGTCGGGACCAGGCCGACACCCAGCTGATGCGCGACCTCCTCCGCCAGCTCGGGGTGGGCGCGGCCGGAGAAGAGCATCAGCTTCTTCTCGCCGGTCGTCTTGATCCCGGTCACAGCAAATCTCCTCGAATCACAGTTTGCGTGCGCTCATCACGGTACGCCCCGCACGACGCACCCGTTGCACGATCACTACTCGCCCTCAGGCTCCCGGCGAGCAGCCGAAGCGGCCTGCGCGGCGGCGCTTCCGGGCCGCTTCCGCGCGACCCAACCCTCGATATTCCGCTGCTGGCCACGCGCGACCGCCAGCGAACCCGGGGGCACATCCTTGGTGATGACCGAGCCGGCCGCCGTATAAGCGCCGTCCCCGATCGTGACAGGAGCCACAAACATGTTGTCCGACCCCGTCCGGCAATGCGAACCGACGGTCGTGTGGTGCTTGGCCTCACCGTCATAATTCACGAACACGCTCGCCGCGCCAATATTGGTGAAGTCACCAATCGTCGCGTCCCCCACATACGACAGATGCGGAACCTTCGTCCCCTCGCCGATCGACGCGTTCTTCATCTCCACATACGCGCCGGCCTTCGACTTCGGACCAAGATCCGTCCCCGGCCGCAGATACGCATAGGGACCGACATTCGCCCCCGCACCGATACGCGCACCCTCCGCGACCGTGAACGACACCACGGCACCCGCGCCGACCGCCGTATCCGTCAGCCGCGCATGCGGACCCACCTCGGCGCCAGTGGCGACACTCGTGGCCCCCAGCAGCTGCGTCCCCGGGTGGATCGTCGCGTCCTGCTCGAACACGACCGACACGTCGACGAACGTCGAGGCCGGGTCGACGACCGTCACACCGGCCAGCATCGCCCGCTCCAGCAACCGCTCGTTCAGCAGCCGACGGGCCTCGGCCAGCTGCACCCGGTTGTTGATCCCGAGGATCTCGCGGTGATCGCCGGCCACGGCCGCACCCACCCGGTGCCCCGCCTCCCGCACGATCCCCAGCACATCGGTCAGGTACTCCTCGCCCTGACTGTTGTCCGTGCGCACCTTGCCCAGCGCATCGACCAGCAGCCGGGCGTCGAAGGCGAACACCCCGGAGTTGATCTCCCGGATCGCCCGCTGGGCGTCGCTCGCGTCCTTGTGCTCCACGATCGCCGTCACCGCGCCGGTGTCCGCGTCGCGCACGATCCGGCCGTAGCCGGTCGCATCCGGCACCTCGGCGGAGAGCACGGTCACCGCGTTCTTGTCCGCGGCATGGGTGTCACCGAGCCGCCGGAGGGTCTCGCCGGTCAGCAGCGGGGTGTCGCCGCAGACCACGATCACGGTGCCGTCGAGGACGACACCGCTGCCGCTCAGCTCCTCCAGTGCCGTACGGACGGCGTGGCCGGTGCCCTTCTGCTCGTGCTGCACGGCGGTGCGCACGTCCGGGTCGATCCCGGCGAGGTGCGCCTGCACCTGCTCACGGGCGTGGCCGACGACCACGACGAGGTTCTGGGGGTCCAGCTCACGGGAGGCGGCGACGACATGCCCGACGAGGGAGCGGCCGCAGAGGGCGTGCAGGACCTTTGGGGTCGCCGACTTCATGCGGGTGCCCTCACCCGCTGCGAGAACGACGACGGCTGCCGGGCGGTTGGCGCTCACGGGGATGCCCTTCGGCTTCTTGGCTACTTCGGGTGGTGGTCATCCGAAGGATACCGGGGCGTATTGCGGCCGAAACGACAGCGGGTCCTGATCTTGCGATCAGGACCCGAACTTTGCTTGGCTCCCTCGCCAGGACTCGAACCTGGAATAATCGGACCAAAACCGACAGTGTTGCCAATTACACCACGAGGGAGTGCATAAGTGGCCAAACCGGACATCTCGTCAGGTTGATCGCCGCTCGGCACCCAACACTATGCCGTACCACCAGCCTTCAATGCGACGGTATAGGTCAGCGCCGTCCATGACGCGCACCACCAGGCAGCCTCGGTACGTCTCGCCTACGTTCTTCCGGTTGGTCTTCGGGTTGTGCTTCTTGAGCGTTGTCTTGGCCAGGGCGGATGTCTCAATTCCGACCAGCTGCGCCCAGTACCGCTCCGCCGCTTCGACGTCTGCGGTCTCGTGGATGTGCACGCGAAACTGCAGGCGTTCCGGCTCGACGCCGAGAACGGTCAGCCAGGCGAGGTAGGTCCTGATCATGCCCGGGTCGCTGTTGATGAACGTGACGCGTTCCGCTGGATTGTGGGGCTTGCTCTTCGCTCCTTCGGACCAGTAGAGCCCGACGCCGATCAGGAAAAGCTCTCGGTCGGAGAGCTGGCCGATTTCGTCGGCTGCGACCCTCTTCGTCTCCTGTCGCTCCTCCTCGCGGCGCCTCATCGTCGCCTCCCAGCCGCGCCGGGCGATCGCCGACGCCTCCTCGCGGCTGCGCTTGCGCTCCGGCTTCGGCAGATCCCGTACCCACAGCGAGATCGAGCTCTTCGAGCAGCCCAGTTCGACCTGGATCTGGTCATAGGTCCGGCCCTGTTTGCGCAGCTCACGGGCCTTCTCGCGCAGGTCGTCCTTGGCGTTGGGGCGCTTGGTCCACTCCGGGGCCGGTACGCCTTCCAGGAGGCGATTGAGGATGTCGTTGTTGTGGACGTGCAGTCGGTCGCGGATCTGGCGGCGGCTGAGGCCGGCGCGGCGGAGGGCGACGGCCTGGTGGCGTAACGCCTCGTGGTCGGGGGGTTCCCGATGGGTGTTCGGCATGGGAACAGGGTGTCGCTCGCGTGGGTCGGAAAGGGTCAAAAATGTGGGCGATTCAACACTTCGGGGGATAACCGGCGGTTACGGCTGGTAATGGGCCAGAACTGTGCTGGGGAACTCGGCGGGGGATCCCGCGCGGGCGCCCGTACGCTGGTCGGTATGACCGCGACGGGGGCAAGTGAAGGTGTGGGCGCGCGGGGTGCGCCGGTGACGGGGCCGTGGTGGTGGGCCCGGCGGCGCAGTGCCGTACTGGACGTGTTGCTGGCGGTGGCCTCGGGCCTTGAGTGCATGTTCGAGGGTGTGCGGTTTGCGCAGGAGGCGCAGCTGCCGGAGTTGCTCGGGATGTTCTTCGGCCTGGTGGCGGGGCCGGTGCTGCTGGTGCGTCGGCGGTGGCCGGTGGCGGTGGTGCTGGTTTCGATAGCGGTGATGCCTGCGGAGATGGGCGGGCTGCTGAGTGTGGTGGGGCTGTACACGCTTGCCGCGTCGGATGTGCCGCGTCGGATTACGGCGTTGCTGGCGGGGATGACCGTGGCGGGGACGTTGGTGACGACGTTCCTCAGCATGCGGCAGGACATCGCGGCGCAGGAGGACTTCAATCCGCCGGTGTGGTTCGTGCCGGCGATGTCGCTGGCGGTGGGCCTGGTGCTGACGGCGCCGCCGGTGTTGTGGGGGTTGTACGTCGGGGCGCGGCGGCGGTTGGTGGAGAGTCTGCGGGAGCGGGCGGACGGTCTGGAGCGGGAGCTGTCGCTGCTGGCGGACCGGGCCGAGGAGCGGGCGGAGTGGGCGCGTAACGAGGAGCGGACGCGGATCGCGCGGGAGATGCACGACGTGGTGGCGCACCGGGTGAGTCTGATGGTGGTGCATGCGGCCGCGTTGCAGGCGGTGGCGTTGAAGGATCCGGAGAAGGCGTCGAAGAACGCGGGCCTGGTGGGCGACATGGGGCGGCAGGCGCTGACGGAGCTGCGGGAGATGCTGGGGGTGCTGCGGACGGCCGAGGGTTCGGCGGTGCGTGGCGGTGTGGGGTCGGATGCGCCGGAGCGGTTGGCGGCGGTGGCTTCGCGGGCGCGGCTGAAGGCGGAGCCGGATGCGGCGGAGTCGGGGGCCGGGGCGCGGATGGCGGCTCCGGTGCGGCCTGCGGGGGCGGCGGAGACCGCAGCGGAGGTGGACCCTGAGGGGCCGTGTCTGGCCGATCTGGGGGTTTTGGTGGGGGAGTCCCGGACGGCCGGGATGGTGGTGGAGCTGTCGGTGGAGGGGGCCGGCGAGGGGGAGTCGGCTGCTGGGCGCCGGTATGGGGCGCGGGTGGAGCAGACGGTGTACCGGGTGGTTCAGGAAGCGCTGACGAATGTGCACAAGCACGCGCCGGGTGCGCGGGCGCGGGTGCGGCTGGCGCATCGGGAGGGTGAGCTGGCGGTGCAGGTGGAGAACGGGCCGTGTGAGGGCGGTGCGGCGGATGCGGGTCTGCCGAGCGGCGGCAACGGGCTGGTGGGGATGCGGGAGCGGGTGACGGCGCTGGGGGGCGTGTTCGTCTCGGGTCCGACGGAGGCGGGTGGCTTCCGGGTGTCGGCGGTGGTGCCTGCTCCGGTTGCGGCCGGGTGAGTCCTCGTACCTGGTGGGCGTGGTCGCGTTCGTCGGGCGGTGTGCCCGGCGGGTGGTGGGTCAGCCGCTGCTCGGTGGGGTGATTCCCAGGCGGCTGGGCCGTGTGCCGAGTACGAGGGTGCCCAGTGCGGTGTCGATGTCGGCTCCGAGGTACCAGTCGCCGGTGTGGTCGAGGCTGTAGACGCGGCCTTCGGTGTCGATGGCGAGGGTGGCCTGGCTGTAGGTGGTGCCGTCGGGGCCGGGGAGTTCTTCGCGGCCCAGGGGGGCGACGTCGGTTTCCAGGGCGCGTCCGAGGTCGCCGAGGGTGCGGGCGAGGTGGAGTCCGTGCAGGGGGTCGAGGGTGAAGGGGGTGGGGGCGATGTGCCTGCCGGGTCCGGGTCCGGCGATGCGCAGGCCGCCGAATTCGGCCCAGGCTTCGACGGCGGCGGGGAAGACGGTGTGGCGGTGGCCGGCGGGGGAGGTGTGGGCGCGGAGGGTGTCGGCCCAGTGTTCGGCCTGCTTTATGTCCCAGCGGCCGGGTTGCCAGCCGGCGTCTTGGAGGGCGACGTCGACGGCGGCGGGGAAGCGGGTGGAGCCGGTGCGGTCGTGGGTGGGGGTGCGGGGGCCGGGGGTGGTGGGCGGCATGGTGGCGGTCAGCTTCCTGTGGGCGTCGCGCCGATGGGCATGACGCCGAAGTGGGCGAGGAGTGCGTCGCAGGAGCGGCAGGGCGGGGCGTAGCTGCCGTGCTGGGGGTCGCCGTCCTCGCGGATGTGGCGTGCGGTGATCTTGGAGTGTTTCAGGGAGCGGCGGGCTTCGCCGTTGGTGAGGGGTTTGCGGGCGGCTCGTTTGGAGCGGTTGGCCTCGACGGCGGTGAGGTGGCGGGAGAGCAGGACGGCTTCGGGACATCGTCCGGTGAAGCGTTCGCGCTGTGCGGTGGGGAGGGCGTCGAGGAAGTCCTGGACGAGGGGGTGCAGTGCGGGGGGCTGTTCGGCCTTGCTCGCGGTGCAGGTGAGGGTGTGTCCGCGTACGGACAATGCGGCGCCGATGGTGGGGAGGATGCCGTCGCGTCGGTGGTGGAGGGCGGGCGCGCGATGGGTGTCGGCGGTGCCGCTCCAGCCGATGCGGGGGTCTCCGGTGTCGGTGCCGTGGCGTGCAGTGGTGCTCATGGTGGTGTGCGTTTCCCTCCCTGCAATCCCCCGGTTTGCGGGGGTCAGCCTGCCAAATGTGCTGGGTGTTCCGGTAGTCGGACGCACTGTCGGTGATCTCACGGGGGGCTGACGGGGTGTCGGTTCGTGGATAACGGGGCTGGTGGGCGGGGTGGTGCGCGGGGGCTGTGGGGGTGGTGGGCCGGCGGGTGACGTCGGTGTGTCGCCGTGCTGACGTGCGAGGGCGGGGGCGCGGGAGGGTGTTGCGGTACGGCATAGGCTGTGCCCCAAAGCCAGCTTCAGCCAGGGGGCAACCGCGATGACGACAGGTCGGCCAGGGCTGGGGGTACCACCCGGCCCCCAGGCGGCGGGACGTGCCGCGCCACCGAATTCGGCCTATGCCGGGCAGGTCGTGCATTTTCCGGACCCGGTCCGTGCCGCGCGGTATCCCGCGGGGGTGCGGGTGGACGGGCAGGGCTTCGCGGAGTTCACGCCGTATGCGCGTGCCGCGGCGGAGATCGCCGAGCCGCCGGAGGGGTTCGGGGTCGACGAGCTGCGGTTGACCGACTATGTGTCGGCGAATGCCGCGCTGCATGCGCAGGGCCACGAGCTGTGGATAGATGTGCCGGCGGTGGCGACGCCGCATGGTTGGACCTGGCATCACGTGGCCGGTACGCGGCGGATGGAGCTGGTGCCGGTCGAGGTCAAGGCGCTGTTGCGGCATCACGGTGGGCTGGCGACGGCTCCGGTGGCGCACGACAAGCGGGGTACCCGGCCGTTGCAGGAGACCCGGCCGGTGCACTTCGGGTTGCCGCACCGCGATCTGTCGGTGGGTGAGGAGCAGGTGGTGCAGGCCGAGGAGGCGCTGGGCTATCGCCTGCCGGGTGCCTACCGCTCGTTTTTGAAGGCGGCGGGCGGGTGTGCGCCGGTGGGTGCGGCGCTGGACGCGGAGCTGGGGCTGCTGGTCGACCAGCCGTTCTTCACGGTGCGCGATGACGCGGCCGTCAATGATCTGGTCTATGTGAACAAGTGTCTGCGGGACCACTTCACCAAGGACTATCTGGGTGTGGCGTTCGTGCAGGGCGGTGTGGTCGCGGTGAAGGTGCGTGGCGAGGCGCTCGGCTCGGTGTGGTTCTGCCCGTATGACGATGCGCGGGATCAGGACGGCTGGTCGGTGCAGGAGCGGGTGGAGCGGCTGTTGTTGCCGTGTGGCGCGGATTTCGATGAGTTTCTGCAGCGGTTGGCGGGCAATCCGCCGGAGCTGGAGACCGTGGCGAACCTGATGGTGGACGGCGGTTTCGCGTACGCGGTGCCGGTGGGGGGTTGAGCGCGATGGTGACGTTTGCGCAGGCGCAGGAGCGCGCCGAGCGGTGGGTGAACGGCGATGTGCCGGCTCCGCAGCACCGTGAGGTGCGGGTGCGGGAGTTCGATCTGGGCTTTGTGGCCTGGGCCGAGGACCGGGAGGGTGGTCCGGCGACGGAGGGCGGCCGGGCCCGGTTGGTGATCGCGCGGGACAGTGGTGAGACGACGCTGTGGCCGGGGCTGCCGGTGGGTGAGGTGATCCGGCGGTACGAGGAGGAGTACGGCGCTTCGGTGGACGGAGGGCGCGGTGTGGCCGAGCCGGCGCCGCAGCGGATCGATCTGGAGGCCACGTCGTTTCTGCTGACGCCGCCGGAGTGGTTGCAGCAGGCGGCGGATGCGATCGGTGTCCCGGACCGGCGGGGCGGGGGTGCGGAGCCGGCCGCGTCGGTTCCTCCGCCGGCCGCGTCCCCTGAGCCGGCGCCGTCGGCGCCGGCGGTTCCTTCGGCGTCGGACGCCTGGGCCGAGGTGAGTGTCAACGCTGCCGACGGCGGGGTCGCGCAGACCGGTGCGGATGCGGTGGAGGCGGGCCCGGCGCCGGCCGCTGCCGGTTCCGTTGGTTCCGGTGGGGACGCGACGCCGTGGGCGGCGGCGGACACGACGGGGTCGGACGCGGGGTCGCGGGACCGTTCGGTGGGGCTGCCCGAGACGGTGTTCGCGCCGCCGCTGGCCGGTTACGACGCGGAGGACGACGCTCCGGCCGCGCCGCGTGCGCGCCCTGAGGCGAAGACCGAGCTGCTGCACGGCGGCAGTCAGTTGCCCCGTACGCAGGTGTCGCCCGCGCTGGAGCTGCCGGACGGGGCCGGGCCGGGCGGTGGTCCGGACGGTCAGGGGCGGCCGGCGGGTGGGCCTGGTGGTGCGCCGCTGCCCCCGCCGATGCCGTCGGCGCCGCCCGCGGCCGCGGGGCTGCCGAATCTGCCGCCGCCGTCGGGGCCGCCGGTCGCCGATGTGCCTCCCCCGCCGGGTGCCGGTGCGCCGGGTGCGTCCGGTCCCGGGGCGCCGCCTGCTCCTGCGCCTGCGCCGCCCGCGGGCGGTGGGGTGCATGCCGCGGCGACGATGCTGGCCGACGGCTCGTCGCTGCCGGGTAACGCCGCGGCGGGTCCGCCGCCGCCTCCGGGTGCGGGGGGGGGGGGGGGGGGGGGGGGGGGGGGGGGGGGGGGGGGGGAGGAGGGGGGGGGGGGGGGGGGGGAGGGAGAGGCAGACGCGAGAG
>NZ_JBWKCJ010000026.1:0-124744 GCF_056436545.1 Streptomyces sp. NPDC043738 | reverse complement strand
CGACCGTCTTGATCACCACGCAGTACGAGACCCTGGTGAAACGATCCGTCGTTCCCGCCGCTGACCTGGGGATTCACGGAACTGCGGTCAGAGCCAATTTCGCGGATTCCCATCACGGGTCGGTACGCGTCGAGGACGGGCACTTGGACAGGCCCTTGGTGAGGGTCGAGAAGGCGGCGCCGGCTTCCTTGCTGTCCGAGTACACACCGATCACCTGGTTCACGGTGTAGGAGCCGGTGCCAGCGGAATCCCGGTAGGTAGCCGACAGGAACGCGTTCCAGCCATCCCCGTATACCGACTGGGTCGTCGGACCCGCCGCGACGGCGCACGCCGACGGCGACACCTTGAGCGGGGCGCCGGGCCGGTCCGACTGGGCGCCGGCGACCAGCGTCGTCCCTGCCACCCGGCTGACGCTGTCAGGGCTGAGGAGGTCTGCTTGGACGGTGCCCGCTGCGATGTGCGGCGGCCCGGCGGGCGGCTGCTCCGGCCATAGCCACCATCCGATGCCGGCCAAAATCAGGCAGGGCACGACCGCAGCAACGAGCAGCGGCCAGTGGCGGAGCAGCCCGGTGAGGCCGCGCCTGCCTTCACCCTGTGAAGCGTCGGGCCGCGGCTGCGTACCCGCTTGCTGAGGCAGGGAGGCCGTACCGGATCCCGGCGACCGGCGCTTCGGCTGCAGCGCCCGAAGCAGCCCGGCCAGCCCCGATGCTCCGGAACCGGCCCCGGGTCCGGCAACGCCTGGCGGTGGCCCGGCAGGCCCAGGCGGCGCCCCGACCGGACGCGGTGGCACACCGGCTGCGGGCGGTGGCGCGCCGGCCGGCCCACCGGTGCCCGGATCCTTGGCCGGCTGGATGATGAAGTCGGATTCGTCAGCCACCCTGATCTCCCCCTGATCGCGCTCTGTACGAGAATTTGCACGTAGAGTCACTCATTCGGTGTGCAAGAGCAAGTCCCACCCGTTCGATTTGAGGACATCCTGAGCATTCGTCAAAACCGTCAACTCCCAGCCATGCGCTGGCGGTTGGCAGGTCGTGCCCTCGGCGGACAGTCGGCGCAGTGGTGTGGACAGAGCCGCAGCTCAGGGGCGGTTTGGTGAAGGGGCGCAGCGGGTCGCAGAGGTTCCGAACTTGCTGTCGGCGTGCACCTTGCGCATCTGGATGTGGTGGGTGACCAGCCACCTGGGCTTCTCGGCGGTGTACTTCGCGTTCGGCGCGTTGATGAAGATGATGACCTCGACGGTGCGCTCCTCCTAAGGCGTGTCCGACGAGTTGCGTGACCGAGCTGCGCTGGTGTCGTTCCGGTCGGCGTGGGGCGAGGGGATCTGCCGGACCGGGGGTGGGCCCGGCTTGAGCCGTACCCAAGAACACCGGCCGGGGTGGGCGGTGCTCACCGCAGAGTGATCAACGGGATCCTGTACCGGCAGCGCACCCGCATTCCGTGGCGGGACCTGCCGACACGGTTCGGGAAGTGGAAGACAGTTCATGACCGGCATCGCAGGTGGTCAGCTGACGGCACGTGGGAGAGGACCCTGCGGGACGTTCAGGCCGTTGTCGATGCGGAGGGCCGGATCGCCTGGTCCATGGTCGGCGTCGATTCCACATCCTGCCGCGCCCGATCAGCATGCCGCCGGGGCCCGCTACCGGGGCGGCGTGGGCGGCCTGCCATCACCGGCCCGACGAGGCGATCGGCCACTTGCGCGGCGGGCTCACCACCAAGATTCGGGCATGGGGCAAGAGGCCCACCTGGTGCCCGGCGGTTGTCAGTGGCCCAGAGCGACGGGTGCGCCCAGCCAGAGACCAGCGGCGGGGTCCGGCGCTCGGTGGGCAGGCGAAAGGCTGCGGCGGAGACCCGCACCGCGCACATGCGATGCCGTCTGCCGCGCGCCACAGTGAAAGATGCGGCCGCCGGAGAAAGGTGTGGGCACCATGACCAACAGAGACAAGCTCACTACGTATCGTGGCAAGCGGCATTTCGACCGGACCCGCGAGCCGCAGGGCGGGCAGGCATCCTCCGGTGACGCGCCATGCTTCGTTGTGCAGATCCACGACGCCAGCACCCTGCACTTCGACTTCCGGCTGGAGGTCGATGGAGTACTGAAGTCGTGGTCCGTGCCGAAGGGACCTTCCACGGACCCGCAGGACAAGCGGCTGGCGATGCCCACCGAGGACCACCCGTTGGAGTACCGGGATTTCGAAGGAGTCATCGCGGAAGGGGAGTACGGCGCGGGGACGGTGATCGTCTGGGACGAGGGCAGCTACCGCCCGCTCCCGGCGAAGAAGGGCCGGACTCGCACGTTCAGCGAGGCCCTGGAGAGCGGCCATGTGTCCTTCTGGCTCGATGGCAGCAAGCTGCACGGCGGCTATGCGCTCACCCGGTTCCGCGGCGGCTCGGGCGACAGGGAGTCCTGGCTGCTGGTCAAGGAGAGCGACGAGCGGGCCGGACGGCGTGGAGCCCCCGACGGTCGCCGAGCCCGGTCCGTCCGCACGGGCCGGACGTTGAAGCGCGTCGCTGAAGAGGAGGCGGGTGACGAGGGGAGCGGTGATGAGCGAGGAGGGTGAACTTCTGGCGGCGCTGCCCGCCGCCGAGCGGGCGCTGCTGGATGACGCCCCGGCCGGCGAGGGGTACGCGGTATGCCCGATGCTGGCCGTGCTCAGCGACCGTCGGGAGTTCGACGAGGGCTGGATCTGCGAGCGCAAACTCGATGGGGCGCGGGCGCTCGGCGTCCGCGAACCGGACGGCACCCGGCTGCTGTCCCGCACCGGTCGCGAGATCAGCTCCGGCTACCCGGAAATCGTCGACGCGCTCGGCGGCCAGCGGTGCCGGGACTTCACCGTCGACGGCGAGATCGTCGCCTTCACGCACGGCCGCACCGATTTCGCACGCCTCCAGCAGCGGATGCAGCTCACCGACCCCGAGCAGGCCCGCGCCAGCGGTGTCGCGGTGATGTACTACGTCTTCGACCTGCTGAGGCTGGACGGCCGCGACCTCACCCGGCTGCCGCTGCGCACCCGCAAGTCCTTGCTCCGCCGCGCCCTCACCTTCCGAGAACCGCTGCGTTTCACCCCGCACCGCAACCGGGTCGGCCCCCGTGAGCTGGAGGAGGCGTGTGCCCACGGCTGGGAGGGACTGATCGCCAAACGGGCCGCCGGCCGCTATCTGCCGCGCCGCTCCTCGGACTGGCTCAAACTCAAATGCGCGCAGGGCCAGGAACTCGTCATCGGCGGCTATACCGAACCGGTCGGCAGCAGAAGCGGCTTCGGTGCCCTGCTCCTCGGCTACTACGTGGACGACGCCCTTCGCTACGCGGGCAAGGTCGGCACGGGATTCGACCAGCAGACCCTGCGCCGGCTCCGTGCCCTTCTCGACGCCCGCGGACGCGCACGAACCCCGTTCGACGGACCCGTGCGCGAGCGGGGCGTCCACTGGGTCCGACCCGAACTCGTCGCCCAGATCGGCTTCACGGAGTGGACCCGCGACGGCAAGCTGCGCCATCCACGGTTCCTCGGCCTGCGCGACGACAAGCGGCCCGAGGACGTGGTCCGCGAACGTCCTGTCCGGGAATGACTGGAGCCTGCACCATCTCCGACACCGCGCTCATCGTGATCGGCATGCTCGTCGTCCACGACTCAGCAGGTCGGGAAGGGCTGCGCGGCAGGCTTCGGGAAGCTCGTCGGGGAGGTTTCCGTGGAGCTTGGAGGAGCTATGGGCGGCCAGGAACAAGGCTGCGAGCCGTACGGCCGGGACGGTCTCTTTGACCTGCTTGCAGGCCGACGTGCGCCTGGTCCAGCCCGATACACGGGAGCGCGCCTGTTGCTGACGGGAAGCGGGAGCGCCGTCTCGGCGGCCAGGGCCGGCACCGTTACCTGGACAGGGGCATCCGGGTCTCCGTCGAGCAGCTGATCGGGAACCCGCCACCCCGGCTGCGTAGCGCGGCAACGGCCTGGGCCGGGTCAGCGAGCCGGAGCGACCGAAGGTCGACGCCCATGACGTTGGCGACACCCCCTCGGGCAGCGCGGATGGCCGCAACCACCGCAAGGAGCTGGGAATCGGGAGAACGGAGGGGAAGCGCGGCTCCATACGACAGGAGAGAGCGTGCCGCCTGGCCTTGCTGCGTCGTCAGCAGGAACGGCAGCGGAGGCGTGGCGGTGGCGGCAGGCTTCGACACAGCACGCCTAACGCTCCCTGGCGATCAGCGTCACTCCACACTGCGCCACCCGAGCCCGACGGGAATTCTCGGCTCCTGTCCGCGCCCTCCCGGTTGCCGGTACGGTGGGTGGCCCTTCGAATGCGAACGGGGAGTCGGCGTGCGGGGAGACAACGGCCGTACGACAAGGGCGTTATGGAGTGGCGGTCTCGTGCTGCTGCTGGGCGCGGTGCTCGCGGGCTGCGGGGGCGGCGGCGGGCAGCCCGAAGGTCCGACCGGTTCGGCGTCGGGTGCGTCCAAGGGATCGGCATCCGGTGCGTCCGGCGGGTCCAGGACCGGGCTGCTCTACCGGGACAAGGAAGTCTCGCTGAGTAACGTCCAGGCGATCAAGGACGGATGCCCGTCGAACATCTATGTGGAGTTCGCGGACAGCGGGCCGCGCGTCCTCGGGATCCATGACTCGAACCCGCGCCTGAACGACGACGGGGATCAGACGGACGAGGGCAGGCCGCCCGTCCTGGCGTGGTCCCCTCCCTGCGCCTCGGCGAGCGGGCAGTTCGATTTCGACGACGTAGCCGTCGCCGAGGCAGCCGCGGGCGCCGGGGACCTCGATCAGGCGGGCTGCCAGGACGCGGCACGGGCAGCGGTCAGCAACGGTACGGACGTCGACCGATACCGCACCCGAGCCCTGGCGGTGGGGGACCGGTTCTGTGAGGACTTCGCCGCGGGGGGCCGCGTGGTCCTCCTGCGCGTGATGAAGGTGAGCGGGTCCCCCGTCGCGGAGCTCACGTTGTCGGCGACCGTTTGGGCCGGGCCGGCGAAGACCGAAGGCCCGCCGGCACAGCCCGGTGACAAGAACTACGAGAACCAGCCCTTCACGGTGTCCGACGACGTGGCCAAGACCCACGACTGCGCCCCCGGCGGCGTCGGGCTCGGCCCGGACACCCCGTACGTCAACTACAGGCACGCCCTGTCCGGCGGCGGGGGCGACATCGAGTACTTCCCGAGCTGTCTGGCCGGAAGCCCGAAGATGCGGTTCAGCGCATACGTCGCCCGGGTGAAGGACAGCGCCGACATGGACCTCACCGCTTGCCAGGACGCCGCGGCGCGCGGCGAGAGCAACGACCTCGACGTACCGGTCTCCGAACTGCGGACCGGGGACCGGTTCTGCTTGTTCAACAGCTTCGACAAGTACGTCGCCTTGCTGAAGGTGACCGCCGTAACCGCCAAGGCCCCCGTCTCCGTGACCTTCTCGGCAACCCGCTGGACAGCTCCCGAACCGAGGTAGCAGGGGCACCACGGGCCTGGGTTTGCTGGGTGGTTGGCGCAGCTACCGCTACCCAATGGGCGGGCAGACGCCTGGCAGCGCGGTGACGATCTGCCGCGCGGTGGTGGTGTGCGATGCCACGAACGAACCACCGTACGGACCGGGTCAAGTGATTAAGGGCTACCGGGCGGATCTCCGGTCTGTCGGCGCCGATGTCAGTGGGGCGGAATACGATCCGGGGATGCTTTGAGGGGGCGCTGCACGGCCAGACGGGTGCCTTCAACTTTGCACACTCCGCAACAACCTTGGGCGAGACAGACAGAGCGAGTTCTTCGTCATCGTCCCGGGCAGCGGAACGGGCGATCTGGTCGGGATCACCGGGGCCGGAGGCATCGCCGTCGACCTCGACGGCACGCACCGGATCTGGTTCGACTACGACCTCGGCCAGTAGCTCAGCAGGTCTCGCCCCGCGCAGCCAGAGCCGGATCGAAGCGACGATGACGGTGCCGTGGAAGACATAGGCGCGCATGTCGAACCTCGTCGCCACGGCCCGGAAGTTCTTGAGAGCGGCTCTGCGGGAGATCCGGCCCACCGCGGGCTCGGGCTGGGCCAGGCAGGGGCATCCCGACCGGGTGCCCGCCACCTATCACCGCACCCACGGGGTGCGCTGCTTCCATGGCTGTTACTCGGTCGGCGACGACGCCTGTGGGGTGTCAACCGCGGCAAGAAGGGCGCCGCCAGCACGCTCGCCGCGCTGAAGTCGATCCGCGCCGTCCGACCTGACGGCGCCCCGATGAGGGTCTTAAGCGGTGGGCGGAGGACGCCGAGCCGCGGAGCACTGTGATCGCCTCGTAGGACGCACGCCGTCGACGTCACCGGCCGGCCCCTCGGCGCCGCGCCTGCGCGAGTGCCGGGCACGCGGGGCGAAGGCGAAGCGTCGTCGGCGATGGTTGACTGGTCCGCCGGAAGGCACATGGAACAGGCACACAAGACCTCGGCCCTCCCGGCGGCATTGATTGCCGCGCCGTAAGGGGAGCCTGGCGCAAGCGGTGATCAGTGCGCCTCCCGGTCATTTCCCACTTGCCGCGGACAGTTCCGATGCGATCGGCCATGCCTTCGTTGACACTCACCGCGGTGGGACCAAGGCGAATCGGTCCCACCGCGGTGCATGCCCGGCATCACCGCCTCCCCTGACGCATAGTCAGTTCTTGTGCTGCCCGGCGCGGCGGTTGCGGCGTGCCCGCCACGCGAGCAGACCGGCGAGGGCTACTGCCCCCATGCCCACCGGCGTCGTGATCAGCTCGCGTGCACGATCGAGGGAGAACCACGAGGCGGGCTGCCGCGTCGACCGGTCCCGGCCCTTCTGGTCGTCCTGGCCGTTCGGGCCCTTCTGACCGTACTGGCCGTACTGGCCGCGAGAGTCGCCGTCGCGGGCCGGGCCGCCGGAGGGCTGCCCGGACTTGGGTCCCTCGGGGGAACCTACGGAAGTGCCGCCTTCGCCCCGGGAGCCGCCTCCGCCTGCGGACCCGTCGCCTCCGCTGTCGGAGCGATGGCCGCCAGCCGGGCCACTGCCAGCCCCGCCGACGTCCCCGCCGTTTTGGCGCCCTGCGTTTCCTGAACCGCCTCCGGTACCACCTGTGCCGGCGGGATCGTTATCGCCTGCGGAACCGCCGTTGCCGCTGGTGTCGCCGTCGGATTCACCGTCGGTGGCCCCAGCGCCCGTGCTGTCGCCCGTGCCGCCCGGCGTCGGCGGGCTCGGAGGGGGCGGCGTGTCCGGCGTGACCGGCGTGACGGGGCGGACTGTGCCGGGGTACCGGATACTCGGGGGCTCCGGCTTGAGGGGGCGGACGGTTCCCGGGTACCGGATGCCCGGGGGCTCCGGCGGCGGCTGGACGGTGGTGTCAGGCTTGGTCGGCGTGACCGGATCGGTGTGGTCGCGGTCCTTCGTCACGGTGGCGGCGGCCGCCGAGTCCGGGCTGTGTGCCGACGCGGCAGGCGCTGCCAGCGGCGACAGCGCCAGGGTTCCGGCCAGCGCGGCGATGACATGTGCTCGATAGCGACGCATGGTGTCGTTCTCCTCCATCGGTGGGGCC
This sequence comes from Streptomyces sp. NPDC043738, assembly GCF_056436545.1. Classification (NCBI taxonomy): domain Bacteria; kingdom Bacillati; phylum Actinomycetota; class Actinomycetes; order Kitasatosporales; family Streptomycetaceae; genus Streptomyces; species Streptomyces sp. NPDC043738. The sequence continues at coordinate 117,240 of NZ_JBWKCJ010000026.1, read as the reverse complement.
TTGCGCCCCGCTCATGGGCAGGAGGCGTGACCGCCGCGGACACCAACAACTTTCTTCGCCGGATTCTGAGGGCTGTCTTCAGCCCTGGTCGAATTCGAGGGCTACCTGTCTACGACGGGACAGGTGCGGCAGGCGAGGGGCGCACCCGGCGTCGATATCAACTTGGGATCGCGCTTCGGCCGCCAGTCAAGGGCAGGGGCGGGAACTCTGGTTGTTGAAACGACCCGATGAGCGAGCGGGATATACGGAATTCCTCTCCACGTCAAGTCCCGAGATTTCGCGTCACGACAAGAAGCGGATCGCCTGACTTACTTGATTCATGCCCTCACTGAAAACGTGGTCTTGGGTTCAACTTCGGAAAGAAGATGAGGTGATCTCTCGTGATTAAACTCAGAAAGGCTCTGACCGCAGGCGTAATCGCTGCCTTCCTTGCAGTCCCAGCGGGGATGTCGGCTCAGTCCGCCAGCGCCCAGCCCCCTAGTCCCACGTGCACATGTACATGCACCTGTACTGGTGGCGGACCGAACGGAAAGGGTACGAATGGAAAGGGCAAGGGCGGCAAAGGAAGTAAAGGAGGTAAGGGAACCAAAGGTGGTAAGGGAACGGGCGGCAAGGGTGCGGGTGCGGGAGCTGCCGATCCGGGAGCGGTGATTACCTTTGGTCCCGCAGTAATCGATTAAATTCGGAAATTCCCATATCGGCCTCGAAGCCTTGAGACGGCTCGTCTGCCGACGGGCCGTTTCGACTACTCCGCTGGGTGGTGTCGGCCGAGAGAACGGTGGCATAGGAGTGCTGGACCGCGCCGCCACCATGTGATCCGCCCACGGCGCCTTCCTGCTGCGCGCCCGTAATCGGACCTGTTCCGCTTCAGTACAGGCCAAGTGCGTCGACTGTCGTTTCCGGTCCGCGTCGTGGGCACGGGGGACGGCGCGTGGCTGAGCAGCGGCGCGAAGTGCTGTGCGCCCGCCGAATCAACCGTGGGGTCGGCCTCTGGGCAGCGGACGGAGAGGGTCAGGCGTGTCCCCGCACGAACGCCCCGGCCCCCAGTTCGATCCGGTGTGCCAATTCGACGTCGACGTCGGTAAGTCCCGTACTGCTGTGGAGCGTGAAGTGCACAACGCCGCCACGGATGTCGATATCGGGACGGCGGTCCAGCTTCTGGGTATCGACCACGATCCTCTCGAGCATCCGGACGACTGTGGGGAAGTCGTGTGCCTCGATGGTGCGTCGCAATACATTGCCGTCGCGCCGCCATTCCCTCATCTCGGCCCCGGACATCCGGTCTTCGATCTCGCTCTCATCAAGGACTCTGGTCACGGTTTTTTCCCTTCCCGCCTGATCCAGTAGCTGCAGGCCTGAAGGGCAGGTCGAGGACTGCAGCCAGTCGGCGGACGGCTCGGACTGACCCTGAATGGTGCGCAGTACGGCGACGATCTTCGCCGCGAGGCGCCCTCATGAACCGGGCTGTTCCGCCGCGAGCCGGACCACTCCGAGGCGATCGCACTCGCAGGTCCCGCGATGACGCCCTACTCACACTGTGATCCGCCTCTGCGCCGGGGGCAACACGGCGGCGAGCCATGGCATGCGATATCTGCGCTCCGAAGATGTCATAGAAGGAGAGGAGGTGGTCTCGGCATGGCCCGGCCTGTGTGGAATGGAGCTCTGACCTTCGGGCTGGTCACCCTGCCGGTACGGATGTACTCGGCAACCGACAGCCACACCATCCGGTTCCATCAGCTGGAGCGACCTCGAAAGCCTGAGCAAGTCCGAGTTGTATGAGCGAGCCGCTGAGGCTGGAATCCGCGGACGTACCTCGATGAACCGTGATGAGCTCATCGCATCCCTTGCTGAAGGCGCGCGCCAAGGACGCCGCAAGGCAGCTTGACGCCGGTGCCGGCGTGACGGGCCGCATGACGCGGAGTCACGGAGTCACGGAGTCACGGAGTCATGGAGGGATGATGCCCGAGCTGCCGGATGTCGAAGGATTCCACCGGGTGCTGACCTCCTGCGGCCGGCGGATCGTCACGGATGTCGAGGTATGCGACGCCGGGGTGCTGCGGGGTCCTGGCTCACGGGGCGACGCGACAACGGCGAGCCGCTGTGCCCTCGCTGCGGCCGTTCCCTGAGCTCCGGTCGCACCGCCGGACGCCGCACCGTCTGGTGCCCGCACTGCCAGTCCTGAACGGTGCTCCCTCCGCATCGCCATCTTGAGCTCTACGACCCTCCATTCAGGGCCCGGGCCGCGACCCGTAGGTCCGAGACGAGTCCCGTGTAGGGTGCCTCGCGGTCTTCGGCGCGCAGAATCGCCGCCGGGTGGAGGGTCGCGACGATGACGCTTCTGGCGCCGGCGGCCGCGCCGGGCGCCCCCTCTTCCGGCGCACTGATGAGGGTGCCCCGGTCGTGCGTCACGCGGAATGAGGGCCCCAGCAGCGCCTTGCCCGCGGTCGCGCCGAGTGCCACCACCACCTCGGGTTCGACCAGGCGCAGTTCGGCGGTCAGCCAGGGGCGGCAGGCCGTCATCTCCCGCAGGCTGGGCGGTTTGTGGATCCGGCGCTTGCCCTTCGCCGCGGTGGTGAACTTGAAGTGCTTCACCGCGTTGGTGAAGTAACTCTGCTCCTCATCCAGGCCGGCTTCCCGCATCGCCTTCCGCAGAAGGCCGCCGGCCGGCCCGACGAACGGTTCTCCTCGGCGGTCCTCCTGATCGCCCGGCTGCTCACCGACGAGCATGAGGGCAGCCGAGGAACTGCCCGCTCCGAACACCGTCCCGGACGCGTCCTGGAAGAGCGGACAGCCCTGGCAGTCCGCTGCCGCACGCCGATGAGCTGCTAGTCCGCCACGCCGCGGCAGGTAGGGGGTGGCGTCGTACTGCTTCCCGTCGTGTTGCCCGTCCTTCTGCTCGCCGGAGTCGTCGCCGCGTCCGGCCATCGGCGGCCTCACCGGCCTCGTCCGCTCACGTGATCCCTCCTTGCTGCGGTGGGCGGCCGACCGGCCCGGCGCCCGCACCACGGGTTCCCGCACAGGGGGAGCGCCTAACCCGTCGGCGGGCGGAGGGACACCACTGGTCGTACGGCGGGCAACAGACGGCCGCCCGGGGGCTCCGGCTCCCGCCTGCCGGACCGCGCAGGAGGAACCGCGCGATGACACACTGGAGAGTGGCCGGCCCTTCCTGCCCCGTCCCCCACGAGCCCCGCTCGTCGAGGTGCGGGGAACGGTCGCCAGGCACCACGTGAGGCGCCCATGGCGTCGGCTGCGCGACGACGCCGGTCAGCCGATCACCGCTGACGGTCGGTGGCGGCCGGTCCCTCCGCACGAGCGCCACGACTATTCGTCCTTCTTGGCCGTGGGGTACGGATACTGACCGCGGCCGGTTACGTAGTCGCGAATGCGGTCGACAAGCCCCAAACCTGGGGCCAGGAGTTTGTTGGCCGGCGGAGTACTGGGGGCGTGGGGGTGGGGGCGCGTGGGCGCACTTTCCTTCGCCTCACGGACCTTTTTTCCGAGGCTCTCCAGGACGTAGGGGTGCACGCCGTCGCGCAGCCGGGGGAAGAGGATGTTCTCCTCGTCCTGGATGTGGGCGATGATCTCGGTGCGCAGTTCGCGGACGAGGCGGTCGAAGTCACGGTCATCGGCTCCGCGCCCCTCCAGGTCCTTGAGCAGTTCCTCGACGCGATGGTGCTCGGCGATTTCGTTGTCCGCCAGCGGGTCACCGTTCTCCAGGTGCTCGCGTACAGCGGGATAGAGGTGCATTTCCTCGGCGACGGAGTGGCGCACCAGCTCGACGGTCAGGGTATCGAGCAGCAGTTTCCGCTCGATGGATCCGGACTCCAGGGCGTCCAGCTGGTCGAACAGCCCGTCCAACACGCGGTGGTCGCCTGTCAGCTCCTCAATAACGTCTTCGCCATGCTCCATGAAGTACGAGCCTTTCGGTCCCTCAACCCTCGATCGTCCCTGTGCCAGAGCGACTGGTTCCCCTTGGGGCAGGCGTATAACGCGACCCGGGTAGAAATGCCCTGATGCGGCTACCGGTTCCAGAGCGGTACGACACTGCGTTGTGGCCCGGCCGGTGTTCGCATGCCCGGGGAGTGTCCCGCCGCCGATCGGCTCGGCAACTCGTCGCTGCGGACTGAGTGCGTGCTGAGACCCACACGCGCGGTGGTCAGGGGCTACCCAGGAGGCATGTGTGCTGGTCACAGCCAGGCGCCGGTGCTGGATGCCCTGGCGGAATACCACGCCACAGGTCAGTTGTCCTTCGGCCGGCCTGGCCACAGGCAGGCGCGCGGAGCCGACCCCAGGTCGCGCGGGGCGCTGGGCGATGCAGTGTTCCACGGAGACGTTCTCGCCTTCGGTGGCCTGGATGATCGGCGGGCCCGGAACCGGATTCTCGAACACGCCGAGCAGTTGACGGCCGACGCGGTGCGCGCTTCACACGTTCTTCTCGGCCTGCGGAAGCTCGCTGTCCGTGGAGGCAACCATGCTCGTGGTGGTGGCGCACCCGCACGAGAAATTGCTGATCGGTAGGGACGCGCACAAGTCCGTCGTCTCGAGCTTGATCCTCTCCGGCATTCATCCTTTCTGGGTGGACCCCGATGGGCCGCCGACAGACATCTGGCACCCCCTTGCGCCGCTGAATTCGCACAGGCCTTCGCTGCTCATCCAGATGCCAGAGGGGCGCTGTTCGCCATCCCGACACCGTATGGCTGTGCGGACCTGTGCGTCATCGCGGATAGCGGCGTTAGTACGACGGCGGCGGAGCGACATAGGGTCCGCGGAGGAACAGCCCGCCCGGCGGTTCCGCGGTGTGCTGGGTGTGCTCAAGGAAAGGGCGGCCGATTGGTTCAACCGCGTGACGGGACGGCAGGCAGATTGTGGTCCTCAGCCGGCAGAGTAAGCGCTGGGCCGGTCCGGCTCCAGGGCAGCACCCGCGCATCGGTCCGTGGCCGGCCCTGTGCATCAGGGCAGCGGGGTCCCTCCGGTGGCGTTGACGATCTCGGCAGTGATGTAGCTGGCCTGTGGGGAGGCGAGAAAGACGTAGGCCGGTGCCATCTCTGCCGGCTGTGCCGGCCGTCCCAGGGGCGCTTGCTTGCCGAAGGTGGTGGTGTCCGGCATCGTCGCCGGGATGAGAGGTGTCCACACCGGTCCTGGAGCAACCGCGTTGACGCGGATGCCTTCGGAAGCCAGCATCTGCGCCAGCCCTTGGGTGAAGGTGACGATGGCGCCCTTTGTCGTCGCATAGTCGAGCAGATGCGGGCTGGGCTTGTACGCCTGGACCGAGGTGGAATTGATGATGGAACCGCCTTTGGGAATGTGCGGCAGCGCCAACTTTGAGAGCCAGAACATCGCATAGAGGTTGGTGCGCATCACCCGGTCGAACTGCTCCGTGGTGATGGCCTGAATTCCGTCCGGCTGCGACATCTGATAGGCCGCGTTGTTGACCAGGATGTCGATCCGGCCGAACTCCTCCACCGCGCGCTCGATGAGCAGTCGGCACTGCTCCTCCTCCCGGATGTCGCAGGCGATGGGCACGGCCCGGCGCCCCGCGTCGGTGACGAGTCGGGTGGTCTCGGCCGCTTCGTCCTCTTCCTCGGGCAGACAGGTGAACAGCACATCCGCGCCCTCTCGTGCAAAGGCCAGCGCAACGGCCCGCCCGATACCGGAATCGCCTCCGGTCAGCACGGCCTTGCGACCTTCGAGGAGACCGTTGCCCCGATAGGACTCCTCGCCGTGGTCAGGCGGCGGATCCATCGGCCCCGTCCAACCCGGGTGAGTCTGTTCCTGCTGCGGGAATTCAGGCTGCGGATACTTGGTGACCGGGTCACCCGGGCCCTGTTCCTCACCTTGCATATCGAGCCTCCTGTACCCCTGGCGTTCGCACGGCACGGCGCTGACCGTCCTCGGGCTCCTGTCTCCAGGCTGCGCGCGGCCCGAGCCATCTGCACCTCAGGCCGGGTCGCGCATCACCAGAGGCGGGAAGCCCGTCCGAGAAGCGAAGTTGCCCTGTCAACCAAATACTCGGGTTCTATCTGAGAAGAGGGCCTTGTAAGGAGGTTCACCGGTCTGGTGCGGGGGTTCGGAGGAAGATCCTCGATCGCTGTCGAGGCGTGGCTACCGTCCGCCGCATGCCGGTGGAATTCTTAATGATGAGCAGGCCGTTATCTGGACCTCTTGCGCCCGGTAGGCGTGATGAGCTGGCCTTTTAGGTAGCTGACAGTGTCAGCTACCTCTCCGTAGAGTTGCTCAGATGTCACCGGAGCTGATCCGGCTGGCACCGTACGAACGGGAGGCCCCACCCGCATGACGAACCCGCCGTCCGAGCGCACCCTCACCTACGCCGAAGACCTCAGGCCCGAGGACGTCCGCGCCTTGGAGACGTTCCTCAACGTCCAGTTGGGGCGGGTGTACGAGGAGGTCGGGGAGACTGGTGAGACGTCCTTTGCGATGCGGTCTCTGCTCCGCCTGGTCTGCGACTCGGCCGGGCTCCTGTACACGCTCCTCACGGTGGAGCGGCCCGAGACGTGGCAGCGTGCCGCGATCGTGCGGGAGTGGCAGCGGCTACGCAGTACGGCTCATGAGTTCAACCACTGCGAGGGCTACGACCATGACCGCTGGTGGAACCAGGTACGGCACTTCGACGCCTCCGACGAGACCGCCGAACAGGACCGGATCCGCCGGTTCGCCGATGTCGGGCCATACCCCGAGACCGGACATTATCCGCGTGGGGCGGGGATGCCTCGGCGAAGGTCGCGGAGCTGTCCGAGGGCCACGGCGAGTTCGTTGCGGAGCCGTTCGTTCTCCTCGTTCAGTTTCCGGTTGGCCTCCCGCAGTGCTCGCACCACCGTCTCGTGTGACTTGGTGGTGATGCGCTGGTGGTCGGGCAGGGCCGGTCGTCCCGTAGCGGGCTGCTTGTTCGCGAGTTCTCGCAGCTTGGCCAGCAGTGGGGCCTGGGCGTCGTCATAGAGGAAGGTTCGGGAGACCCCGGCCCGTGCGGCGACACCGGCGACGGTCACCGCTCCGCCGTCGCGTTCCAGGGCCCCCAGGACGGCTTGGACGCGCTCGATGCAGTCCAGGCGGCGCTGCTGTGCGGCCTCGGCCAGGTGGGACGAGTTGTCAGCCCGCATCTGCTTCCCCCTTCGTCTCGACTGGGCCGCCAGGCAGGTCGTCTGGCGCCGGGGCGACTCCGTCGTTCTCCTGGTCGGTAATGCGCGTGATGAGATGCTCGACTGCGACGGCCAGCCGTGCGTTGAGGTCGGCTGCGCGGGAACGGCCGGCGGCTGCGGCGCCGGCCTGCAGTTCGCGAGTGCGGTCGAGGGTGTCCTGGTGGATGGGCAGGAACTGCCGGTCGCTTTGGAAGTCCTGGCAGAAGTAGCAACCATCGGCTGCGGTCTTGGGGCAGGGGCGGGAGATGTGCCGTCCGCACCAGCCGCCGGCAACGGCGTGGAGGCGGCGGCCGATCTTCTCGGCGAGCCACTCGACGCCGGACAGGTCGCTGTCGCGGTGGATCTTGACAGCCTCGCCCTTGAGGTTGAAGCGGACCTCGTACTTCTCCTCGTACTCGCGGCGAAGCGTGTCGTCCGCGATGCGCGAGTAGTGCTCCTGCATCTGCCAGGAGGTGTGGCCCAAGACCTCGCGGATGGTGCGCCCGGACACGCCCGCGTTCGCCATTCTGGTGCCCAGCGTGTGCCGGAACTGATGCCAGCTGACGGCGGCGGCGTCGCCGTTGGAGTCGATGAGGCGGATCCGCTTCAGCCAGGCGTCGAATCGAGTGTCGACGGTGCCGTAGGGCATCGGATACTTTCCGTCCGGGTTGCCGCTGACCTTGGGGAACAGCCACTGGCACGCGCCACCGAAGCGTTCCCGGACCCGGCCGTGCTGTTCCCGGATCGCGTCCACCACCACGCGAGAGGCGGGGATGGCCCGGAAGCTCTTGTCCTTGCTCTTGTAGTGGACCAGGGCCCAGCGGCCGGACGGGGTCTTCTTCAGACAGTCGGTCTTCAACGTGAGTGCTTCGCTGATGCGCAGGCCCTCGTCGCGGCAGATCAGCACCAGTGCGCGTGTCTCGGGGTCGAGCAGGGCCAGGTTCTCTTCGGACTCGATCTGCTCCATCAGGTGCTCGTCAATGAAGTTGGCCTTCAGCCCGCGTGGCCGCGGGTATTCGTCCCGGTGGATCCGAGCGTCGGCCGGCAGCGCGGGCTGCCAGTCGTAGCGGCGCCACGTTTCGAGCAGGGTGGAGACCGCCGACAGTAGGCGGCTGCGGCTGCCTGGGGCCACGGGCTGGCCGAAGTACGGCCCCTTTTGCTCCACCGTCCTGCGGCCGACCCAGCCGATATAGGACTCCAACAGCGGCCGGTCCAGCACCGTCGGATCGTTCTGCCGGTCGGGGCGGGTCTCCGCGATGAACCGGGAGAAGAAGACGAAGTCGTGGAGGTTGCGCGCAGCCGTCCGCAGTTCCGTGCGCGCGAGCCGCAGCCGCAGGTAGCGCTTGACCGTCTGCCTCAACCAGGGCTGGATGATGCCGGTGAAGTCCAGCGGAGCGACGCGCTGCCGCTCCTCGATGCTGTAGCCGAGCCGGTCAGGGCGCCACACGTCCCTGTCCCACTCCTCGGCGGGTCCATCGAGGTCGCCGAGGGCCTCCAACAGGTCGGTGAAGAGCTGCGGAACGGTGGTGTAGTTCAGCGACAGGCCACGCCAGTGGTGGGCCGGACGGTCCCGCACCGAGGCGACGCCCTCGGCAATGACGGTGCTCACCGCGCGGACCCAGGAGCTGGGGACCACCTTGGAGCATCGCTGGTCGGTGCGGAGCTGGAGCAGGTACTGGAACTCCAGCGCCGCCAACGGCGGTAGACCCGCCACGGAGAAGCTGGGGACGTTGCGGAGCATCAACTCGGCGGGCAACGCGGCCAGCGGAGGCCGATCGACCTTCGTCCAGCGATAGTGGTGCCCGTCGCACAAGCCGCTGCGGCTGATCTCGTAGCCACAGTCCGGGAAGCCGCATCGCCTCGCCGCCGGACGGGAGAGCACCAGCGCCGCGGCGGCATACTCACGGACGCTGATGCGCTGACCCCGCGAGTGCAGACCGTTGAGGCCAGCCAGGTGCAGGTCACACAGGCCCGAGAGCCCGCCCGAATACCGGCATCCGCTGACCAGGCACGAGGCCACGTCCAGGCTCAGCCCGGCCGGCCAGTTCGCCGGGTCCGCGATCCACGCCTCCCGCTCGGGCCGGCCGGCCTTCCGCCAGGCCGCGTCGTGCGCGGCGCACAACCCGCGCGAGGCGTTCTTCCTCAAGCATGTGGTGATCACGCACGGGGTCGGGGCCAGGAAGTGCCCGGCGGGCGGCACGAAGCGCTCAACTCGGAACTCCGGCCGCACCACGCGGAGCAGGGCCGCTGCCCACGGATCTCCGGGGAACGGGACGACGGCGGCCCGGCGGCCGTCGGCGCTCACCACGAGCCCCTGAAGCCGACCCGGTCCAGCTCGTCGGCAAGGTCGTCCGCGTCCAGGTGGCCGTAGGTGTCCGCCGTGGCGTGGACCGAGCGGTGCGTGAGCAGCTCACTCGCCACTTCCAGCCGCACGCCCGCCCGCAGAAGCGCGGTCGCGTGAGTGTGCCGGAACAGATGGGGGTGAAAGTCGACTCCTGTGCGTCGTCGCAGCCGCTTGACCAGGCTCATCGCCGCCCAATACCCCATCGGCGTGCCGATGGTGCCGTTCCACAGGTTCACGAACACGTAGTCGCAGTCCAACTCGCCGTACTCGGCGAACAAGTAGTCCGTGTAGAGGTCGAGCAGCGTCTGCCGGACGGGGATCTCCTTCGGGTCGTGGCTCTTGCCGCGTGCGCGGTTGGCGTTGTCCTCCCGAGGCCGCAGCGTCAGCGTCCGCCGGTCCGTGTTGATGTCCTCGTGCCGCAGGCCAAGCGCCTGCCCGATCCGGCAGCCCGTCTCGAACATCAAAGCCAGCAGCAGCCGGTCCCTCAGCCGCTCGCACGCGTCGAGGATCCCCTGCACCTCGGCGTCCGTCAGCGTCTCCGGTCGCCGCTTGACCTGCTTCAGCCGGGTCGGCCGACGCGTAACCCCACGTTCCGCGATGCCGGCGAGGAACCCGGCATGGTCGCCGACCGAGGCCGCCCGGCGGTGCGCCAGCTGGGCTCCCATGCCGACACCGCGGCGCGCGAGGAACTCGTAGAACATGTAGACGCTGTTCAGTGCGCGGTTCACCGTGGATGGCTCCCGGGCAGGACCATCGGCGTCCGCCGATCGCAGCCGCCCCGGCTGGACGGGGCGTCGCAGCCACCCGGCGAACTGGTCGACGTGCTCCGGGGAGGCAGCCAGCAGATCGACGTCCAGGAGCTGGAGGAAGACCAGCCACGCCTTCAGGTCGAAGGCACGGGCCCGGAGGGTGTTCGGCGACTGCTCCCGGTCGGTGCACAGGGCGAGGTAGTCGTCCACCGTCTCGACGACCCGTCCCTCGCCGTCCACGACGGTGTACGTCTCGTGGCGCATCCCGGTCCCCACGACCCGTCGCACGTACATCCCCGGCCCTCCCCGTCCATTGGGTCCACGGATGGAGCAACGAACGTCACGAACAATGGTCACGACGAAGTGTCAGCCACGGGAGCAGACGCACCTCGGGTCCCACGTGCCGTACGTCGCTGACACCTCAAGGCCGGGTACAGGTAAAGGCGGCCCGATACGGGTCGTTCCACGAGGCGCCCACCCGCCCGGAGCTGGGGCGGTTCTTCTTCCTCGACGATGACGACCGCGACCTGATCGCCCTGCGTCGTACGGACGCACATCGCCCGCGTTGGCCTCGATGAAGATAAGCCCGAAGAGGGCTCCGATGAGCCGATTTATCTGACCTCCAGCCATGGGGCTGACCCTCGCGGGGCAGCTGTCGGATTGCGGGTCGGTGACGTGCGGTCAGGCTGCGGCGGCCTGCGGGCGCTCGACCAGGACGTCGTTCTCGAATGAAGCTCATGGTGCAGACCCTCGCCCCCCGCCGGCGAACTCCAGCGCGAGCTGACGTACGACGGGCTGCGGGCCGCCGAGGTCAAAGGCAACAAGGGCGGGCGCCGCCCGGCCGTCACGGTGGCGAAGGCCGCCGCCGTACGCGCTGCGTACCTGGGCGGCCAGTCCATCGCCGCCCTGGCCCGCGACCACCACGTCAGCCGCGGCGCCATCCGTGCCGCCGTCGCCGACCTCCTGCCCGAGCACACCGCCGCCGACATGGACACCCCGGCCCCGGAGCTGCCGGTCCTCCTCGACATGCCGGGCACGGTCGCCGACTTCCTCCGCACGGCCGAACTGGAGCCCGCCGAGCGTGCAGTGCTCGACAAGGGGATGACCGTATGACGCGGCCAGGGCGACACCCTGCGCGTCACTGCCATCCCGGCGGTACACCGCCAACTCCTCGACCACTGCCGGCCGTTCGACAACGCCGCAGCGATCCCGGCACAGCGCAAGGCCCGCCGTGAGTACGCGAACCGCGTCGACGCCCCCCGGCTACAGCGGGAGCGTGATCAATCTCAGCGCCAACCACGGTTCATTGATCCCCGGGGCCGGGATACGCCACACTTCAGCCCGCTACGCGGCGACGGCCTGCTCGTCCCGGACGGCTAAAGCCAGGCGGCATGATCAGACGAAGCCGGGCGGCACTACAGAGGCGACCCTGCGGCCGGGCTCTGTGCGGTGGGGCCGGTTCCGGGCGTCGGTCAGGCGGATTCGAGGATCGGGCGAACCTCGACGGTCTCCGGGGTGGGAAGGCTCTTGGCCAGTTCGAGGGCTTCCGCGCGGTCGGCCACCTCGACGATGAACCAGCCGCCGAGGGTCTCCTCGCCGGCGTGCGCGGGCCCGTCGATCAGCGTCGATGTCCCGTCGGCCGCAGTGCGCACCGTTGCGGGCGCGATGTGCTCGGTCTCCAGGGCTTCGCCGCCGACCAGCTTCCCGGCCGCGGCGAGGCCGCCTATCCAGCCCTCGTACTCGTTGCGGTACGCGGCCCGGTCGGCCTGGATCCGGCGGCGCGACGCGTCCGTCTCGAAGATCACGAGTGCGTATTTCATGAGACTTCCTCTCCGGCCGCCGTACGGGCGACCACTGCTGACGGTGTGTGAAGGGGGTTGTTCAGGCGGTGCTGTCCGCCGGGGTGATGCGGGCGAGGGTGCCGATCTCCAGGGCGGTCCACAGGGCGCTGTCGGGACCGAGGGTGATGCCGTGCGGTTCGGAGTGGGGGGTGGGAAGGTCGTGGACGGTGAGGGAGCCGTCGGGGGTGATCGTGCCGACGTGGTTGCCGCCCCATTCGGTGAACCATGCGGTGCCGTGGCCGTCGATGGTGACGGCGTGCGGTCGGGTGGTGCGGTCGGGCAGCGGGAACTCGGTGATCTGCCCGTCGGGAGTGATCCGTCCGATCTGTCCGGCGGCGATCTCGACGAACCAGAGCGCTCCGTCGTGGCCTGCGGCGATCCCGACCGGCGCCGCCGCCTCCGTCGGCAGGGGATGGAGGGTGACGGTACCGTCCATGCCGATCCGCCCGATGGCGTTGGCCCGGTTGAGGGTGAACCACATGCCTCCGTCGCGGCCAGCGGTGATCGCCGAGGGAAACGCGCCGGTGACGGGCAGCGGAAACTCGGTGAGGTGACCGTCGACCGTGATGCGGCCGATACCGTCGGCGGCGGTCTCGGTGAACCACAGCGCGCCGTCGGGTCCCGCCGCAATACCGAACGGCCCACCGCCGGGCGTGGGCACGTCAAATGCGTCGATGACGCCGTCGGTGGTGATGCGCCCGATCCGGTCCGCCCGGTACTCGGTGAACCACAGCGCGCCGTCGGGGCCGGGTGTGATGACGGTCGGCCCGCTGTCCGGGGCGAGTTGGTGACTCGTCGGCTCCTCGCCGGGGACGAGGCGGCCGATCCGGCCGCTGTGGACGAGGGTGAACCAGAGCGCGCCGTCCGGTCCCGTGGTGAGGGCGTAGGGTCCGGCCGCACTGTCGGCCACCCTGTGTTCTTCGATGGATACCCGGGTCACCTGGCTCAAAGAGACTGCCCCAATCCGTGCTTCTTGGCGATGAGTTCGATGTCGTCAGGGGTTCCGGCCATGATCGTACGAGCGTGTTCGGTGACCAGGTCGGCGGGCCAGTCCCACCAGGCGGCGCGCAGCAGCCGCTCGATGCCGGCGTCGTCGAATCGCCGGCGGATCGGTTTGGCCGGGTTGCCGCCGACGATCGTGTAGGGCGGGACGTCGGCGGTGACCAGGGCGCCGGCCGCGACGATGGCACCGTCACCGATCCGTACGCCGGGCATGACGGTCGCCCGGTACCCGAACCAGACGTCGTTGCCGACCACCGTGTCGCCGCGGCTGGGCATGGCGGTGACGATGTCCAGTGTCCGCTCGGCCCACCGGCCGCCGAACATGGTGAACGGGTACGTCGACACCCCCATCGTCGGATGCTCGGCGCCGGCCATCAGGAACGTGGTTCCCGAGGCGATCGCGCAGTACTTGCCGATGACGAGACGCTCCGGCCCATAGGCGTAGAGGACGTTGCGGTGCTCGAAGTCCGTGGCGCCGTCCGGGTCGTCGTAATACGTGTACTCGCCCACGGTGATGTTCGGTGAGGTGACCAGCGGGTTGAGGAACACCACACGTTCGTGGGCGGGCAGCGGGTGCACGGTGGTCGGGTCAGGGGACAAGATCGGGGTCCTTTGCGTGGTTGAGGGATGTCGTGCGCGGCCCTGGCGGGGCGTCGCCGGGGCAGGGCCGGATCACCCCTGGCCGGTGGGGCTTCAACGACGATCGCATCGGCGTCCATCACGCACCCACTCCCCCTGGATTTCTCGGTGGCTGGCAGCTCGACTCGGCACGGCACGGCCCGTGCCGTGCCGCTGGGAAATGGTTGATCAAGAACAGGAGTTTTGTCAATACGGCACGTGCCGTGCCGGTATGGTGTCGTCATGACTGACCGCCGCGACCGCGCCGACCGGCGCACCGAAACGATCATGAGGGCTGCCCTCGACCTCGCTCTGGAGGGCGGCTACGCCAAACTCAGCATCGAGGCGGTCGCGTCCAGGGCGGGAGTGGGCAAGCACACCGTCTACCGGCGCTGGCCCTCCCGGGGCCTGCTCTTCCTCGACGCGGTGCTCAGCCTGAGCACCGACAGTCTGAGCCACCCCGACACCGGCGATGTCGTCGCCGACCTGCGCGAGACCATGACAAAGGCCGTCGGCCTGCTCGGCCGGCCCCCCTGGGGTCCGCTCTACCAGGCCCTGATCGGCGAAGGGCAGCACGATCCGGAGGTCGCGGCTGCGCTCAACCGGCGTTTCATCGAGCCGCAGACCGCCAACACCCTGGAACGCCTCCGAGTCGCCAAGGACCAAGGGCAGCTCGCACCTGACTTCGACCTGGACCTCGCCTTCGACGTCCTGTCCGGCCCTCTGTACTACAGACTCCTGATCACACAGCAGCCCATCACCCCCGCCTACATCGACCGCGTCCTGCAGGCGGTGTTCGCAGGGATGAGCCCCAGAGCGCACAGGCCGTAGCCGACGGAAGCCGCGCGGAAGCTCACCCGCACCGCCCAGGCCCTTGAGTCGTCAAAAAGCCTTCGTTTTCTGAAGATCGCCCTGCGGGACCACAAGTGTCCCGCAGGGCCTTCAAAAAACCCTCCAAAAACCGGGGTCATTCAAGAACCTGAGGCACCACCGTTTTTTGACATGATCCGTGGCCATGAGTGACCTTCCGGCGCCGTCCGGCCACCCCGAACTCCTCTTCGCCGAGCCGCTGGTGCGTACCGAGATCAAAATCGGGTGCGCCCGGGTGTCCAGCAGCAGGCAGAAGCTCGAACGGCAGGTCGACGCCCTCGCCACCGCCGGGTGCCGGAAGATCTTCGCCGACAAGAAGTCCGGGAAGACCGTGCTCCGCCCGGAGCTGAAGGCGTGCCACGCCTTCCTCGATGCCGGCGACACCCTCGTGGTCCCCTCACTCGACCGCTACGGCCGCAGTCTCCAGGACCTCATCAACATGGTCGCCGAACTACGCGAGCGTGGCATCGGGTTCACCTCGCTGCACGAGTCGCTGGACACCACCACTCCCGGCGGCCGGCTCGTCTTCCACGTCTTCGCTGCCCTCGCCGAGTTCATCCGCGAACTCATCGTCCAGGGCACCCGCGAGGGCTTGTCATCAAGGCCGCCCGCGACCTGCTGCCCGACCCGGTCTCTCCATCACCTCGATTGCCAAGCTGCTGAACGTCTCCCCGGGCACCCTCTACAACCACCTCCCCGACCTCCGCGACCTGCGCGCCTCCGGCGTCCCCCACCAGCTCGAAGCCGGAGAGCGGTGACCACATGCCGATCCGGCCCGAGACCGCGACCGCTACCCCGACAACTGGCCGGAGATCAGCGACGCACTCAAGAACCGCGCCGTGTGGCGGTGCGAATGCGAAGGGGAATGCGGGCGCGGCAGCCACACCGGCCGGTGCCCCAACCGGCACGGACAGCCCGCGTACGGCACCGGCTCCCGCGTCATCCTGACGACCACCCACCTCAACCACGCGCCGGAACACTGCGAGCCCGAGAATCTCCGCGCGATGTGCCAGGGCTGCCAGCTGCACTACGACCAGCACCATGCCCGCACCCGGGCCGAAGCCCGCCGCACCGCGCTCGAAGCCTCCGGACAGCCCACGTTCGAGGTGTAGCCAAGCTGCTGGCCAAGCCCCTGATCGTTCTCACCGGGATTTCCTGTGCGTCCACCTGCCAGACGAGACCACCGACCGCCCCAGGGCGACCTTCCGAAAAGCCCAGCAGTCCGTGACGAAGAGGTCGTAGATTGAAATCCCGCCGCTTGAAACTTTCCGTGCGTGAGCGGTGCGTGAGAGCGGCGGAACATGAAGCACCTAAAGCAGGACCCAGCCTCAGACGGGACGGTGCTGACCTGCAACGTCAGCACCACCAGGCAGAGACAACCATCCTCGATCAAGGAATTCGATCCCATTCGACCTGATGGTGGGGCTTGCCAACCGGGGCTGGCCCTGCACCGCTTGATGCGGACACTGTTGGTTGATTCCGTCGCGCTGGATCTTCTCCAGCGGGGCGGCATGCGGCGAAGGGTCAGATACGGGATCTCGACCTCAACTCCGACAGCACGGCGCGTGGAGGGGGCGGAGTGCGAAGGCGGGGCAGGCAGGAACCCGGCGGTGGCCCCATGGCGGTGGAAAAGTTGGTGGAGGAAGGCGATCGGACCAAGGACCGTTCCTGCCTCGAACGTCGACTCCCACGAGGCCGAGACCAGCGACTGCAAGGCGCCGTGGCTGTTGAGCGCTCCTGCCTTCACCGTGGTGCTCGGCGGCGTCGAATACCTGGGCGCGGCGCGCCTTCTCGATGAGCGAGCGTTCCGACTTCCGCGGTTCTCGCTCGCACCGCGCGCCGATCCCTGCAGGACGCACGCCGAAGCGGCTGACGCATCTCTCGCCGCGGGCATGGCGTGGTCTGTCGTCCTGTGTTCGATTCTCCCCAGATTCTCCCCAGGGCCCATAAAGCGACGGAGTGAGCCCAGAGCGGGGGGACGACCGCATGGTTGCCGGCCTTGTTGATGGTTACTCAAGGTCACTGCCAGCGTTTGAAGGCAAGGCTCGAATTTCGCACGCTGCTGCCGCCCTCGCGTTGCGGAGCGGTGGCTGGACGCCCGGCGCAACGCCGGCATCTGGTCGGCGTTCGTGACGACGGGGCAGGCACAACCGAGAATGTCGCCCACGACGAGATCGTGGAGTGCACTTGGCGAGGGGCCCGTGGTGTGTTCCGGGCTCACCTGCCCCAGATCCTTCGGTACGTCGCGCGGTAGCCGGGTGGGTCCCAGGTCGTCGCGCCGCGGCTGTTGGCGGCGGTGGCGATGTGTACGGGGGCGACGTAGCCGCTGGCGGGTGTGCCGGAGAAGGCTCGGTTGAATTCGTCGAGGATCTGCCAGCCCTGTTGGGCGAAGGGTTCGGGGACGGTGGCCGTCTGGAACTGGCGGCTGTTGATGCGTTGGAAGGCGGAGGGGTCGCCGTCGCCCGCGCCGATGTTGTACGGGGCACCGGCGCCCTTCTTGCGGGCTGCACGCAGGGCCGGGGCGGCGTCGGCGAAGTAGACGTCGTTGATGGCTACGGAGTGGGTCCAGGTGTCCGGGAAGCGCGAGAGGAGTGAGGAGACCTCCTGGGGGGTTCGGCTGCTGGTGTCGGAGATCGGGATGTTCTCCTCGGCCAGGATCCGCACACCCGGACAGCCGGCGAGTGCCTTCTTGATCAGTTCGGACTTGTTCCTGGCGAACGGGATGGAGGCGTCGGTGAACACCACGACTCCGGCGTTGCCGTGGGAGTGCGCGATGATCCAGTCGGCGCTGATGCTCGCGACATCGCCGACCTCGGTGGTGACGTTGCTGAAGAGTTCGGGGTCCTTGCTCGGGCCGGGGGAGTCGACCGCGTGCCAGCCGACGAGCGGGATGTGTTCCGCGTTGGCCTTCGCGACCTGCTGCGACGTCAGGTGGGGGTCGAAGCCGCCGATGACGATGCCCGCGGGCTTCAGGGCGATGGCCTGGCTGAACGCCGCCTGGATCCCGGCGGGGGTGCCCTGGCCGTCGATCACCCGGACGTCCCAGCCGATGACCTTCGCGGCCTCCAGCACGCCCCAGGCGGCGCCCGCGACGCCCGGGTTGTTCATGGTCTGCGCGACATAGATGATCTTCTTGCCGGATACGGCCCTGGGGCCACCGGTGGGGCCGTTCCCCGCGCGGCTGGTCTTCTCGGCCCGGGCAACGGCCGCCTCGGCCCTGGCCAGTGCGCTGGGACAGCCCGGCGTGGTCGGCCGTGCCGAGACCGGGCCGCCGCCGCTCGACGCCCCGCGTTCGCAGCCCAGGAGGACGGTGGCCGCGACTGCCAGGGCGACGGTGCCGCGTCGCACGGCGGTCTTACGGGTCGCGCGCAGGGCGCTCCTCGCGGAGGGGGCGGAACGGGGGTGACCGCCGGAGGTCACGCGGCGGCCTCGGGCACGTCATGGCGGGTTCGGGGTGGCTCGGTCCGCCGTTGCCGCAGCTGCCGCCGGGCGGCGTAGCCGGCCATGCCGACGGCGAGGAGCAGGGTGGCGCCGTTGAACAGCGGGGTGACCCAGAACTGGGCGCCGAGCTGGCCGATGCCGGCGAGGCCGATGGCGAGGATCGTGACGGCGACCAGGGTGCCCAGGGCGTTCGGACGGCCGGGGGTGATCGCGGTGGAGCCGAGCAGCGCACCGACGAAGGCGGGCAGTAGATAGTCCAGGCCGACGCTGGGGTTGCCGATGCGCTGCTGCGCGGCCAGCAGGACGCCGGCGACACCGACGACCAGGCCGGATCCGGCGAAGGCGTAGATGACATAGCGACGGGAGGGAATGCCCACCAGATCGGCGGCGCGCGGATTGGAGCCGATGACGTACAGATACCGGCCGAGCGGCAGCCGTTCCAGCAGCACCCACAGCACGGCGGTCAGGGCCAGGACGTAGAAGGCGGGCACCGGCAGGCCGAGGAACCGGGAGTCGTACAGGTCGGTGAAGGCGGCCGGCAGGCCGTGCGGGCCGGGGACGATCCGGGCCCCGTTGGTGATCCAGCCGGTGAAGGCGTACAGGATGCTGCCGGTGCCCAGGGTGGCGATAAAGGAGTTGATCTTCGCGAATTCGACGACGACCCCGTTGAAGACGCCGACCACCGCGCCGCCGAGGACCACCACGAGGCAGGCGACCGGCCAGGACCACGCTTCGGCGACGATGAGCTGCATCGTCATGACGTGGGTGAGGCCGAGACCGTAGCCGATGGACAGGTCGAACTTGGCGGTGACGATGGGGATCATCGCGCCGAGCGCCAGGATGGCGGGGATCGACTGGTTGGACAGCACCGCGGAGACGTTGTCCAGGGTGGGGAAGGTGTCCGGCAGGGCGAGGGAGAAGGCCAGGAACAGCACGGCGGTGAGGGCCAAGAGGCCGTAGGCGCCGAGGAGGTGCCCGAACCGGCGGCCCAGCGGGGGGCGGGGGAAGGCGGCCATCGTCACATCGTCCCGGTCAGCGGGGGCATGGCCGACGAGGCGCGGGCGAGTCCGGTGACCGTGAGGGCGGTGCCGCTCAGCTCCGCCGTCACCGCTCCGCGGACGAATACCAGGGCCCGGTGGCACACGTGGGCGACCTCCTCGAAATCGGTGGAGATGAGCAGGGCGGCGAGGCCCTCGGCCAGCGCGTCCTGGAGCAGGCGGTAGATCTCCGCCTTGGCGCCGATGTCCACCCCGGCGGTCGGCTCCTCCAGGATCAGCAGCCTTCGGCTCAGCCTCAGCCACCGGCCGACCATGACCTTCTGCTGGTTCCCCCCGGACAGCGTGGAGATCGGCGCCTCGGTGTCCCGGGGGTGCACCGAGAACCGGTCGACCAGGGCGGCGACCTTGGCTCGCTCGCGCCGGGGGCTGATCCAGCGCAGGGCCGGCAGGCCGTCGGCCCGAGGGTTCGCCAGGAAGTTCTCCCGTACCGTCAGTTCGCCGGCGCAGCCCTCCTCCTGACGGTTGCTGGTGACCAGGCCCACGCCGGAGCCGACTGCGGCCGCCACCGAACGCGGTGCGTACCGCCGCCCGTCGAGCACGGCCCGTCCGTCGAGCATCGGCCGGGCCCCGGCGAGGGCGCGGCCCAGTTCCATGTGTCCGGCGCCGGTGAGGCCGACCATGCCGAGGATCTCACCGGCGCGCAGTTCCAGGCTGACCGGTGCCGTGTGCGCGGTCCGTACGCGGTCGAGGCCGAGGACGGCCGGGCCGGTGACCGGGGCGAGGCGGTAGCCGCCCGGCTCGCTGCCCACGATGTCGCGCACCAGCCGCGCGGGGCGGTGGCCGGCGAGCGGGCCGTGGCTGACGAGGCGGCCGTCGCGGAGTACGGCGAAGGCGTCGGCGACCTTGTACACCTCGTCCAGCCGGTGGGTGACGTAGACGATGGCGTGGCCCTGGTCGCGCAGGGTGTGCAGTACGGCGAAGAGCCGGGCGCAGTCCGCGGCCGGGAGGCTGGCGGTCGGCTCGTCGAGGACGATGAGTTCGGCCTGCGTGGCCAGTGCGCGGGCGATGGCCACCAGGGAGCGTTCGGCCCTCGGGAGGCCGGCGACGGGCGCGCGGGGGTCGAGGTGCGCCGCGACGATGCCCAGGGCCTCGGTGCACCGTCTGCGGGTCGCCCGCCAGGACAGCAGTCCGGCACGGCGTGGATAGCCGGTGCCCAGGGCGATGTTCTCGGCGACCGTCATCCACTCGACCAGCCCCAGGTCCTGGTGGATGAACGACATGGTGCGCAAGGCCGCTTCGGTGCCCAGCGGGTGCCCGGCGACCGTCACCTCGCCCGCGTCCGCGTGGTGGACGCCCGCGAGCACCTTGATGAGGGTGGACTTTCCCGCGCCGTTGGGACCGAGCAGGGCGAGGACGCTGCCGGAGTGCACGTCGAGGTCGACCGCGTCCAGCGCCAGCGTGCCGCCGAACCGCTTGCGCAGGCCGCGTACGCGGACCAGAGGCGCGGCGCCACGACGCGGGGGAGGGGCGCTTTCAAAGGCGGCGGGCACGGACTTCTCCGGGGGTCGGCCTCTCGGTACTTGTCGACGGCATCGGCGGTGCTGTGGAGCGCTCGGCGGTGGTGACGGCGCCGGGTGCGGTGGTCTCGCGGTGCACCGCCGGCAGCGGACATCGGCGGCGGGCGGGTGCATTTCCGCATGCTACGACCCCTTTTGGGTTCTTTGCCGGACAGGCCGTCAGATAGCGGGAATGTCGTCGAAGAAGCTCTCCGCGACGCCGGGCAGCCCGCCGGGCACCTCCAGCGCGAACTCGGCCCAGATGACCTTGCCGTCGGCGGTGTAGCGGGTGCCCCAGGCCTGGGCGAGCTGGGCGACGAGGAACAGGCCGCGGCCGCCCTCGTCGGTGGTGGCCGCGTGGCGCAGATGCGGGGCGGTGCTGCTGGTGTCGGAGACCTCGCAGATCAGCGTGCGGTCGTAGAGCAGCCGCACCTGGATGGGATCGGTCCCGTAGCGGATGGCGTTGGTGACCAGCTCGCTGAGCAGGAGTTCGGTGGGGAAGGCGACTTCCTCCAGCCCCCATTCGGTCAGTTGCCGGGCGACGGCGGCGCGGATGCCGGAGACCAGCGCCGGGTCGGAGGTCAGGCCCCAGGTGGCGATCCGGTGGGGGTCCAGGGCGTGGGTGCGGGCGACCAGCAGCGCCACGTCGTCGGCGGGGTGGTCCGGCATCACGGCCCGCAGAACCGCCTCGCAGGTGTCCTCGGGCGGGCGGTTGGGGTGGGCCAGGGCTCCGCGCAGCTGGTCGAGGACGGCGTCCACATCGCGCCGGCGGCCGCCGACCAGCCCGTCCGTGTAGAGGACGAGCTGGCTGCCTTCGGGGAGGTGGAACTCGGCCGTTTCGAAGGGCAGGCCGCCCAGGCCCAGAGGGGGGCCGGCGGGCAGGTCGGGGAAGGTGACGGTGCCGTCGGGAGCGACCACTCCGGGTGGCGGGTGGCCGGCGCGGGCCATCACGCACTGCTGCGAGGTGGGGTCGTAGATGGCGTACAGGCAGGTCGCGCCGATCATGCCGCTGCTGTCGGAGGACGCCTCCTCGCTGCTCTCGTCCCGGTCGAGGCGCCCCACTAGGTTGTCGAGGTGGGTGAGGACTTCATCGGGGGCGAGGTCCAGTTCGGCGAAGTTGCGCGCGGCGGTGCGCAGCCGGCCCATCGTCGCGGCGGCGTGCATCCCATGGCCGACGACGTCCCCGACGACCAGGGCCACCCGGGTGCTGGAGAGGGGTATGACGTCGAACCAGTCTCCGCCGACGCCCGACTCCGCGGGCAGATAGCGGTGGGCGATCTCCACGGCGCTCTGCTCGGGGAAGCTGCGCGGCAGCAGACTGCGCTGCAGGGCCAGGACCATGGTGTGTTCGCGGGTGTACCGGCGGGCGTTGTCGATGCAGATGGCGGCACGGATGGCGAGTTCCTGGGCCAGTGAACGGTCGTCGTCCCCGAAGGGGGCGGGGTCCCGTGAGCGGTAGAAGCTCGCCACGCCCAGCGCGATGCCGCGGGCGACGAGGGGGACCGCGATGAGGGAGTGGACGTTGTGGTCGAGGAGCCGCTGGGCGTGCCAGGGATCCTGGGCGATCCAGCCCGCGGCGGTCCGCAGGTCGGGCTCGAGTATGGGCTGACCGCTTGCCATGCAGCGGAGCTGGGGTGTGGTGGGACGAAGGCGGACCTGCCGGCCGGCGGGGTAGAAGGGGCAGTCCTCTCGGTAGCCGTGGACCACCGTACGGAAGAGCTCGGTGTGCGGTTCGGTGGGCTCCTCGCCGCGCAGTACCGCCTCGGGAACGTCGATGGTGACGAAGTCGGCCAGGCGCGGAACGGCCATCTCGGCGAGCTCCCGGGCGGTGTGGCTCACGTCCAGGGTGGTGCCGATGCGGGCGCTGGCCTCGGACAGCAGCTCCAGGCGGCGCCGGGCGGCCACCGCGTACATCCCCACCCCCGGCTCGCCGACCAGCACCAGTCCGCTGGTGGTCCGGCCGGCCGTACTCCCGGTGGTGCCGGGTGCGGCGGGCTTGCCGGCCGTGGCCGCCGCGCGGTCGCTCACGGCCGCGGGCACGCGCCCGCGCAGCCGGCCGGAGGGGGCGAGGGCCGGCTGCGCCATCGGGGCAGGGGCGACGGCCTGCGCCGTCGGCGTGGGGGCGACGGCCCCTTCCGCGGGGACGGCGAGGTGCTGCCGGGAGGGGAGGACCGCTTCGATGGCGACGCCTTCCACCCCGGAGGGGCTCGTCATCGGGCGGCTCAGCAGGGTGACCCGCCGGCCGCCGGGCAGGGCCACCTCCACGGCGGCACGCTGGGCCGAGGCCATCAGATCGGCGGCCTTCTCCTTAAGGATCATCTGATCGCGCCAGTCCAGGCCGCTCTCGGCCAGCTCACCGTCGTCCGTCGCCTCGCGGGCCGGCGAGCGGCGCCTGGCGTCGAGGTACGCCTGCAGCAGGGCGCGCTCCCGCGTCGAACTCTGCTCCAGCAGCCGCCGTTCGATGGCGCCGGCGGCGCTGCGGATCACCGCGTTCAGCGCCACATCGGCGTCGGCCAGCGGAAAGCCGAAACAGAGGATGCCCTCGATGCGCCCGCTGAGCAGATCGCGGACGGGAATCGCCGAACACGCACTGGACTGGGAGCGTTCGGCGAAGTGCTCGGCGCCGTAGACGTTGATCAGCTGCCGCTCCGCGAGCGCCAGACCGATTCCGTTGGTCCCGCCGAACTGCTCGGCGAAGACGAAGCCCGGGACGCTCTGGATCGCGGCCAGACGCCTGACCAGAGAGGCCTCGCCGAAACGGCGTTGCAGCACCGCCCCGCGCGCGTCGGCCAGCGACACGTTCATGTTCCGGCCCGCGAATCTGGCCTCCAGCCGGTCGAGTACCGGCTTCGCGGCGCGGACCAGGCGGTTGTTCAGGTCGAGGTCCTGGAGATAGGGAAGCTCACATCCCTCCGGTGAGAGCCCCAGCGACACCGAACGCTGCCACGAACTCAGGATCGCGCTGCGCACGGTCCCCTCGGGCGATCCGCCGCGAAGAAACTGCTCACGTGCGTGGGCGGGGCCGATGCCGTCTCCCATGAGCCCCATCCGGATCACTTCCCACATCCGTACGTGCCTTACGACCACCCGTGTGTCGGAGTAACTGTACCGTTTGATCCAATTGTAGAACTTTGCACATATAACGGTACTGATCGTCGGGGGTGGCGAGAAGTCCCCAGGCGCGCGGGCGGGGGGCCTCGGTCGCCCTCCGCTGCCGAAGGGGTGGCGGCACCGCAGCGGTGATCACGTTGGTGGCCCGGCCTCCTTCCGAGGTCGGCGCGGCTCTCACAGCACCGCGACCGGCGTGACGGGCGACCCCGTGCCCCCGGGGACGTTCAGGGGCGCTACCAGGAGTAGGAACGCGTAACGGCCCGTCCCGGCGCTCGCCGCGGAGAGCGCTTCGAGGTCGAGGTTGTCCAGGAGCGGCACCCCCATCGCGGCGATGGCGAGGGCATGGACCGGGGAGTGCAGGCCGTCGACCGGCGAGGGTCGTACGTCGCTGTCGCCGTCGCCGCCGAGCAGGGCGATACCGCGCTCGGCCAGCAGGGGCACGGCGTCCACATGGAACCCCGCGCTCGCCGCGGCGGCGTCCCAGGCCCCCAGCTCCCGGTGCCGGCGCGGGGCGCCGGACCTGAGCAGCACCGCGTCGCCCTCGCCGATCGTGACATCGAGTGCCCGCTCCGCGGCGACGATGTCCCCGGCGTGCACCGCCCGCCCCGGTTCCAGCCAGGAGCTGCCCAGAACGGCGGGCAGGTCGAGGAGCAGGCCTCTGGTCACGAGGGGGCCCAGCGCCGACACGGCCCCGAAGCGGGCGCCCCCGGCGTCGACGACCTCGCGCGCCGCCCGGCCGTCATAGAGACGCCCGCGGTAGGCGATGTGGGACAGCGCGTCCAGATGGCTCACGGCCTTGCCGTGGTAGTCGATGCCGATGAAGTCCTTGTGCGCGGAGGGCTCCGGGGCCTCCACATCGCCGAGGTCGGACATGTAGTGCAGGGCGGGGAGGGGGTTGTCCGGACCGGGCGCGGTGTTCCACGGGTGCGCCAGGGGGACGACCGTTCCGGACCGGACCAGCGCGGTGGCCCGCCGTACGTGCTCCGAGGTCACCCGGTTCCAGGCGCCGCGGTCGGCGGGGGTCCAACGCCCCCACGTGCGGACCGAATCGAACAGCGCGTCGAACTCCGCGCGGGAGACGGCGGGCCCGTTGCCCGTGCGGTCCGGCGGGGGCGCCGGTGCGCCGCTGGGATTGCCGGTCATCTGCTCGTCAGCGCTCCCTCGACCCCTTCTCCGAGGAGTGGGTTTCTTCCAGGGCTGCGTTCCGGATACGGCCAGTATTGCCCTGCCGGACGGCATCCGCCGAAGCGATACGCTGGTTTTGTGGCGTTACGGTGGTTTTGTAGGTATGCGCGCTCTGATGTTGCGGAGGCAGCCATGGGCCAGAACTACGAGTACACGACTCCGTCGCAGGCCGAGGGTGAGCGGCTGGAAGAGGACATGGACCCGTCCGAGGAGCGGCACCCCGCGACCATGCGCACCCAGCCGTCCCAGGCCGAAGGCGAGCGCCGGGCGGAGGACGACGAGGACTGACGACGAGGACGAACGGCGACGGCGGCTGCCCGGGAGGCGGCCGCCGTCCGATGACCCGGTCGGAGTGCTTTCGCGTACCCGGCCGGGTCGGCGCACGGCTCCCCTGCGTCCCTACCGGCAGGGCCCACCGTGGTGGCCACGCGTCCAGGACCTCCAGGCCCCGTACGGCGTCCGCTCCCACCTCGAAGGGAGCTGACCGGGCCTCACGTGTCCGGCCCGGGCCGGACGTCTACCCGCGGCGACCGTGCCGCCCGCAACCCGCAACCTCGACGATCACCTCGCAAACCCGTGCGGCAGGATGGCAGATCGTGCCGAGGGCGTCCGTCGACGTCCCGGCGCATCCACAGTCCTAGAGACGAGCAGGTGCAAGGTGACGAGACATTACATCCCGTGCTCAGCGGAGCTGTTTCTCCGGGCGGGGGGAGCCGGCCGGTGAACCGCGCGCTCACGCTGCATGACTTGATCGTCGCCGGGGCCGCGTTGGCCGCCGGTGTCGTGGCCGGCCTGCTGTTGCGGGCGGTCCTGCGCTGGCTGGCCAAGCACGCACGCAGGACGCGGTGGAGCGGGGACGACGTCATGGTGGACGCGTTGCGGTCGGTGGTGCCCTGGGCGGCGATATGCGCCGGCCTGGCGGCGGGCACCGCGGCACTGCCGCTGACGGCGACGGTCGGACGCAACGTCAACCGGGCCCTGACCGTGCTGTTCATCCTGGTCGTCACGCTCACCGCGGCACGGGTGATCACCGGGCTGGTGAAGTCGCTCGCCCAGTCCAGATCCGGAGTGGCGGGATCGGCCACCATATTCGCCAACATCACCCGCATCCTGGTGCTGGCGATGGGCTTCCTCGTGGTGCTGCAGACCCTGGGCATCTCCGTGGCCCCGCTGCTCACGGCGCTGGGCGTGGGCGGACTCGCGGTGGCACTGGCGCTTCAGGACACCCTCGCCAACCTCTTCGCGGGGGTGCACGTCCTCGCCTCCAAGACGGTGCAGCCCGGTGACTACATCCGGCTCAGCAGCGGTGAGGAGGGCTATGTGGTCGACATCAACTGGCGCAACACCGTGGTGCGCCAGCTCTCCAACAACCTGGTGATCATCCCCAACGCCCAGCTGGCCGGCACCAACATGACCAACTTCACCCGCCCGGAACAGCAGTTGTCGATCCTGGTGCAGGTGGGGGTCGGCTACGACAGCGACCTCGAACACGTCGAGCGGGTCACCACCGAGGTCGTCCAGAGCGTGATGACCGACATCACCGGTGCCGTTCCCGACCATGAACCGGCCGTCCGCTTCCACACGTTCGGCGACTCCAGGATCGGCTTCACGGTGATCCTGGGAGTCGGCGAGTTCAGCGACCAGTACCGGATCAAGCACGAGTTCATCAAGCGCCTGCACCAGCGGTACCGGGCCGAGGGCATCAGGATTCCCGCCCCGACACGGACCGTGGCACTGCAGCAGCCCGACGGCATCGCGATCCCGCACCAGCGCGAGCAGTCGGACCTGGTGCCGTAGGAGGGGCGTCGGGCCCGCACGCATCGGCGCGGGCCCGGCCACCGGGCGGGTGGAGGAGACGCGGGCGGCGCCCCGGGTCCCTACCTCCCCTCGCCCGCCGCCAGCAGATCGACCGTTCCCGCGGCGCTCTCGTCCCCCCGCCCGTCGTCGACCAGGCGCTTCATCAGGTCGAAGTACGGCGTCAGCAGCTCGGGGCTGACCCCCTGCTCGTGCGCGGTGCCCACGAAGGTCTTGATCCCGGCGACCTGCATGGCCATGGTGGAGACGACGCCCGAGCCGTAGTCACCGCTCTGAAGGTGCTCCGCGGTCTGCTCGATCGACGCGGACATCGCCGTCAGCCAGCCCGACAGCAGCGGCGCGAACTCCTTCAGCGGGATCTCCCGCTCCCCGCGCACCAGCGCGAAGGCGTGCGTGACGCCCGCGAACATGCCGTACATCGCGCTGAGCAGCGCCACGTCCTGGAGCGCGGCGTGTCCGGCGTCGGTTCCGACGAATCGCGCGGCGAACGGGACCGCGAGAGCCGCCCGGTGGGTCTCGAACAGCTCGGATGAGCCGCTGTAGAGCACATAGCCGCCCGCCTCCGGGATCCCGGCCATCGGCGGGACGGCCATGATCCCGCCGCTGAGGAACCGGGCCCCTCGGGCCGCGGCCCACGCCCCGCGCTCGCGCGCCTCGGCGGGCGTCCCGGTGGTGAGGTCCACCAGGTCCTTGCCGGTCAGATCGACGCCCTCCAGCGCCGCACCGACCGAGGCGTCGTCCAGCAGGCAGGTCACGACCAGAGCGTTCGCGGCCACCGCCTCGGCGGCGCTCGCGGCGGGGCCGGCGCCCGCGGCCACCAGGGCCCGGGCCCGGCCGGGCGTGCGGTTCCAGACGGTCACGGAGTATCCGGCGGCGAGCCAGGCACGGGCCAGGGCCGTACCCATGTCACCGAGGCCGACGAGGGTCAGGGAAGGAGCGCGGGAAACATCGTCAGAGGTGTTGTCAGTCATGACGATTAGGCTGGTCAACAGCCCGGCGGGCAACAAGTACGCACTTCGGAGTGGGTACTTCCCCCGAGGTATGTGACCAGGTCGAGGAGGGGTGGCGGTCAGCGATGGCGACGGTGGGCAGGCCGGGCGCGCCCGATGCGTATCACTGCGGGATCGACGCGGCCATGGACGTGATCGGCGGGAAGTGGAAGGTCCTGATCCTGTGGGCGCTCGAAGCGGGTCCCCGCCGCTTCGGCGAGCTGCGCCGGATGCTCCCCGGTGTGACGGAGAAGGTCCTCACCTCCCAGCTGCGCGAGCTGGAGGCGCACGGCATCATTGCCCGCGAGGTGTACGACGAGGTCCCCCCGCGTGTCGAGTACGCGCTGACCGGGCGCGGCGTCGCCCTCGGGACCGCATTGGAGCCGCTCGGCCGGTGGGGACGGGAGCACGTCCTGGGGAAGCAGGACAGCGGGGAGTTCCGGTGAGCAAGATCTATGCGGGGGCGCGGCTGAGGGGTCTGCGTGAGGAGCGCGCACTCAGCCAGGCGGAGCTGGCCCGCAGGCTGGAGATCTCGCCCAGCTACCTCAACCAGATGGAGCACGACTCCCGGCCGCTGACCGTCCCGGTGCTGCTGCGGCTGACCGAGGCGTTCGGCCTCGACGCCAGCTTCTTCTCGGCGCGGGACACCAGCCGGCTCGTCGCCGACCTGCGCGAAACCCTCGCCAACGAGGTGGCCCAGGCCCGCATCTCGCCGTCCGACCTCGCACAACTGGCCACCCGCATGCCGGCGGTGGCGGGGGTGCTGCTGGAGCTCGGCCGGCGCAACACCGCGCTGACCCAGCAGCTGGCCGTGGCGGCCGAAGACCGCGACAGCGCCGAACTGGCCCTGCCGCGCTCGCCGCACGAGGAGATCCGGGAGTTCTTCTACCGGCGGCAGAACTACCTCCACGACACCGACCTGGCCGCCGAGGGCCTCGCCCGTGACATCGGCATCCGCCCCGGCGAGGTCCTCCGCGCCCTGTCGGCGCGGCTCACCGACCGTCACGGGGTGCGCATCACGGCGGACTCCGACCAGCTCCACCACTACGACCCGGCCGCCCGGGTGCTGCATCTGTCCAGCCGACTGCGCCCCGGCCAGCAGGCGTTCCGGATGGCCACCCAGCTCGCCCTGCTCGAATGCGGCGCCGAGCTGTCCGCGCTCGCGGCGGAGGACTTCGCGCAGGGATCCGACACCTGGTCGCTCGCCCGGATCGGCGTGGCGAACTACTTCGCCGCCGCGCTGATCCTGCCCTACCCCTCCTTCCACGCCGCCGCGGAGGAGGTCCGCTATGACATCGAGCGCCTCACGGACCTGTTCGGCCTCGGCTATGAGACCGTCTGCCACCGCCTCAGCACGCTCCAGCGCCCCCGGCTGCGCGGTGTGCCGTTCTCCTTCGTACGCGTCGACCGCGCCGGCAACATGTCCAAGCGCCAGTCCGCCACCGGCTTCCACTTCTCGCGCGCCGGCGGCACCTGCCCGCTGTGGAACGTCTACGAGGCGTTCGCCGCGCCCGGCCGCATCCACGTCCAGATCGCGGCCATGCCGGACGGACAGCGCTATCTGTGGACCGCCCGCGCCGTCACCCGCCACCGCGGCGGCTGGGGAGAGCCGGGCAAGACCTTCGCCATCGGCCTCGGCTGCGAGATCCGGCATGCCTCCCGGCTCGTCTACTCCGACGGCCTCGACCTCGACAACGCGGGCGCCGCCACCCCCATCGGCATGGGATGCCGCATCTGCGAGCGCCTCGACTGCCCCCAGCGCGCCGTACCTCCCCTGGGGCAACCGCTCGCCGTCAACGAGAACAGCAGTACCTTCGTGCCGTACCCCGTGGCGGACACCCCGCCCTGACCCGCCCCGGTCAGATCCAGTACGGCGCGCCGGGGACCGGACCCGGACCGGAGGTCGACAGGCGGGTTCCGTCGGTGCGTCCGGTGAGCCAGCCCAGGAGGTCGGCCTGGGCGCCCCGGACGGTCGGTCCGCCGGTGCCCAGTTCGTGGGTCAGGCCGGTGTCCGTCGCCTCGATGCGCAGCGGCGGGACGCCTTCGCACCGGCGCTGCGCTTCGATGAGGTCGTCGATGATCCAGCGGGCGGCCTGCGGCGGCACCTCGGCGAAGGTGTACCCGGTCGCCAAGTCGACGTGGTGCACCTCCAGTTCGCGCAATCGGGTGGGCACCAAGGCGCCCGGGGTGCGCAGTTCACCGGTGCGCATGCGCACCTGGTAGGTCCATGCCGCCTCGGGCAGGGTGCGTACGGCGTCGTCGAAGCGCTCGGCGCTCGCCAGGACATCGGCCACCAGCTCGTCGACCGGGCGCCGCGCTCCGGCCTCGATCTCGGCGGCCCGGGTGTCCATGTCGGTGTACTGCGGGGTCTCCACGCCGGTCCGGGCCCAGGTGAGCAGTCGGCACAGGCTGTCGGCGGCGCGTGCCACATGGGTGATGACATGGCCGCGGGTCCATGGCGGCACCAGTGTCCCGGCACCGACCTCGGCGTCGGTGAGCGCCTTGACGCTCCGCACGAACCGGTCCGTGGACGCGGTGATCGGGCCCAGGGCCCCGGTCTTGTGCATCTCAGCCTCTACGTCCCCGTCGGATGCGTGTCCGCCCCGGACGTGCCCGTAGTGGAATGCGAAATCCGCATGGCGGCAGTGGTGGGGACTCTAGGGCGCTCTCTTTCGGGGCGTCAACCGGCCTTCGGGGAGCGCCGATCCCTCAATGCGGCGCATGCGCCGACGCGTTGGCGGGTGCAGTGATCTAGGTCACTGGGCGTTGCTGAAGCCGACCGGTCGGGCTAGCTTAATCCCGCAAAGCGGATGTGATATTCCGCATTGTGGAATTCATAGGAGTGGGTGGCGTGCTGTCGGACGCCGCCGCGGCTCGACAACGGGGGATGTGTGCAGGACGCGACAGAGCACCCGATTCCGGCCCTGGCCGGGGTACGCGCCGAAGTCCTGGACTGTGTGCAGTCCAACCTGGCCGTGCTCGCCGATCACTTCCACGGCGCGGGCACGCATCTGCGGCTCGGCTCGAAACTGAGCTCCCGATGGCGGCCCGGCGCGGACGGGCTGCCCACGGTCGACCCGCCGGCCGAGGAGCAACTCGCCGAAGCAGAGCGGTCGTTGGGCCTGACCTTCGGAGAAAGGACCACCATCACCGGCGCCCGGCTCGACCGGCTGGCCCTCGCACCGGGAGAACTGCGCTACGCCCTCGCCGACGCCCACGAGATGCCCTGGCTGCCGTACTTCGGGCAGCGGCACATGGAGCACAGCTTCCTGCTGCTCGCGCCCGCCGTCGCCGACGGCCCCTGGACGGTGGTCGACGCCTATGACAACGACACCCAGTGGGGAGCGGCCAAGCCCGGCGCCTGGACCGTGACCCGGGCCGAGCTGGCCGCACTGAGGCGGATCGACCTCCACGACGTCACCGCCGAACCCGGCCCACCGGCCCGCCCCGAAGTGCGCATCGACCACGCCGCCATGGCCGACTACCTCGCCGCGCTCGACCAGGCCGCGGACCGCGAGCGGGCCTGGCACCGGCTGACCGGGGACACCTGGCTGCTGGCCCGGTCGCGACGGCTGCACGCCCTGTTCGCCGCCGACGGCGGCGCCCTCGACGAGGCGACGGCACAGCATCTGGCGGACTGGGACAAGCTGGTCACCCAGGCGTATGTGACCTACCGCCGCGTCGTCCGCGGCCGTCCCGAACCCGCCGGCACCGTCACCCGCCTCGCCGAACTCCTCGAGGCCGACCGGCGGATCTTCCCCGCCCCGGCCGCCGCGACGACACCGGACCCGGGCGGTCTGCGCGACCGCATCGCCCTCGTCGTCGGCGCGGTCCTCGACGTCGACCAGGCGCTGCTGCGTACCGGCGACGTCGACCTGGCCGCGCTGCCCGGCTTCACCTCGTTCCGGATGGTCGAGATCATCGACCGCCTCGAAGCGCGGCTCGACATCGAACTCGACGCCGACGACCTCGTCCCGGAGAACCTGCGGAGCATGGGCGGGCTGTGCCGCATCGTCCGCAGTGCCACCGGCGCCCGCTGAACCCCGAGAGAGGACACCGCCGTGGAGAGCGGATGCATCGACCTTCTGTACCGGCGGCTCGACGTCGACCGGGCGACCGGCGGACGGGTGGCGCCGTGAGCGCGGCCGACGGCCCCGCCGCCCGCTACGGCGGCCCCACCGGTGACCGGCCGGAGCTGAGCGCACGGATCGCCCGGGTGACCGCCGTCGCCGAGCGGCATCTGGCCGCCGCCGACCGGGAAGCCGCCTTCCCCGTCCAGGCACTGGACGCACTGCGCGACACCGGACTGCTCGGCCTGGTCGTCCCCACGCGCTACGGCGGCCTCGGCGGCACCCTGCGCGATGTCGTCGATGCCGGAGTGGCACTGGGCCGCTGCGACATGTCGGTGGCCCTGATCTTCACCATGCACTGCCAGCAGGTGGCCGCCGCCGTCGAGTTCGCCGGGCCGCCGCTGCGCGAGAAACTGCTGCCGACGCTCGGCGCCGGGCGCAGCTATCTGGCCTCCGTCAGCACCGAGAGCGGTAAGGGCGGCCATCTCTACAGCGCACACTCCGCCCTGCACGAGAGCGGCGGCGAGCTGCTGATCGACCGCTTCGCGCCCGTGGTGACCGGAGGCGCCCACGCCGACGGCTTCCTGATCACGATGAAGAACGCCGACGCCACCGCCCAGAGCGACGTCGCCCTGGTGTACGCGGCGCGCGACCAGCTCGTCGTGGAACCGGCCGGCGACTGGCAGCCGATGGGCATGCGCGCCACCCACAGCCCGCCGCTGAAGCTGACCGGCACCGTACCCGGCCACCACGTCATCGGCGCCGACGTCCCCTTCCGCGACATCGCCAACCACATCCTGGGACCCTACGCCCACCTCGGCTGGTCGGCCGCGTGGCTGGGCACCGCGGCGGGAGCGCTCTCCCGGGTCCTGGGCCTGATCCGCAGCCCGGCGGGCCGCAAACGCTTCGACGTCGGCTCCGAGCTGCTGCTCACCAGGCTTTCCACCGCACGCCAGCGGCTCGACGCCGTCCACGCCCAGCTGCGGCACACGCTGGCGATGGTGGAGACCACCGCGGACATCACCGCGCCCGCCTGCCAGTTGCTGCTCAACGGCCTGAAGATCTCCGCCTCGGAGCAGTGCCTGGCCGCCGTCGACGACCTGATCGACGCGGTGGGCCTGCAGCACGGCTACCTCAAGGACTCCCCGACACGGCTGGAGCAGAACCTGCGCGATCTGCGCTCGGCCGCCCTCAACTACAAGAACGACCGGCTGCACCTGGCCGACGGGCGGCTGGCGCTGCTGGACCGCGAAGTGTCCTTCGCCTGACCGGAGTCCGACACACTCCGGCGCCGCATCCGACGGCCCCGCCCCGACCTCGCCCCAGATCCCCACGACCCCTACGGAGAGCCGTCCATGTGGATTCTCGGTGTCAACGCGCCCCCCACCGGGTGGCACGACACGGCCGCCTGCCTCGTCAACGGCGAGGGAGAGGTGATCGCCTTCTCCGAGGAGGAGCGCTGCAACCGGGTGCGCCACTCCTTGTACCGCAAGCCCCTCAACGCCGCCCGATTCTGCCTTCAACAGGCCGGCATCACCGCCGCCGACATCGACGTGGTGGCCGTGGGCTGGAACACCCAGCAGCTCTACCCCGGACGCTTCACCGACGACGCCGAGTTCCTGGCCTTCGCCGTGGGGCTCGACTTCGGCGGGCGGCAGCCGTCCGTGGTGCGGGTGCCGCACCACGCCGCACACGCCGCCTCCTCCTTCTACGCCTCACCGTTCAGCAAGGCCGGCGTCCTGGTCGTCGACGGACACGGCGAGAACGAGTCGTCGACCGTCTGGACCTTCGAGGACGGCGCCGAACCCCGCCTGGAGCGCACCTGGCCACGCACCTCCTCGCTCGGTTACGCCTACGACGCGGCGTCGACCTGGCTCGGCTTCTCGTTCCTCAACGCGGGCAAGACCATGGGGCTGGCCGCCTACGGCCGGGCCCGGGGCACCGCCGTCGAGTCCCTGGTCGACCTCTCCGCCGACGACTTCCGTCTCGCCGTCGGCCCGCTGCAGGAGAGCACCGGCCACGCCACCGCCGACGAGATCAAGGAGCAGTACGACACCACCGTCGCGGCCTGGCGGGAGCGCTACACGAAGCTCGCCGGAGCGGCCGGCCCCACCCTGCCGGAGGGGCGCCTCGCCGAAGACCCCAAGGCCGTCCTGGTCGCCTACACCGCCCAGCGCATCGTGGAGGAGACCGTCACCGCGCTGGTCGCCACGACGCGCAGACTCTCCGGCGTCGACGAACTCTGCCTGGCCGGCGGCGTGGCACTCAACTGCAGCACCAACGGCACCCTTCCCGGGCCGCTTTACGTGCCGCCGGTGCCGCACGACGCCGGAGTGGCCCTGGGCGCCGCCTGGTTCGTCAACCCGCCCGAGCACCGCACCGGACAGCCCCTCAGCCCGTACCTCGGCACCGACATCGACGGACCGGCCGGCCCGCGGTCCGCCGACCCCGACACCGCCGACCTGGTGCGCTCGGACCTGGACATCGACCAGGTCACCGCGCTGCTGCTGGACGGGCGCGTCGGCGCCGTCGCCCAGGGGCGGGCCGAGGTGGGGCCGCGTGCGCTGTGCCGCCGGTCCATCATCGCCGTGCCCGACACCGCCGAGGTCAACACCCGGGTGAACATCATCAAGGACCGGGAGCAGTGGCGCCCGTTCGCGGGGGTGACCCGTCCCGGTTACGGCGCCCGCCTGTGGGAGCCGCAGGAGCACCTCAGCCGCTACATGCTGGGCGCGGCCAAGGCCACCGAACTGGGGCGGCGGGTCGCTCCCGGGGTGGTCCACGTCGACGGCACCACCAGGCCGCAGGTACTGCACTGTGACGAGGCCCCCGCGGTGGGCGCCGTCCTCGACGCGCTGGAGCGCGCCGGGGTGCCGCCGGTGCTCCTCAACACCTCCTTCAACGGCAAGGGCGAGCCCATCGTCAACACCCGCGGCGACGCCCTGGCCGCCTTCCGGGCCATGGACCTGGACTTCCTCGTCCTGGGCGACGAGCTGTTCCGCAAGAAGAACGACGCCGAGGGGACACGATGACGCCCACGAGCCGGCCGGCCCCCGGCCCGGCGGACGGCCCGCCGCCGTACGGCGAACGCTTCCGGGCCTTCGGACCGCGGCACATCGACGAGATCGCCGACCGCTACGGACTGGCACCTGAGGTACGCGAGACCGTGCGGCGGATCTCGCTGGTGCTGCCCTTCCGGGTCAACGGCTACGTCCTGGAGCACTTGATCGACTGGGACCGCGGCACGGCGGACCCGCTGTTCCAACTGACCTTCCCGCAGCGCGGCATGCTGACGGCCGAGGACGAACGGCAGCTCGCCAAGCTCTCCGCGGACCCGGCCGACAAGCCGCTGCTGCGGGAGGCCGTCACCGCCATCCGGGACCGGCTCAACCCCCACCCGTCGGGGCAGCAGCAGCTCAACGTGCCCGTACAAGAGGGCGTGCCGCTGCCCGGCCTGCAGCACAAGTACCGTGAAACCGTCCTGTACTTCCCCACGCAGGGGCAGACCTGCCACGCCTACTGCACCTACTGCTTCAGGTGGGCGCAGTTCATCGGCGACGCGGACCTGCGCTTCGCCGCCCCCGACCCCTCGGGCCTGATCCGCTACCTCGCCGAGCACCCCGATGCGCACGACGTACTGGTCACCGGCGGCGACCCGATGGTGATGACGACGGAACGCCTGCGGACGCACCTGGAGCCGCTGCTGGACGTGGAGACGGTCCGGACGGTCCGGATCGGCACCAAATCGGTCGCCTACTGGCCGCAGCGCTTCGTCACCGACCAGGACGCCGACGAGGTACTGCGGCTGTTCGAGAAGGTGGTGGCCTCCGGGCGGCAGCTCGCGGTGATGGCGCACTTCAGCCATCCGCGGGAGCTGGCGACGGACCTGGCCCAGCGGGCCCTGCGCCGGATCCGCGCCACGGGAGCCGTCGTCTACGGCCAGGCCCCGCTGATCGCGCACGTCAATGACGACGCCGAGGTGTGGAACGGGCTGTGGCGCGCCGAACTGGCCGCGGGAGTCGTGCCGTACTACATGTTCGTGGAGCGCGACACCGGCCCCCAGGAGTACTTCAAGGTGCCGCTGGCCCGGGCCGCACGGATCTTCCAGGACGCCTACCGCACGCTGCCGGGCCTGGCCCGCACGGTACGCGGCCCGGTGATGTCCGCGACGCCGGGCAAGGTCGCGGTGGACGGCATCGAGGAGACGCGGCAGGGCCGCTGGTTCCAGCTGAGGATGCTGCAGGCCCGTGATCCGGCCCTGGTGGGACGCCCGTTCAGGGCGCGCTACTCGCCGGACGCGGCCTGGCTGCACGAGCTGGAGCTTGACCCGCAGGCCCCCTCGGAGATACGCACCGCCTGCCACGGCCCGTTGCGGGCGGACGCCGCATGAGCGCCCGCCGCACCCTGTACGACTGGTTCGCGCAGGCGGCCGCCGCCCGTCCCGGCGCCACCGCCCTGGAGGTGGACGGCCGGGCGCTCGGCTACGCCGAGCTGGCCGATGAGGCCGAGCGGATCGCGGCCGGCCTGCTGCGGCACCTGAACGGCCAAGTGCCCTCCAGGGTCGGGCTGCTGGCCTCCCGCACCGTCGTCGCGTACGCCGGATATCTGGCGGTGCAGCGCCTGGGTGCCACGATCGTGCCCCTGGGCACGGCCTTCCCGGCGCACCGCAATGCCGCCGTCGCCGAGGCGGCGGCCCTGGACGTCGTGATCACCGACGGCAACGGCGACCCGACCGGGATCGCGGCGCCGGTGTGGCAGCCCGAGGACCGGAGCGCGGACGCGACGTCCGCACGGAGGGCGCCGGCCCGGGACGGCGCCGGACCGCCCCCGGTGGCGGCGGACCCGGACGGCATCGCGTACATCCTGTTCACCTCCGGATCCACCGGCAGGCCCAAGGGGGTGCCGGTGCGGCACCGCAATGTGGCCGCCTATCTGGAGCACGTCGTACCGCGTGCGGCCGCCGGGCCCGGCGCCCGGCTCTCGCAGACCTTCGACCTGACCTTCGACCCCTCGGTCTTCGACATGTTCGTCGCCTGGGGGTCGGGGGCGACGCTGGTGGTGCCGACCCGTGACGAGGTGCTCGCAGCGGTCCGTTTCATCCGGCAGCGCGGCATCACCCACTGGAACTCGGTGCCTTCCGTCATCACCCTCGCGGGCCGGCTGCGCGCGCTGAAGCCGGACAGCATGCCGACCCTGCGGCACAGCATGTTCTGCGGCGAACCGCTGACCTATCAGCAGGCGCGGGCCTGGCGCCGCGCCGCGCCCGGCAGCAGCGTGGACAACGGCTACGGGCCGACCGAACTGACCGTCACCTGCGCCACCTACCGGCTGCCGGAGTCCGAGGACGACTGGCCGCGGACGGCGAACGGGACGGTGCCGATCGGCACCCCCCACCCCGGCGCCGACATCCTGCTCCACGAGGGCGAGTTGTGTGTGCGGGGCCCCCAGCGCTTCCACGGCTATCTCGACGCGAAGGACGACGAGGGCCGCTTCCTGACGCCGGACGCCGCGCCCTGCGCCCCTGGTGCCGCCCTCACCGAGGCGCACTGGTACCGCACGGGAGACCGTGTCACCCGGCACACCTCCGGTGAGCTGGTGCACCTGGGACGGCTCGACCAGCAGGTGCAACTGCACGGCTACCGCGTGGAACTGGGCGAGGTGGAGGCGGCGTTGCGGCAGCAGCCGGGGGTGGCCGACGCGGTGGTGCTGGCCCGGCCGACGGCACACGGCCCCCGCCTGGTGGCCGCCTACAGCGGAACCGGCCACGAGGCGCCGGACGCGGACCGGGTGGGCGCCGCGCTGCGCGAGCGGCTTCCCGGGTACATGGTGCCCGAGACCCTGACGGCGCTGCGGGCGCTGCCGCTCAACCCGAACGGCAAGATCGACCGGGCGGCCGTGGACGCGCTGCTGGCGCAGGAGAGAGCTGGGTGAGACGGCGTCGGGAAGGGAGCGGAAAGGCCCCCGTGCCTGGCACGGGGGCCTCGCCGGGTCAGTGCTGCTGCTGCGCCTTGCGACGGCGCAGGACCAGGTAGCCGCCGGCCGCGACGAGCCCGGCGGCCGTCGTGGCCAGCAGGCCGACGGGGGCGCCGTTGCCGGTCTCGGCGAGGTCACCGGCGCTCGACGCGGACGGTGACGGCGAGGCCGCGGAGGTCGGGGCGGTGTCCGCGGGGGCGGACGAGGTGGGGGTGGCGGTCGCCTCTTCGGAGGCGGACGGGGTGGCGGGCTTCGAGGGCTTGGTGCCGCCCGTCTGGGTGTCGTCCTCGCAGTCGGTCCAGAAGACCTTGTGCTTGGCCCGGCCGTGCTCGCCGTCGAAGTTCCAGAAGAGCTTGTAGTGGCCGTCGGGCAGGGACAGGTCCTGCGTACGGGCGTGTCCCTCGCCGTCGAGCGTCAGGGCACCGGACTTCACGGTCTCGCCCTTGACGCCGGCGGTCGGGGCCCAGGCCTCGATGTGCCAGTCGACCCGCTGTCCGGCGTCGAAGCCGAAGGCGTCGAGGTAGAAGGTGCACACGTGGGGCTCGTTCTTACGAAGCTCCGCCCCGGTGCGGGCATCGTGGATCTTCACGGTGCCGTTGTCGCCGGGGGTGGCGTAAGCGGAAGGGGCGAGCAGCAGGGGCGCGGCCACGGCGGCCGTGAGCGAACCTGCGAAAACAAGCGGGCGCATGGGCATTCCAACGGTGAAAGAGGAAGGTTGCCGTGGGGGGCGGCTCAGCTTCCTGCGACCTCGGGAGTTCGTCAAGACAACTCAAACCACTTATGTCGCGGACCGCGCAACTTGCCCCATTGGTCCCACATAACGACATGGACACAGGGCTCCGTGACGGCCGTGCCGCCCGTGCGCAGCGGACGGCAAAAAGAAAGGCAAGGAGGGATATCCACTCCTTGCCACTCTCAACTTATAGCGCACCAGGGGGCTTGCGGCAAGGCCCCGGTGATGGAGCAGAATCACCGGCCTCGGCCGGAATCCGCGGATTCGGCTGCAGGGGAACTGCTGTCACTGAGTGAGGGGTTGCGTTGATCGACGTGATCATTGCCGGCGCTGGACCGACCGGCTTGATGCTGGCCTGCGAGTTGCGGCTGGCCGGAGTGCGGGTGGTCGTGCTGGAGAAGTCGACCGAGCCGACCAAGCAGTCCCGGGGACAGGGCCTGCACGCACGCAGCGTCGAGATGATGGACCAGCGCGGCCTGCTCGACCGGTTCCTCGCGACCAGCGAGAAGTACCAGGTCGGTGGTCTCTTCGGGGGCATCGCGAAGCCGTGGCCGGACCGGTTGGACACCGCGCACCCGTACGGTGTCGCCACCCCGCAGCCGGTCACCGAACGGCTGCTCAACGAGCGCGCCCTCGAACTCGGCGCCGAGATCCGGCGCGGCCGCGAAGTGGTCGGGGTGAGCCAGGACGAGGACGGGGTGACCGTCGAGCTGGCGAGTGGGGGCGCCCCCGGCGACGAGAGCGGGGCGGCCGAGGGAGGCACGCGGTTGCGCTCGCGCTACCTGGTCGGATGTGACGGCGGCCGCAGTGCGGTGCGCAAGCTGATCGGCGTCGATTTCCCCGGCGAGCCCGCCACGGTCGAGACGCTGCTGGGGCAGATGGAGGTGACGGAGGATCCGGCGACGATCGCCGCCGCCGTCAAGGAAGTCAACAGGACCCAACTGCGCTTCGGCGTCACCGCCCCCGACGAGGACGGGGTGTGCCGCATCGTCGTGCCCGCCGACGGGGTGGCCGAGGACCGTGCGGCCGAGCCGACCCTCGAAGAGTTCAAGCAGCAGCTACGGGCCCACGCGGGCACCGACTTCGGTGTGCACTCGCCGCGCTGGCTGTCCCGGTTCGGCGACGCCACCCGGCAGGCCGAGCGCTACCGGGTCGGCCGGGTGCTGCTGGCCGGCGACGCCGCGCACATCCACCCGCCGACCGGCGGGCAGGGGCTCAACCTCGGCGTGCAGGACGCGTTCAACCTCGGCTGGAAGCTGGCCGCCGCGGTCGACGGCTGGGCTCCCGAGGGGCTGCTGGACAGCTACCACGCCGAACGGCACCCGGTGGGCGCCCGCGTGCTGGACAACACCCGCGCGCAGATGACGCTGCTGGGGACCGATCCGGGTGCGACCGCGCTGCGGGAGCTGTTCTCGAAGCTGATGGACTTCGAGGAGGTGAACCGGTACATCACCGGGATGGTCACCGCGGTCGGGGTCCGCTACGACTTCGGCGAGGGCCATGAACTGCTCGGCCGGCGACTGCGGGACGTGAAGCTGAAGCAGGGGCGCCTCTACGAGCTGATGCACGGCGGCCGCGGACTGCTCCTGGACCAGACCGGCCGGCTCTCGGTGGCGGGCTGGGCGGACCGGGTCGACCACGTCGTCGACGTCAGCGAGGAACTGGACGTGCCCGCGGT
Source organism: Streptomyces sp. NPDC043738 (assembly GCF_056436545.1). Taxonomy (NCBI): domain Bacteria; kingdom Bacillati; phylum Actinomycetota; class Actinomycetes; order Kitasatosporales; family Streptomycetaceae; genus Streptomyces; species Streptomyces sp. NPDC043738. Next base: position 77,134 of record NZ_JBWKCJ010000026.1, on the reverse strand, counting down.
GCTGCTGCGGCCGGACGGCCATGTCGCGTGGGTCGGCGAGGACCAGCGGGATCTGGTCGGCCGGCTGCCACGGTGGTTCGGCGCCGCCGCCGGCTGAGCGCGCGGTTGCGGCCCTCAAGGCCGCGAGGCATCAAGGGCGGGGCCTCGATCGGGAGGTCCTGCCCGCCGCCCGCGCCCGCGTCGGGATCCCCTTTACCTCAATGACGCACATCGGGCATCCGCAGTCGTCCATCCGTGTGCATGTCGTCACTGACGGTATGGATATCAAAGCAGTCGGAAAAGGGTGATTCCACACCTACTGATAGGAGAGTGCAATGCGAGTGCGTGCCACTCTGGCCGCGGCCGCTCTGGCTGCCGTCACCGTCCTGACCGCCGCGGGGACAGCTGCCGCCGACGTCGGTGGCGACGAAGCCGTCGGCACCATCACCCAGACCGCCGACTCGCGGCCCGAGGCACGCGACGCGAACCCCGGCGGGGTCGACGTGGGTTCGGAGGGGCGCGACTGGAGTGGCGGCGGCGACATGAGCAACGGTGGCGGGCGCGAAATGAACAACGGCAGCGGCCGCGACCTGAGCGGCGGCAGCGGCATGAGCAGCGGCAACGGGCGCGACTGGAGCAACGCCAACGGCAGCGCCACGCCCGGCTTCGGCGCCGGCGGCATGGGCTGAGCATCCGCTGCGCAACACCCCGAGGGCGGCGGCCGGTTGAGGCATCGGTCGCCGCGCACGACCGAGCCGACGCACCGCCGGTCTACCATCGACGGATGGCTCGCAGCGAAAAGAAGGCACGGCGTCTCGTGGTCGACGGGCAGACCTTCCTGTGGTCCCTGCGCCACACCCACCGAGTGCCGGGCAACGTCCGCCGGTACGAAGACTGCTGCGAAACCCTCGTCATCCGCCTGTTCGAGGCCAGGGGGCGGCTCCACGTCCACTTCCGCGAGGGCCCCGGCAGACTCGTTCCGGACGGGTACCTGCACGCCGGGGCGGTCGGTACGGCCGGCGGGCGGTTCCTGAACCTCCATGAGCCCGGCACCGTCAGGGCCCTGCTCGACGAAGCACTGGCCGAGGGGTGGCGTCCCGATGATCCGGCGACCGAAGAGCTGGACGGCTGGGCCCTCTTCGACGTCGTGGCCACGCGTCGCGGTGCCGTCCCGACCGAGTGATCCACGGCTGACGGACCCGCAGCGACCGGCGCGTGTCACACCGACGGCCGGGTGACGGCTGCCGACGCCCGCCGTCTACGATGCAAGGCATGAGACAGCACTCGCGGCGCACGGCCCGGCCCCATGGGGCGCGGGCGCGTCTGCTGCTGGTGCTGGCCGTGCTCGCGGGCGTGCTGGCCATGCACGGCCTGGCACCTGCCGTTGGGCCGGCACCGGCGCACGCCGCGCCGGCGGCCCACCATGCGGCCCCCGCCACGTTCCCGGCGCACAGGCAAGCGGCGGGTTGCGGCGACTGTCCCCACGCACATCACGACGGCGCCGGCGGGCACGCCCAGCACGCCGACGGGACCTGCGCGGCCGGCGGAACGAGCACGGCCCCCGTACTGCCCGCCCTGGCCCCGGCCGGTACGGCCACCCGCGTCGGAGCGGGCGCGCCGACAGCGCCGCCGGCGACGTCCCTGGGCGGACGTGCCCCACCCTCACTGAGCGAACTGCAACTCCTGCGCATATAGGGCGGCTCCGGCGACCCGGCCGCTCGGCCGGTGTCCTCGCCCGTTGAGCCCGAATCACGCACACACGCACAGGAGTTGCTTCACCATGACCGCACGCCGTTCCCTGATCCGCCGCGCCGTCGCCGTGGCGGCCGCGGCCACCGCCGCCGTCGTACTCGCCGCCTGCGGCGGAACCGGCGACAGCTCGGCCGGCCACCAAGGCCACGACAAGGCTGCGCCCACCGCGTCGGCCTCCGCCAAGAAGGGCGGGCACAACGCCGCCGACGTCACCTTCGCCACGGGCATGATCCCGCACCACCGCCAGGCGGTGCAGATGGCCGAACTCGTCGCGAGCCGTACCCGGTCCGCCGAGGTCGAGAAGCTCGCCGGGGAGATCAAGAAGGCCCAGGACCCGGAGATCAAGACGCTGTCCGGATGGCTGACCTCCTGGGGCGAGCAGGTGCCCGCGGAGCACGGCGGCGGGGAGCACGCCGGGCACTCCATGGGCTCCATGTCCGGGATGATGGCGCCCGAGGAGATGGACGCCCTGGAGAAGTCCTCCGGCAAGGCCTTCGACACCGCGTTCCTCAAGATGATGGTCAAGCACCATGAAGGAGCGGTCGAGATGGCCAAGAGCGAGCAGGCCGACGGCGGCTTCCAGCCCGCCAAGGACATGGCCGGCGACATCATCTTCTCCCAGAGCGCCGAGATCGCCCGGATGAACAAGCTGCTCGGCAAGGGCTGACCGGACGGGCACCGCTGAAGCGGTGGAGCCGCCTCGTCGGAGGTGGCTCCACCGCGCAGCCGGGCGGGGATCTACTCGTGGGCGCTGATCACACCACCGGCGCTGAGCACGATGTACACGCCGTTGGCGTCGACCCCGACGTCGTGCCCCTTCGTCTCCAGCGTGGCGGCCACGCCCTCGAAGCCGATGATCTGCGCGCGGTACCGCAGCTCGCCGACCTTCGTGACCTTGGCCTTCCAGCCGCCCGCGAGCGTGAAGGTGCCCGGTCCCTGGTGTCCGCCGCCCATCCAGGAATGGACCTCGCCGCCCATCGTGAGCACGACGAACATGTCGTTGGCGTCGAGCCCGGCGTCGGCGTCCTGCCCCGTCGTCTCCATCGTGGCCAGAACCGAACCACGGGCGACGATCTCGGCGCGGTAGCGCTGGGAGCCGAGCTTGTAGATCTTGGCTTTGCTGATGCCGTCCGCCAGGGTCTGGGTGCGGACCGGGGATGCCGTCTTGCCGCCGCCGGTGGCCCGCGTGCCGCCCGACCGCATGACCGCAGCGCTCGACTTGGTGCCGATCTCGGCATCGGGGCCCGCCTTGCCATCGGAGCCCTGCACTCCGGACCGGCTCGAGGCGATGGACTTGGCGGCGGCCGAGCTCGTGCTCGTCCGGCCCGCGGACTTCGCGTCGGCGGTGTCCGAGCCGGAGCAGGCAGTCAGGGTGAGCCCGGCGGCTGCGGTCAGGGCCGCGGCGGCAATACGCAGGGTGCGACGGCGGGCGGTGCGGCCAGTGGTGCTGAAGCTCATGTTGGGTTCCCCGGGGGCAGTCGGTGTCGCGGTCTCTCGATACGTCACCCACTCTGACCGGGGCCACTAGCGCAAGGCTGCCGCTCGACTAACAACCGGCTAACACGGGTGTGACCAGGGGAAGCGAGGATCGGCTGCCTGCTGTCAGCCGCGCCGTGTGGCGTGCGCCCCGACAGGAATTCAGTTCGCAACGCGGTCCGCGAACCGACGCTGCTCCTCACTGTCGCTGCGATTCCGGCTGTCGGGCCCGATGCGGCTTCTTCGGCTCTTCCCTCTGGGCGTTGTCCTCTGCACCGAAGTAGCCGTCGTCGGCTCCAGGGGCCGTCGTCCGGGCCGTACTGGGCTCCGGGGCTGACGGCGTTGTGCGAGCGGGACGCATCGTGGGTGGGGCGTTCGTTTGTGGGGTCTCCGCTGAGCTGCGGTCGGGTGCGAACCAGACCATGCCGATGAGCATGGCGGAGAGGAACGCCATCGCTCCGGCGGCGATTCCCAGCGCCCTCGGCCGTGCTGACAACAGTTCGCGAACGGCGGGTCGTTGTCGGGCACGGTCGATATGTCCGGTGACGCTCGGCAGCATGTAGGTGGTGGCGGGGCCGGGATCGGCTGCGGGAGCGCGGTCCTGCCTGAGCGGTGGAGTTGGTGCTGGCCGGCCCGGAAGCACTGACGGCCGCTGGGGTGACGGTGCGGCGGCGGGCAGGGGCTCGGGGTTCCCCTGCCATGCGTCCGAGACGAACCAGTTGGCGTCCTGCTGTGCGGTGGGTCGGTCCTCGGGTTGCTTGGCGAGCAGGCTGAGCAGGTAGTTCTCGAAGGCGGGTGGCATCCGGGCGCCGAGCTGCCGGGGCGGTACGGGGGCGGTCTCCAGGTGCTGGTGGAGGATGGCGAGGGCGGTGTCGGCCTGGAAGGGCGGCTTTCCGACGAGTAGTTGATACAGGACGCAGCCGAGGGAGTACACGTCGGACGCGGGGCCGGCGGGCCGGCCCAGGGCGCGCTCGGGTGCGAGATAGAGGCTGGTGCCGACGATCTGTCCGGCGACGGTGAGCGCGGTGGCGGGGTCGTCGAGGAAGCGAGCGATGCCGAAGTCGCCGATTTTGAGGGTGTCGTCGGGGTCCAGGAGGAGGTTGCCGGGCTTGATGTCCCGGTGCACGATGCCCCGGCAGTGGGCTGCTGCGAGTCCGGCCGCGGCTTGGGCGGCGATGCGGGCGACGCGTTCGGCGGCGAGTGGGCCGGTGGATTCGAGGTGACGGGCGAGGCTGTCACCCTCGACCAGCTCCATCACCAGGTAGGGACGGCCGTCGTGGTCTCCGAAGTCGAGAACACCCACCACGTAAGGGTGGTTGAGCTGGCCGGCGGTCTGTGCCTCCAGACGGAAACGGGAGGCGGCGGTGAGATCGGACTCATGGGTGAGCAGGAGTTTGACGGCCACCGGTCTGCCGAGCGTCTCGTCGAAAGCCCGCCAGACTTCCCCCATCGCACCCCGACCGATTCGGGCGTGCAGCCGGTAGCGGCCCGCTATCAGCATCTGCGTTTCATCCTCATGTTGTGAGACGACTCAACCGCCGCAGGCCATACGTCACCGTGTCGGCGCGTGTGGTGGTGGGGGGTTCCGCAGCGGGCCAAGCCTACTGGCCATGGCGTCGGCGACTGGACACGGTCCGCCAGGATCCGACGCGGAAGCGCAGGCATTCGGCCAGGTGAGGGCTCGTGCCGGTGGTCGAGGCCGCGCACGGTGCGCTCGCCGCGGTGCTGGTGATGCCGGCGCGGGCGGGCTGGGGGAAAGTGGCGCCGCCCGCGCCGGGTGGCGGATCCACCGGCACGGGGGGAGCCGTCGGATCCGCGTACGCCGATGACCAATCGGCTACTTCTACTGCGTCACTGGTGGATCGATTGTCACACCCGCACGACCAGGTGCCTGGAAGAGCGCATATGTCCCGCACAGGGGACGTATCGCGTGGTCGGGTGACACGGCAGCCTGCTTCGGCACAGCACTGCATGCGGGCGCGCTGGTCGCCCCGTATGCGATCACGGCCAGGGTGTCTCCTGTGGGGGGCCACCCTGGCCGTGCTCGCTCCTCCCCGCTGCATCGCCATGACGGCACGGCGGACGGGCAGTTCAAGAGCCGTCTCCGGCATCAGCGGCGATGTCTACCGCAACGGCGGTGGGTGCGGATCGCGAGTTCCGGAACATCGACGGCCCACCACCGACCCCTTCTGCGCAGCCGGCTTCGTAGTGATTGCTCACGGAACTCGACTCATTGCGGGTCATAGGCTGTGCGTATGCGGACGTGTTGCTTGGTTCGCGGTCGTCTGGGCCAAGACCGCCGACGAGATCCTCGACAAAGTCGCCGCCTACCGCAAAAGAATCTCCGAGCCAGGCCACTGGGTGGGCCGAGGGCCGAACTGCGTGTGGGGTTCTCTCGCAGGTCGGAAAGGGTGAGCCCCGGGACGATGCATCCCGGGGCCGAACGCCGTGGAGGGACGGCTGCGGTCAGAGACCGGTGGCCTGCACTGTGACGACGCCGGTGACCTGCGAGACGGGCAGGGCGGAGGCGAGGGCCTGGCCGGTCCCGGCGACATCGCCGACGCTCACAGCGGCGCCGTGACCAGCGACCTCGCCACCGGCGCTGGCAATGCCGCCGGCAATGGCGTCAAGCTCGCTGTCGGAAATCTCGCAGGTGTCCATCTCCGGGGTGAAGCCGTTACGCATGGCGTGCCTTTCCTTCAATGCTGTGGGTTTGGGGCTTGCGCCGAACCTGGTGACGGTAATGCCAATCAGGCCGGTTCCACGGTGGCTGCCCACTCGAAATTAGCGTCGGTGGCAACGGTTCGTGCTCGCAAGATCCAATCACGCTGGTGGAGTGCCGGGCAACTTACCCATCCGGTTTTTTACCCGCTGGAAATTCGCCGCAACAACTCAGCTGACCTGCGACTTTGTCCGCCTCTGGGTGGCGAATCACCGCGCATGCCCTCTAGGGGGCAACCTTCCGGGAAAAGCCCCGCACATGCTCTCTATGGGCATATCTGCATGTGCGGTCGGGGCATCGGTCGGGCAACTTACCGGTGAACCGAGATGGCGTGAGATGTCGCTATCGACCGGCGTTTCCCCCTCGCGGGAAGATCTTTCCCTCTTGCTGGAATATTTTTGCAAGCGAGCCCAAAACGGTATTTAAGTGCGGTGGTAGGAAATCGCGTGCGGTGGTGACCGCGCTCGCCGCGACGTCGGCAGGTCGGCCGTGCCGTGGGCGGGGCCGGTCAAGTCCTCAAGCTGCGCGGGCGTCTGCTTCAGGCTGACCGGCGACGCCCGAGTCGATCACCTGGCGCCACGCATCAGCCTTCGTCCACGCTGGACAGCGCCTCGGCGATCAGGCGGGTGGCGAAGTCGCGGTCGTCGGTGAGCCGGTTGATGTGCTCCGCCAGCAGGAAGGCGGTGGCTTCCAAGGGATTCAGCTCGTCCGTGGTCCAGTATCCGTACTGCTTGCGCCACAGGCTGGGACTCAGGCCCGTGCCGGCAGCGACGAGCAGACCCGCCATGGTGGGGATGGCCTCCGGACGGACGCTCCTGGGCATCATGCGCATCGTCGCCACGAGGTGGGGCACCACGCCTTCGATGACGTCCTGGCCGTGCTCCCCGTAGGCCATCCGGAGCCATTGCATGTACATGTAGATGAGCGTGCATGCGCCATTCAGCAGGTCATCCACCGCGCTGGGGTCCAAGGACGTGGCGAACTGGTCGGTCAGCGCTTGTTGTTCGGCGTCAGGCGGGGTCTTGTCGTCGTAGATTGCCTTGAGCCGAGAGTCGATCATCATGAGCGCTGCGCCCACATCACCGGCGGGAGCGTGCTGGGGGTCGCAGGGCGATGACACGGGACTCCTCCTAAGCTGCCGTGGTAACGCTTCGTGATTGCACAGTAGCCCCCCGATGGCGCGAGGGACCGACGGATCCCGATGAAGGGCCTTCGCGCGTGCCTGTACTCGGATCAGCCCGAGGGCGCCACACAGAGGCTTCTCCGGCAGCCGGGGCAATTTGGCGCATGGTGGTCATAATGCGGCCGTCCTTCGGGAATTTCTGGGTGGGCAGCCGGAGCGGCCGGCTGAACAAAGCGCACCGAGACGATTCTTTGAGTAAGAAGGGGACTCGTCCACGACATGGCCGAGCCGGAAGCCACTGAGCCCGATCCGACGCTGTGCGACCTGTGCGGCGAACACCTGACGCCCGCAACGCAAGTCTTCAGCCTGGTTCCAGACTCCTCCACCATCCACCCCTACAACGCGGACCTTGACGGCATGCGACGCCTGGCTGCCTGTAGCCCTGACCACCTCGGCGAGCTCCAGCAGCAGTACCGGCAACGCCCCTACATCAAGGAAGAACTCTGGGCCGGGAAGATCGCACGCGCTCTGCGCCTGCAGCCCGACCTCGACGAGGAAGAACTCGCCGAGGTGACCGACCTGAACTTCCTCCAGATCGAACGCAGCCTCACCTGGGAGAGCGAACGGTTTCTGCGTGACGCAAGGCCAGAGGGCGATGGCGAGGGTCCGGAGGGCGGCACGCGCAGCGCTGACGGGCCCAGCTGAAACCCCTGCCGCGGGCATCTGCGCCTTGCGACGGCGCCGACGACGGCACGCACCTCGGGCCGGACGCCCGGGCGCACCTCGGGCCGGACGCCCGGGAATGGTCGGGGCCTTTGCGGCCTCCGCCATCACCAGGGCCGGGCCGTCCGGCTTATGGCGCCTCCGGCGCTGGTCGCTTCGCTTCGGGACAGGGCCCGGGATGCGTCACCCCCAGTGGAGAGGTTTTCGCCACGCCCACCCGAGGCGAGCTCAGAGCGCCCGAAACCATGCAAGCGATATTGCGGAATGCAGGGACATCCCAAACAGGGGCGATGCAAGGGCGAGGGTTTGCCCTGGGGCCTCACTCAAAGGGCACTGCCAGGACAAACCCGGTCGGCATACGAACGGCTAGCGACGGAAGAAAAGAATTTCAAGCACGCGGAGCGCGCGCCCCCTAACCCGTGGGTCATCGTGGACGGTCGCCACGAAAGCAAGCGCACTAACCAATGCCGCGAAATGCGATGCGACCGATTCAGGCAGATTCTGTGTCATGCGAGAAGCCAAGCAGCCCGCACACGCTCGCCGCAAACCTGCATGGCAAAAAACTCGGCCGGTGTAGGAATTCTTTGCAATTCGACAGCACAGCGTGATCGAACCTGGCGGTCTCGGACTAAGCCACCCCCACCCGCCGCTACGATCCATTCGTCTGCCGGCCGAGGTAACCCGCCGAAGAGCCACCGCACCCACCCTCTCCCCTGACCACCCCAGACGGGTGGGGAGGCGTGAGCGCCGGTTGCCGCCATGCCAGGTCAAGGGCGGTCCGTCTGGTCAGCGCCAACAGTTCGCTACTCCGAGGTAACTGCTGTGCTGGATGCATGGCAGCCGCTCCCATCAACAGGACCCCTCAGTGGAAGCCACACCGAAGTCACCACCACTCCAGAAACATCGTCTCCATGCTCAGGAGATTGTTGGAGATACGGCTCGTCGAACCTCCGGGAGCGGTCGGCACCACCCTGAAATCGGGACCCTCGTACTCGGCCCCCTCCCTCTTCCGGCCGTTGGGCTGATGAACGGAGACGATGGACTTCTTCCCGTCCGCCGAGACCAGCATCCCCTCCGCGACGGTCCCGTCATACGGGCCGACCACCTTGATCGGGGCGCCTGAGGCACGGCCGGTACGGGCGTCCACGGCCTGGAACGAGCCGGACGACGTGCGGCACAGCACCCGGTCGTCATCGATCCAGCCCACGACGCCGACACATCCGCTCAGCAGAGTGGCGCCGTGCGCCGATGCCCCCGTGAGCGGACCCGAGGAGCCCCAGGTGTCGAAGACGTTCCCGAAGACCTTCGGCGCGTTCGCAGTGAGCCGGCGGCCGTTCGGCGCGAGGCGCACCATGTTCGCCTGGACAGCATGCGGTGGCTTGCCCGAGACGGTGAGGGGGACGCCGTGTCCGGCGGCCGGGCCCCGGTCCGACAGGCGGTGGTCTCCCGCCACGGACCGAGAACCGATCCGCTTCTTGCCGTCATGAGCCGTGTACGTGAACCACACACTGCGCCCGTCGGGCGACATCACCGCGTTCTGCTCGTCGTCACGCGCCGCACCGCCCAGGCGCACGACCTCGTCCTGGTCGGCGCCACCCGTCACGAAGCCGACGTGGCTGGTGGTCTTGCCGGCGGGGTCCCGGAGCACTACCGCCATGCGCGTGAACGCCAGGTCGAAGAGGGCTCGTATCCGGGGAGCCGTGTACTCCAAACTGCTCACGGGATAGGGGGACGGTGCGTCCGGACTGACCCCGCAGAGGTCCACGAGAGCGCTGTTGACCGCCTTGGCGCCCGGATAGTTGGTGAACGCGGCGTCGCTCGGAATGGGGAACTGCCGCTCCGCGCGCGGTCGCCACGTCTCGGGATCCCAGGCCTGAACCGAGACGCTGGCATAGCGTGCGCCCATGTTGCACGTGGCGGTGATGACCGTTCCCCTGCGGGTGAACGGGCCGTCCGGAAGGGCGTATCCGCGATTGCCCAGGTAGGGCGCCGACGGCCTGGAGTCCCGTTTCTCCTTGCTCGGCTGCGGGCTGCATGCCTGGACGCACAGTAACGCCAGGAGAACGAGAGCCACGGCCTTGCCGACTACAGCAGGTCGCACATCGGCTCCTTGGGCTTGCCATGGCACTGCGTCCAGGGCACGGCGCCGAAGACCCACTTCTGCCGGGGGTTCAGGGGGACGGACTCCGTCCGGGTGCGCAGCGGCTTTCCGTTCCCGTCCTTCAGCTGGACCCACCTCCCCTTCTGGTAGGAGTCGTTGTAGTGGACGCTGATGCCCCACTCGCACGACTGCCCCGGTGGCGCGATCGCCTCCGCTCTGATCCCGCCCGAGGGCTGGCCGCCTCCGACCTCGATGTAGTGGGTGCCGAAGTAGGACTCGCCCTGCCCCTCGGCGTCGTCGGTCAGCACGGGTTCGTCGGCGCGGGGTGGAATGTGGAGCCGGATTCCCTGGTAGGTGGTTCCGCCCTGAGGTGGATAGCCGACGACCGTGCGTGCGGTGCTCTTCCGGCACGTGACATCGGTGATCTTCCAGTCGTTGATGACCACGGGGGAGGACCGAGTGCTCAGCACGATCATCTTGAACGTGTCGGAGAGTTCCATGCGGCCGGTTGACGTCTGCTGCTGCGTGTACCGCTTGGGGGCGTGTTCCAGCAAGGCCGCGTACGCGAGCGGATGGCCGCCCAGTGCCTTCAGATACGAGAAGGCGGTCGAACTGTCCTTGCTGGACGTCAGTTTCCGTGCCTCGTCGGCGGTCAGTTCCCGGTCGAGAACCATGGCCCACTGACGGGGTTCGCCGTTCTCGGGCTGTACGGACACGGTGAAGGGCAACTGGGAGGCGTCGTACTCCTTGTGGGAATCGTTCTCTCTGGCCACGTTCGGCTTGATCATGACGTAGTCAATCAGCGTGTCCCGGAAAACGACCAGGAGCGGGATCGCCACCATCACCAGTAACCACACCACTTTCCTGCGCCGGGAGGTTCCGGGCGCCAGGCCGAGCGCCTCGGCGATGATCGCCCAGATGCTCTCCCGGGGGCTGCCCCCCGAGCCGGCAGAGCTCCGCTGCGGCACCTGCGCAGGAACGGGAGCGGACGGCGAGTCCCCGCTCTGCCCGGTGGGCTCACCATGGATGCCACCGCCACCGCCACCGCCCGGCTCCGACTCCGACTCCGACTCCGGTGTACTGTCCGATGACGCGGTCGTCGTCATGCCCGCCCCCCATAACCTGGTATGTCCAGTCTCCGCGCATGCCTGACACCTGGTCACTTGACGCTAGTGCAGGACCCGCCCTCCTGGGCGCCGATCGTCTCTTCCAGCCCACGATCGGTGCCGACAGAAGATGATTGCGCGGGAAGCCCCAGGGGATCCAGCCGTGATCGTCAACGTCCACCAGTTCACGTACCTGTGACTCCACATGACCTCACCTCAAGGATGCCAGTGGAAAACCAGCCGCGGTGGTCCGCAGCGACCGACTCTGTGCTGCGGAAGTCGGGGTGGTACCCAGGCCGCTCGGTCCCCACCGACACCTGGGAAGCCATCCTGCGCGAGCACGGCGGCTTCGAGATGCACAAGGCCGCGCGGCGCTTCCTTGCCGAGTTCGGCGCGCTGGTGAACGACGGCTGGCCGCCGGGTCCGGTCACGGCTCGGTCGCCTTTCCGGCTGGACCCCCTCACGGCCGAGTGGGACGCGGAGACCTTCGCCCGGCTCGGCCAACGAGCCGGGGTCTCGCTCTACCCCATCGGCCAGGCCAACCGCCGCACCAGCCACCTGGCCATCGCCACGGCGTCGCGGGAGTCGCCGGCGTATGACCGCAACACCCCGCCTCGGGGAACAACAGGACTGGCCGTCACGGGGTGGGCGGCACACCCCAGCGGGCGAACAGCGGATTCACCAACGAGGCCATACGAGATGAGGACTGGTCCCGCCGTCTCGTCGTGCCGGCGATCGTGTCGTGGCGTGTCATGGTGTGTCGCTTCGGACGGAGGGCCTCGCACGACATCTGCCTCCGCGGGCGGGTGCGTCATGGCCAGATGGGACAGCACACACCGTCATCGTTCTCCTTCCAGGCCGGCCTGAGCGCCACGCCGCCCACGGGCAGCTGGAGCAATAGAGCGCATATGGGTGTTATTGCTGCCCACGATCGGGAACCCGTGGTTCGACGGCCGGAGAGCCGACAGCCCGAAGTGGAAGGTGAAGGGGATGCCCTGGCGGACGCGGAGATCGCCGACCACGCCCACGTCGAAGAGCTGCCCAAGGACCTCGACCAGCGCGACGCTGGTGATCCCGACTTCGACCGACTGGTCGTGAAGCTGCGCACCGAGGCCACCGCGCACGTCGATGACGAGGAACGCGGCCTCTTCCCTCAGATGCGCAGGGAAGTCCACCGGACGTCCGCCCCAACGAGAGGTGACAGACATGCCTGTAGCACGCGACATCATGACGCCTGGTGCGGAGTGCATCGGGTCCGAGGACAGCGTCCTGGACGCCGCTCGCAAGCTCACCGATCTGGGTGTGGGGGCCCTGCCGATCTGCGGCACCGACGACAAACTCAAGGGGGTGCTGACCGACCGGGACATCGTCGTCAAGGTCTTGGGCAAGGGACGCGATCCGCAGCAGACCAAGGCCGGCGAGCTCGCCCAGGGCGAAGCGGTCACCATCGGTGCCGACGACGGGGCGGACGAGATCTTCGCGACGATGGCTCGCCACAAGGTCCGCCGTCTCCCGGTCATCGACGGTCGCCGCCTGGTCGGCATGGTGGCGCTGGCCGACGTCGCCCGCGCCCTTTCCGATCCCGAGGTCGGCGGCCTCCTCGATGCGCTCTCCAGCGACTGACGGCGGCACGTCCGAGAAACGGGCAAGGGAGATCGCCGCCCGCACCGTGAACAAGGAACGCGCCCGTTCCGGCGAGGCGGCGAATGCTCCTGTCGAGTCAGACCTTCGAATGTGGTGGTGCCATGTCTCCTGATCACAGCCAGGCGCCGGTGCTGGACGCCCTCGCGGAATATCACGCCACGGGGCAGCTGGCCTTCGGCCCACCCGGCCACAAGCAGGCGCGCGGAGCCGACCCCAGGACGCGTGAGGTGCTGGGTGACGCGGTCTTTTACGGCGACGTGCTCGCCTTCGGCGGGCTGGACGACCGGCGGGCCCGAGGCCGGATTCTCGAGCGTGCCGAGCAACTGATGGCCGACGCGGTGCACGCTTCTCACACGTTCTTCTCGACCTGCGGAAGCTCCCTTTCGGTGAAGGCGGCCATGCTCGCGGTGGCGGGCCCGCACGAGGAATTGCTGATCGGCAGGGACGCGCACAAGTCCGTCGTCTCGGGCCTGATCCTCTCCGGCATTCGTCCGGTCTGGGTGGACCCCCGATGGGACGCCGACAGGCATCTGGCGCACCCCCCTTCGGCAGACGACTTCGAGCAGGCCTTCGCCGCTCACCCAGATGCCGGAGGAGCCCTGGTCACCAGCCCGACACCGTATGGAAGCTGTGCCGACCTGCGGGCCATCGCGGACGTATGTCACCGTCGGGGCCGCCCCTTGATCGTCGATGAGGCATGGGGCGCGCATTTGCCCTTCCATCCGGACTTGCCCGTGTGGGCCATGGACGCGGGTGCGGATGTGTGCGTGACCAGCATCCACAAGATGGGGGCCGGCCTGGAGCAGGGCTCCGTCTTCCACTTGCAAGGGGATCTGCTGGAGCCGGCGCTGCTGAAGTCACGCGCCGACCTCCTGGGCACCACCAGCCCGTCGGTGCTGATCTATGCGGCTCTCGACGGCTGGCGCAGGCAGATGGTCCAGCACGGCCGGGAGTTGCTCGACCGAGCCTTGAAGCTGGTGGCGCAGACGCGGGCGGCGATCGAGGACATCGAGGGCCTGCATGTGAATGACCGTGCCGACTTCTGCGGTGCGGGCCTGGCGGACGACCTCGACCCGCTGCCGGTCGTCATCGACGTCAGCGGTCTGGACACCACGGGGTACCGTGCGGCGGACTGGCTGCGCGAACACCGCGCGATCGATGTGCACCTGTCCGACCATCGCCGTATCAACACCCAGCTCACCTACGCCGACAACGAAGAGACCGCGAACGCACTTGTCGACGGGCTCAAGGCACTGGCAGCGGCCGCACCCGAGCTGCGTCCCGGCCCCCAGGTCCATGTCCCTGCGCCTGAACAGCTGCGGATGGAACAGAAGTGCCTGCCACGTGACGCATTCTTCGGCTCCGTCGAGGATGTCCCGCTGCGCGAGGCGGCCGGCCGGGTGGCCGCGGAGATGCTGACGCCGTACCCGCCCGGCATTCCTGCGGTTCTGCCGGGCGAATTGCTCACCGAACCGGTGCTGCGCTACCTGCACTCAGGTGTCCAAGCGGGGATGTACGTTCCCGATGCCGTGGACACCGGCTTGGAGACCGTACGGGTCATGGTCGGTCCTGGCGCATGACGCAGCGACCCGCTCGATTCTCGCGGCAGCCCGTTGTGGCTGGTCGGAGGGGACGCGCGGGCCCGGAGTCCGCCGCACGGGCCGGAGCGCCGGGCGAACGGGGGTGTACCGCGGACCGCAACGGTTCGAGATGCGAGGGTTACGGGTCTCTGGTTCGCTGAGGGCGCGGTCGCGACGTCCAAGGAGTGCCCATGAGCGTGTCAGACGAGTCCGGAAGCCGCCGGGCGGAGCAAACGCAGAAGGTCCAGCAGCTGAGGGATGCAGCCGAGCGAGCCGGTGACCCTGAGGAGCGGCGGAGACTGCAAGAAGAGGCCCGACGCATCGAAGAGCAGAGCCAGCGGCGAGACGACGGCCGGTCTCAGGGAATGAGGACCGCGCAAGAGCAGTACCCACCTGAATGAGTTCCCCCCGTACCCGCGCCGAGGGCCGCTCCCTCCCCGGTGGGCCGGACGTCGCCGCAGCCCCTGCGCTCACTGGCGGTCGGGCAGCAGTCGGTGTGCCCCCGGCATGCCGGGCCAAGCGCCGCTCCGCTGCCTGGGAGAGCTGATGGCCCAACGGATCTCCGATGTCTGGGGGAGTCGTAGCCCCTTCCCTGCGGGCGGCGACTGGCCCGATCGCGTGGACGAGTACCTGACGGTTGAGGCGCCACGTGTGGAGCAGTGGGTGCGTTCGGCGTGCGTGCTGTGTTCCACCGGTTGCGGGATGGACATCGCCGTTGCCGACGGCCGTATCGTCGGCGTGAGAGGCAGGCGCCAGGACAGAGTCAGCCATGGCCGGCTCGGCCCCAAGGGGCTGTTCGGGTGGCAGGCGAACAACTCCCCGGATCGGCTGACCCGGCCGCTGCTCCGTGTCGACGGCGAGCTGCGCACCACCGACTGGGACACCGCCATGCAGGCCGTGGTCACCCGTTCCCGACAGGTGCTGGCCGAGCACGGGCCACTGGCGATGGCTTTCTACACGAGTGGGCAGCTGTTCGCCGAGGAGTACTACGCCCAGGCTCTGATCGCCCGAGGCGGTATCGGCACTCCGCACCTGGACGGGAACACCCGGCTGTGCACGGCGACGGCCCAGTGGGCCCTGGTGGAGAGCTTCGGCAGCGACGGCAATCCGGGCTCGTACGCCGACATCGACGAGTGCGACACCCTGCTCCTCGTCGGCCACAACCCGGCCGAGACCCAGACGGTCCTGTGGACCCGCATGCTGGACCGGCTTCACGGTCCCGATCGGCCGCGGCTCGTCGTGGTGGACCCGCGCCGTACGCCCACTGCGCGCGAAGCCGACGTTCATCTCGCCCTTCGTCCCGGCACCAACGTGGCCCTGCTCAACTCCCTGCTTCACGAGCTGGTGGTCAACGGGAGCGTCGCCGAGGAGTGGGTCCGCGCGCACACCGTGGGCTACGACCGTCTCGTGGAGGTGGTGCTCCAGTACCCGCCCGAGCGTGCTGCGGAGATCTGCGGTGTGCCGGCCGAAGCGATCCGCGCAGCCGGCGGTCTCCTCGGTGGGGCCGAGCGGTTGGTGTCCACCGTGCTGCAGGGTGTCTACCAGGCTCACCAGGCGACCGCTGCTGCTGTGCAGGTCAACAACATCAACCTGCTCAGGGGCATGATCGGACGCCCTGGCTGCACGGTCTTCCAGATGAACGGCCAGCCCACCGCGCAAAACACCCGGGAGACCGGGGCCGACGGTGCACTGCCCGGCTTCCGTAATTGGCAGAACGACACACATGTCGAAGAAGTCGCCCAGGCGTGGAACGTGGATCCGCTGCGTATTCCCCATTGGTCGCCGCCCACCCATGCCATGGAGATCTTCCGCCACTGCGAAAGCGGCTCGATCAGGTTCTTGTGGGTCAGCGGCACCAACCCGGCGGTTTCACTGCCCGAGCTGCACCGGATCCGCGCCACATACCGCCGAGGGGAACTCTTCCTCGTGGTCTCCGACGCGTTCCCCACCGAGACCACCGCGCTGGCGGACGTCGTTCTGCCGACGGCCATGTGGGCTGAGAAGACCGGTTGCTTCACCAATGCCGATCGCACCGTTCACCTCTCACGCCGTGCTGTCAGCCCGCCGGGGGAGGCCCGGTCCGACTTCGACATCTTCCTGGACTACAGCCGGCGGATGGGGTTGAAGGACAAGGACGGGAGCCCGCTGCTGAACTGGTCCGGTCCAGAGGACGCCTGGAACGATTTCACCGAGCTGACTCGTGGCCGTCCGTGCGATCAGAGCGCACTGACCTACCCCAAACTAGCCGACAGCGAGGGTGTCCAATGGCCCTGCACCGACGAGGCGGCCGATGGGACCGCTCGCCTTTACACCGACCATGTCTTCCCGACCGCTGCGGAAGAGTGCGAGGACTACGGACACGACCTGGCCACCGGCGCTCAGAACGAAGCCGAGGAGTATCGTGCTCACGACCCGGCCGGCCGCGCATTCCTGAAGTCCGCGCACTACCTGCACCCGCACGAACCCCCGGACGAGGAATATCCGCTACAGCTCACCACGGGCCGCACCGTCTATCACTGGCACACCCGCACCAAGTCGGCCAGGGCGCCCGAACTCCAGGCGGCAGCACCGGAGATGTGGGTGGCGCTGCACCCCGATGATGCTCTCCCTCTCGGTATCGCCGACGGCGACCTGGTACGCATTCGCTCTCGGCGCGGCGCCATCGAAGCGCCCGCAGTGCTTCGGGAACATCAACGCAAAGGCGTGGTCTTCGCGCCCTTCCACTACGGCTACTTCGACCAGGCCGACCCCTATCGCCATGCCCGGGCGGCCAATGAACTCACTCGCACGGAGTGGGATCCCGTCTCCAAGCAGCCCCTCTTCAAAGCCACTGCCGTCCGGCTGCAGAAGATCGCCGACGCCACGGCAGGCGGCCTGCCCGTCGTGGTCGCGGATGCTTCCGACTCCACTGGCATGGGCGGTGTGCCTCCCGCCTCCGAAGGGCCCGGCGAGAGCACGACAGGCATTGCCGCGCCCTCCGGAGACCACTCATGACCGCGCTCGCCCTACTGCTCGCAGACCTGCACGAGGCGGAGACCGCCTTGGCCGGGGAGTACCGAGCGGTCGCCGAGCGCCACACCACGGACGCCGGCACGTACTACGGCTGCCTCACCCTCGCCGAACAGTGCGACCAACACGCCACAGCGCTCCGTGAGGCGGCCGCAGGCCTCAGCGCGAGCCGGTCAGGCTTCCACTGGCCGGAATCACTCGCGGCCTTCGTACGCGGCAAGGCCGCGCAGGCGCACGACCTGAAGTCTCCCGCCGGCCTCGTCCTTCTCCACGATCTGTGCCGGCTCCATCTCAGGGCCGGCTTCGTCGAGGTGCACTGGATCATGCTCGGCCAGGCGGCTCAGGCCCTGCGCGATCAGGATCTCCTCAGTGAGGTCTCCCGGCTCCACCCTCAAACCAGCACCCAGATCAAGTGGCTCAAGACCCGCATCAAGGAGAGTGCTCCGCAGTGCTACGCCGTGACGCCCCTCGCCACCGCGCCGTGACGCTGCGCATCCGCCGGACGGGCAGGTAGGCCCTACTCCTGGGGCGTGGCCAGGACGGAGTCGTCCTCGGTCCGGGCCCCGGGCAGCTGGTGGCGGGCAGCGACCAGTGCGGCGTCGATGTCGCGGGTGCCGGTGGAGACGCACAGGGTGTAGGCGAGGTCGTCCATCCGCTGACGCACCGCGACACTGGTCCGCTGCGCGTGCAGCAGTTCCTGGGCCTCGTACTTTTCCATGAGGTCCCGCAGCACGGCGGGGTGGGCCATGAGCATGTCCAGGTCACCTTCCAGTGCGCGAATCACTTCACACCTCGGCTGCCCTGCCACGCACCGCATACGCAGGGCGCCGCCCGGCTTTCTTGCCGGGCGGCGGAGGACTCACTCGGCTGGATGAGGCGCGTCCCTCATGGTCCAAGCTCCGCCCGAGCAGCCTTCCGGCAGCGCAGGGAAGGTGCGGTTCCGGCGTCGGTTCCCGGTGGGAGCTCGTTGCGCGCCACGCCCTGCGTCCGGCAGGTGGGGCAATTCGCCACACAGCAGCGTGATTTCCCTCCGAGTTCGGGCACCCGTGGTGGGACAGCCGGACAAGTCGGCTGCACGACGAGAGGCGGTGTGCCGTGGGACATGGTGGCGATGTGATCAAGGAACTGACCACCGACCACCGGGCGGTCGAGGAGCTCTTCAAGCAGTTCGAGAACGCTCCGCCGGGAAGTGAGGACCGCCGGCGGCTGGTGGATACGCTGACGATCGAGCTGGTGCGGCACTCCGTTGCGGAGGAGGAGTACCTGTATCCCGCGGTGCGGGAGCACGTGGAGGGGGGTGACGCACTGGCGGACAAGGAACTCGCCGACCACGCGCGCGTCGAACAGCTCCTCAGGGACCTCCAGCAACGTGAGGCCACCGATCTCGATTTCGACCGACTCGTACTGAAGCTGCGCACCGAGGTGACCGCCCACGTCGACGACGAGGAGAACCGCCTCTTCGCCCAGCTGCGCACCGACGTGCACCCTTACGTTCTCGAAGAGCTGGGCAACAAGGTCCGACAGGCGAAGAAGAACGCTCCCACGCGCCCGCACCCCGGCGCACCGAGCACGCCGCCGGCCAACAAGCTGCTCGCCCCGGGCCTGGGAATGGTCGACCGGGTACGCGACTACCTCACCGGCCGCGGCAAGTAAGTGCTTGTCCCCCCGCTGCGCGACAGGAGCACGAACATGCCCGGCACGCGACATCTTGTCTCCGGGCGCGGTCCGCATCGGCGCTGAGGATCCACCGACTGACACCACCCGGCACTGGCCCGCGTTGCGGTGCGTGCGCACCAGAGGTCAGGCCGCCGGAGGGCCGCCGGGACGGGTAGCCGGGCCCGCAGGAGCAAGGAACTTCACTGGTTCAACAATCCAAGGCCTCAGGGAAGAGGGTTCCGCCGGTGGCATCAACGACCTCCGTTGACCGCCGGGGCCTGCACCGGGGAACACGAAGCCCAGCACCCAGACGGCTGCGCGCGAGCGCTTACATTCGCCGAGCCGAGCGCCCGCGCGTAGCGTCGTTGGTGAAACGCGACGAGAAGGGCAGGGGCTTGATCGTGCACGTGACGCCAGCCGCTCCGTCCATCGAAGGCCTGACCGCCGTGGTCACCGGCGGCTCGCGAGGGCTTGGCCTGCTCCTCGCCCGCCAGCTCATGCGGCGGGGCTGTGACGTGGTGCTGCTGGCCAGGGACGCGTCCGAACTCGGCAGGGCCGTCGCAAAGCTGGACGTGCCGGGGGTGGGATCGCTGCGCAGCGTGGTGTGCGATGTACGGGATGCCACCGCGGTCCGTGATCGCCTCGCCGAGATCGCCGATCGCCATGGCGGCCTGGACATCGTCATCGCCAACGCCGGCATCATCCAGGTCGGCCCCGCAGACGCCCTGGGCCCGCACGGCTTCCGTGACGCGATGGAGTCGATCTTCGACGGCGCCCTCAACACTGCTTTCGGTGCCCTCCCGCACCTTCGCCGCAGCGCGGCCGGCGGCCGGCTGGCCCTCATCGGATCGGTAGGCGGCTTGCTGGCGGTGCCCCACCTGTTGCCGTACTCCTGCGCCAAGGCGGCGGTCGCCGCGCTCGCGGAGGGGCTGCACGCGGAGGAGTCGGCGCACGGCGTCACGGTGACGGGTGTCCACCCTGGTCTGATGCGCACCGGCTCGCATCTGCATGCGCACTTCGGTGGGGACCGACGGCGGGAGTACGCGTGGTTCCAACCGCTGGCCGGTGCTCCGCTCCTGTCCATGAACGCCGAACGAGCGGCGGAGCGCATTGTGTCTGCGGTGCAACGACGACGAACCCGGGTTGTCCTCACACCGGCGGCCAAGCTGGGCTCCGTGGCCCATGGTGTGGCACCCGTGGCCACCACCCGGCTCATGTCGGCGGTGAGCCGCCTGCTCCCCCGCAACGCCACCCAGCACGAAATCCGGCAAGGAGCCGAAGTCGCCGCGGAGGATCAGCCGCCCGCGCGGCGGCTCCGCGGCATCCTGGGCGTGCTCAACGAGAGGGCGGCCGACAGGTTCAACCAGCGTGACGGAACAGGAGGCAGACGGTAGCGGCCACCGGGGTGCGGATCTGTCAGCGGGTCCGCAGGCTGAAGGTAGAGGGGAAGGAGACGACGACATGTCCAAGGAGCGGAAGTCCTCCCATCCGAAGATGGGTGAGGGACCCAGCAGGCACAAGGGAACCGAGCAGCACGGATGGTCGCCCGACGTCGACCAGACCGAGCAGCAGAGGAACGAGAGTGCGCATCGGTCCTTCCACCCGGAGCGTTATGCACCCGAGGCGGACGCCGGTAAGGAAGGCAAGGGTCGGGAGAAGGTGCCGCCGGCGAGCGACGTGAAGAGCGACACCAAGAGTGGCGAGCAGCGCGCCGCCGAGACCGATGAAAAGGGCATGCGGGATCTGGGCCCCAAGGGTCGGTCGCGTCGGCCGAGTGGAACTCGGGATGACGAGGCGCAGACGGGTGTCGATCCGAAGGATTCCTGAGCGGCTCAGGGCGGGGTGAGAGTGGCCAGGACGAACCCGGCCCCGCCATGGTCAGCCACGAGCCCCGGAGCACTGTCTCGGGCTTGATGTGGAAGACGACGGTCAGGAGAGAGCCGAACACGTAATCGCCGAGCTTCGGGCGCTTCGAGCTATCTGTGGCGCTCATCTGTGCCGAGCATCGCTGAGCGCCCCGAGCCATGACGGCCGGCCCCGAAGCCGCCCGGACCGGCACCCGCGTGCGGCGGCCCTGAACGGCGGCCGACGGAAATTGTGGTGCTCACAAGCCCGAGCGCGGCTACAGTCGCGGGCATGCACCTCCCACAGATCTACGGCTGACAGGGCCGGGGCGCAGCGCCCCGACCTCCCCCCCGCATGTCCCTGTGCGCCCCCACGACCGAGCCTTCCTCGGAGAGGCCGGCGCACTGGCTTGTGGTACCCCTTTCGCCATAGACCTGAAATGAGTGAGCTTCCATGTCCCGTCGCCGTGCCCACATCGCGATGGTCGGCATCCCCGCCGTCAGCCACGTCCTGCCCAGCCTGGAGATCATCCGCGAGCTGGTGGCCCGCGGCCACCGGGTGACCTACGCCAACGACCCGGCGGTTGCCGACCTGATCGAGTCCACCGGCGCCGAACTCGTCCCCTGCACGTCCCGACTGCCGGTCGCCGACAACGACTGGCCCGACGACCCGATCGCCGCGATGGGCCTCTTCCTCGACGACGCCATCCAGGCACTCCCGCAGTTGCGCGCCGCCTACGACCAGGACCCGGCGGACCTGTACCTGTACGACATCGGCGCCTACGCCGCGCGCGCCCTCGCCGAATCGCAGGACCGGGCACTCGTGCAGCTGTCCCCGACGTTCGTGGCCTGGGACGGCTACGACCAGGACGTCGCGGCCCACCTGCGCCAACTGCCGGGCGCCGACGCCTACCGGGCGAAGTTCGCCCAGTGGCTCGCCGGCTGCGGGGCGTCCACCACCGACGTGGACGCCTTCTCCGGCCCGCCGTCACGGGCCCTGGCTCTGATCAGCCGGGCGATGCAGCCGCACGCCGACCAGGTCGACACCGACACGGTGACCTTCGTCGGTCCCTGCTTCGACCCCCACGGGGACGCGGACGGCTGGCTCCGCCCGGCGGATGCGGAGAACGTGCTGCTGATCTCCCTGGGCTCGGCGTTCACCCGTCAACCGGAGTTCTACCGCCAGTGCCTGGCGGCCTACGGCAACCTGCCCGGCTGGCATGTCGTCCTCCAAATCGGCAAGTACACCGACCCGCGGGAACTCGGCCACATCCCGCCCAACGTCGAGGTGCACCCCTGGGTCCCGCAGCGGGCGATCCTGGAGCAGGCGGACGCCTTCGTCACCCATGCCGGTATGGGCGGCTGCGGCGAGGGACTGCTGGCGGGCGTCCCGATGATCGCCGTACCGCAGGCCGCCGAACAGTTCATGAACGCCGACCGGCTCGTGGAACTGGGGGTGGCCCGCCGCATCGACACCGCGGAAGCAACCGCCGACACCCTGCGGACGGCCCTGAAGGACCTGGTCACCGACGCGGAGGTCGCCCGCCGCTCGGCCCGGCTACGCGCCGGCGCACGTGCCGAGGGAGGCACCCCGCGCGCCGCCGACCTCATCGAGAACATGCTGACCTGAGCCCTGCCCGCCACAACCGGGGGTGGTGAAGCAGCACTTCGCTGTTCACCATCCCCTCCCGTGCTTGTTGTCGAACCAGCCGAGATACGGAACACGTGCGCCGGGCACGTAGCCCAGTGCAGTCACCTGGCCAGGTGGGCCTCATCAACTCCCCTCGGACATCGGACAGGTCATGGGAAACGGCGCGCGTCGCGACATGCTTGAGGAGCGTTGCGCAGGCCGGCGATGCCGTCGCGGTGGGGGAGGGGGAGTGGACGGGTTGGCGTAGCCCTCCCGATTCGACCTGGCGATGCGTCAGGGAAGTCGGCAGGTGGTCGGCACGAGTCCAGAAGAAACCTGGGGAACGCTGCCCGGAAACGCAACGCGCTGTAGGGTAGGCAAACCGCATTTGACCTGCAAAAACGCAGGCAGGGAGCCTAGACCCGGGAGTGCCTCGATGATGCGCACGATGTCCATGGCAGATCATGACCTGAGCGGCTTCGCACGCGGCACCTTCACCCACGACGGCAGCACCCGCCGGATCCTGCGGCGCGGTACGGGGCCCGCGGTGATCGTCATCGCGGAGATCCCGGGGATCACGCCCAAGGTCCTTCAGTTCGCGGAACGCGTGGCCGCGATCGGCTGCACCGCGGTGCTCCCGGTGCTCTTCGGTACGCCCGGACGCTCGGCTCACCCGAAGGTCGACGGCCGGTTGAAGTCCGGGCTCTACACGGCCTCGTCGGTGTGGCGGGTCTGCGTGAGCCGGGAGTTCACCGTGCTGGCCACCGGGAAGACCTCCCCCGTGGTGACCTGGTTGCGGGCGCTGGCCGCAGCGGAGCACCGGCGCTGCGGCGGCCCCGGAGTCGGGGCCGTCGGCATGTGTCTGACCGGCGGCTTCGCCCTGGCCATGGCCGCCGATGAGCGCCTGCTGGCTCCCGTTCTGTCCCAGCCGTCCCTGCCGCTGGCCCTCACCAAGAGCCGGGCCGGCGGCATCGACATCTCCGCCGAGGACCTCGCCGCCGTACGGGGCCGCTGCGAACGGGACGGCCTGCGGGTCATGGGTCTGCGCTTCCGCGGGGACCGGCTGGTGCCGGGGGACCGATTCGCCTTTCTGCGACGCGAACTCGGCGACGCCTTCACCGCCGTCGAACTCGACGACTCCACCGCGAACCCCCAGGCCGCGATGCCGCCGCACGCCGTACTCACCGAGCACCTCATCGACGCACCCGGCCAGCCGACCCGCGCGGCGCTGGACCAGGTGCTCGACCACTTCCGTACCCGCCTGCTCGAAGAGCCCGGTGGTGCCGCGGAGACGCGGTCGGGCGCCTGACGCACCGCTGACCGCCGTCTCGTTCGGCCACGGCTCGTTCACTGTTGGAATATCCCCTGTAGACGGCGGGTTGGAGGCGAGGAACTCACCGTTTTCCCCGGGCGGCGGTCGGCCTCACGCCGCTGCGGCGGCCTCGCCCGGGGGTCCGAGACCGGAGCAGACATGACCACCGACGCGCCCCAGGGCACGGACCGTTCGTTCCTCTTCGTCCTCGGCAGCTCCCGCCCCGAGGGCAACACCGAGATCCTCGCCCGGGCCGCCGCCGAGCAACTGCCCGCCGATGTGCCGCAGCGGTGGGTGGACCTGGCCCGGCTGGCGCTGCCCGACTTCCAGGACGGGCGGCACGAGACCGGCGGCTGGCCGGCCGGGGAGAGCGAGGAGATACTGCGGCAGGCCACGCTGGACGCCACCGACATCGTCCTGGCCTCGCCGCTGTACTGGTACAGCCTCTCCGCCCACACCAAGCGCTACCTCGACTACTGGTCGGGCTGGCTGTCGGTCCCGGGTCTGGACTTCAAGGAGCGGATGGCGGGTCGGACCCTGTGGGGGGTGACCGTCATGGCGGACCACGACGAGGTCGTCGCCGACGGGCTGAGGACCACCCTCCACCACACGGCGGCGTATCTGCGGATGCGATTCGGCGGGGTGCTCCTGGGCAACGGTTCCCGCCCCGGTCAGGTGCGGGACGACGAACGAGCGGTGATCCGGGCCAAGACGTTCTTCCAGGGGGCGGCCCCGCTCGCCCGGTTCCCCTACGAGGACGGGGCCGCGGAGCGGTAGCCGACGAGCCGGCCGCCGCCGGTGCACCCCGCAGCCGGCCAACAGCGGGGGTCCCTGGGGGCGGTCGTCGGGCGCGCCGTGACGGTCGTCCGGAGGCCGGACGCGAACCGCCCCGTCAGGACTGACTGTTGAGGAAGCCGATCAGGCTGGCGCCCCACCAGCCGAGCTGGCTGACGGTGGCGACCGTACCGGACCGGACGAGCAGACGGCGCGGCGCCTCGGCGTTCCTGTACTGCTCCAGGCGCTGGCCGAGCCAATGGGCGTGGAGGCCGTTGAGGGTGATGACCAGGACCAGTGCGAGCTTGATCCGGGTCAGCGGCGAAGCCAGGTCCGGGTGGAGGAACAGGCCGGTGACGACGAGCCCGGCCAGCCCCAGCCAGATGGGGAACTGCAGGGTGCAGGCGGTGTGCAGGACATCGGCCAGGCGTCGCCGGCCGAGCAGCCACAGGATGGCGAACCAGTCGACGGCGAGCACGGATCCGAGGCCGACGACGAGTGCGACGAGATGCACGAAGCGGGCCGCGGTCTGCAGCGGTGGGTCGGCATGGAGGTGGCCGGCCACCCAGCACAGCACCGCGAGCGCGGCGGAGCAGAAGACGCCCAGGAGGATCAGCGCCCAGACCGGCGTGGGCGGGTGGGGCGCGGAGGCCCCGCGCTCGGCGGGTGCGGGCCGCCCCGGGCACCCGGCGGACCGGGGGACCGCGGCGGCCAAGGATCTAGGCATGGCTGAAAACTTTCGTTCTTAGGTAAGGTTAGGCGAACCTAAAGGGCTGACGTGCGCGAGTCAAGCTGGCCCATAGCGCAGACATTGCGAGCAAATCAGGCACTTCGGGGAGTTCCCGCTCGGCCGTAGAGCAGTTGACGCGCCATCGGAAGTCGAGCCCGCCGCATCGATTCCGGGGTGAGGGTCGGTATCGAGACGCGTCGCGGTCACTCCAGCCCGGCCGCGTGGTCGGGCACATAGGTCTGCAGGTCCCGGGGCGGTCGCCGGTAGCCGGTGGCCGGGGGCCGCGCCGGGAGCTCGAGTGCCGGCGGGGCGACGTCGCGGTAGGGCACCGTGGACAGCAGGTGGGCGATCATGTTCAGCCGGGACCGGCGCTTGTCGTCGCTCTCGACGACGTACCACGGCGCCTCCGCGATATCCGTGTGGACGAACATCTCGTCCTTGGCCCGCGAGTACTCCTCCCAGCGGGTCAAGGACTCCAGATCCATGGCGGAGAGCTTCCAGCGCCGCGTCGGGTCCTCCAGGCGGCGCCGGAACCGCTGCTCCTGCACCTCGTCGCTCACCGAGAACCAGTACTTGCGCAGCAGGATGCCGTCCTCCACCAGCATCCGCTCGAAGACCGGGCACTGCCGCAGGAACAGCTGGTACTCGGCCGGGGTGCAAAAGCCCATCACCCGCTCTACGCCGCCCCGGTTGTACCAGCTCCGGTCGAACAGCACGATCTCGCCCGCCGCCGGCAGATGCTCCGCATAGCGCTGGAAGTACCACTGGGTACGCTCGCGCTCGGTCGGCCGGGGCAGCGCCACGATCCGTGCCACCCGGGGATTGAGGTACTGGGTGACGCGTTTGATCGCGCTTCCCTTGCCCGCCGCGTCGCGCCCCTCGAAGACCACCACGAGCCGGGCGGCTTCGGCCCGCACCCACTCCTGCAGCGCCACCAGCTCCGTCTGCAGCCGGTACAGCTCCCGCTCGTACACCGAACGCGGCAGCTTGGCGTGTCCTGTACCGCCCTGTTTCTCTCCCATGCCGTCCCGCCCCTCACAATTCAGCCCCGGGCCGCGCCTTCCTGGACGCGACCCGGGGCCACCGGAGTTATCTTCATACTTGCATCGAGCGCCGGGCACCGCGCGTTGTCGTCGTCCGGACGGGGTACGGCGGCGCATCCCGCCGGCGTCCTTGTCGCGATCCGCGCCCCGGCGAGGTCGCCTCGCCGCCCTCGCCCCGTCACCCCGCCGGCCCCGTCCCGAAGCCGCCCACCTGCGCTTTCCCCGTCCGGCCGAGGACCGGCGCGGACCCGTACGGCCGCGCCACGACTGGCAGCCGCAATCCCGCACGAGGATGCTGGACACGTCGCACGGCGGACAGAGCGGGAGCGGGTACGTGAGGGCACCGAGCGCGGGTCGCACCACCGTCAGACGCTGGTGTCTGCGCCACCTCCAGCTGCTGCCCGTCATCCTGCTCGCCGGAGGCGCCTTCCTCGATTACCACACCTCCCCGCACTTCAGCGGAGAGGCCTTCTACACGGCCGCACCGATGACCGCCGCGGCACTGCTGTCGCTGCGCGCGACGGTCCTGGCGGCCGTCGGTGCCTGTGTCGCCGACTTCGCGCTGCTCAGCCACTTCGGTTTCATAGGGGGTTCCGGCGGGCGGAGCGAGCTGGCGGCGGTCGCGACCGTCTCGGCCTTCGCCATCGTCGTCAACCGCCTCATGTACTACAGCGACGTGCGGCTGCAGTCGGCCCGCAGAGTCGCGCTCGCCGTGCAGCGCGCCGTGCTGCCGGAGCTGCCGGCGTCGGTCGGGCCGCTGCGGATCGCGGTGCGCTACCAGGCAGCGGTGAAGGACGCTCAGATCGGTGGCGACCTCTACGGCGCACAGGACACCCCGTACGGCGTGCGCTGCCTGGTCGGCGACGTACGGGGCAAGGGCATGGAAGCCGTCAAGGTGGTGACCGTGGCCATGGGGGTGTTCCGGGAGGCCGCCGAGGAGGAGGCCACGCTCGCCGGGATCGCCGCCAGACTGGAGCGGGCACTGGTGCGGGAGAGGGCCCGGAGGGCGGGCCCCGAGCGGACCGAGGGGTTCGTCACCGGCGTGCTCGTCGAGATCCCGCACGGCGGCGAGGAGCTGCGGCTGGTCAACCGCGGCCACCCCGCACCCCTGCTGCTGCACGCCGGCCATGTGCGCAGCGCGGATCCCTCCGAGCCGACCCTGCCCTGGGGGCTGGCCGAGCTGGGCGCCGACCAGGACCGTGCCGACACGGTGCCCTTCCCCCCGGGGGCGACCCTCCTGCTGTACACCGACGGCCTGACCGAGGCGCGCGACCGCGCCGGGGACTTCTACGACCCGGCCACCGGGCTGACCGGGCGTGAGTTCCCCGGCCCGGATGCGCTGCTCGACACCCTCCTCGCCGAGGTGGGCGAGCACACCGACGGCCGCATCACCGACGACATGGCGCTGCTCGCGGTCACCCGCGACAAGGGCCGCACCCAGGATCCGGCGTAGGAACGCCGCGCTCCCCGCGGATGCCCGAGGCGCGGAGCGGAGAGGGGGTGGGACGGTCTTCGCCGTGCGGGGCGATCAGCCCAGGAACTCCCTCAGCAGCCGGTTGAGTCCGGCCGGCCGCTCGGTCGGGAGGGAATGGTGTGAGGCGTCCGGCACGGTGGCGACGGCCACGTTCGGCAGGAGCCGACGAGCCGCGACGGCGACCCGCCGGACATCGTGCGCCCGGCTGCGACCGGCCAACAGCACGAGGGTGGTGACGGTGCAGGCCCTCAGCTCCGCCGCCCCGGGACGGCGCATCACCACGACCTTCGAACGCCGGGCGCTCGCGGTGCTGTCCAGGAACTCCTGCCACCCGGGGTCGTCGGGGGCGCCGCCGGTCTCCCAGCGGCGAAAGGCGCGTTCGCGCTCGGCGGTGCGCCTCAGCAGCAGTGGCGCCGCACGCAGCAGGTAGCGCGGGCTCAGCGGGGCGAAACAGCCGGTGGGTTCGAGCAGGGCCAGCCGGCCGACCCGGCGGGGCGCGTGGAGCGCATAGCGCAAGGCGATCCAGGCCCCGTAGGAGTGGCCGCACAGCTGCGCCTCGTCCAGCCCCAGTGCCTCGTAGACCTCGTCCAGCCACGCCATGAGGTCCTCGGCACCGCGCAACGGCGCCCCGTCGTGGACGCTACGGCCGATGTCGCCCATCAGGTCGACGGCGTACACCCGATGGCTGCGGGCGAGTTCCTCGACGTTGGCGAACCACACCATCGACGTGGTTCCGCCGCCGGGCAGGAGGACGAGCGGGGCTCCGTCCGCGGGTCCGCAGACATGGACCCGCGTGGTGCCGAAGGCGGACGGTATGTCGACGCCGCGCACCGCCACCGGCCATCGGCGCAGCGCGGCGTCGTACGCCGCGGAGAAGACCTCCTCGTCGCCCACGACCACCCCCAGGCAGAATGACCCGACATCACTCGACAACCGAAACTCTCGATCATCGAGATAATAGCTCGGAGGGACGCATGGACGACCAGGACCCCGCACTCCAACTGGTCCATCTGCTGCGAGCCGTGACGGTGGAACTCGACCTCTTCGGCGCCGAGTTCGCCGACGACAACGGACTGCACCCCACGGACGTGCGGGCACTGATCCACCTGCTGGACGCCGGCCGGGCCGGTCGCACCGCCACCCCCGGATGGCTCGGCGCCCAACTGGGGGTGAACTCGGCATCGACCACCGCACTGATCGACCGGCTGGAGCGGCTGGGGCTCGTCCGCCGGGAGCGGGACACCCGCGATCGCCGCCGCGTGCTGCTGGCCGTGGAGGACAAGGCCGTCGCCATGGGCTGGTCGTTCTTCGGACCGCTGATCGACGAGATGGTCGCGGCGACGGGCTCCTTCGACGAGGCGGAGCTGGCCGCCGTACGACGCTTCCTGCTGGCGATGCGCGACGTCGTGGCCGCCGGACGGCAGGGCCGACGCGCGGCGGCGCCCGATGGTGCATGACACCGTCGGGCGCCGGGCGGCCGGGGGCGGGCGGACCGTCTGGAACGGGTTGTCCCGGGCCCTTTCGAAGCCCGTTGCCTCAGGCCCTGTAGAGCGCCTCTTCCAGGTTCCGCTTCACGACCGCTTCGTGCTCGCGGCCCCGGCGCTTGTCGCCGTCACGGTTGGCGTCCAGGGCGCTTCGGGCATGCTGCTCGGCCTTCTTGAGCAGGTCCCTGACCCGCTCCCTGTTGTGCGAGTGCCGGCAGGCGGGCACGGCGTGGTCGATCTCCCTGACGGTGGCGGAGTTGTACCGCGCGGCCTCCCTGGTGTCCCCGTCATTGCTGGACATGATGGCGTAGTAGTTGCGCGAATTGGCGTAGTCGATCCGGCTCTTGCACTCCGATGCGGCAGCGGCGGGCTGGGCCGTCGCGAGAGGGATGAGGAACGTGGCCGCGGTCACTGCGAGCGTCGTGGCCGCTCCCGCCGTCCTGAACTTCCCCGTTTTTCCACGCATGGCGACTCTCCTCGGTTTCGGGGCGCCTGCCGGGCCCCGTGGTGGTCGGCTGGTGGTCGTCCAGCAGCCACCCATCATGCCGATCTTGGTGAGGACGTCGCATCCTCTTCAGGTCGCAGACCTCTCCGCCGCGTGGGGGAGAGGGCCGGCGGGCGGTCCCGCTGATCGTGCTCCCTGCCCGCCCGGTCGAACGGTACCGTCGCCCGGCGCCTCGACCGCGGGGCCGCCGGAATGCCGGAAGCGATTGCGGTACTCCGTCGGTGTCGTACGCAGTTGCCGGCGGAAGGCACGGATGAGGGTGGCGGTCGTGTTGAATCCGCAGGCGGACGCGATGCGTTCGAGGGTGTCGTCGGTGGATTCCAACTGATTCCGCGCCACTTCGACGCGGGCCGATTCGAGGTAGGCGGCCGGGGTCATGCCGAGTTCCGTCTTGAAGATGCGGGTGAGCTGCCGATCGCTCACGTGGGCGTGTGCGGCGAGATCGGCGACGGTGAGCTGCTCGGCGATGTTCCGAGTGATGTAGTGCCGGAGGTCGTCCATGCGCCGCGTCGTCGAGACCGGTTCGATCGGGACGCTGAACTGGCTCTGCCCACTGGGTCGTTTCAGGTACATCACCAGCTGGCGGGCGACGCGCAGTGCGACGGCCTCGCCGAAGTCCTCGGCGACCAGGGCGAGGGACAGGTCGAGGCAGGCGGTGATGCCCGCGCCGGTCCACACCTCGCGGTCACGGATGAAGATCGGGTCGGCGTCGACCTCGATCGACGGATGGTCGGCCGCGAGTTGTTGCGCGGTCGACCAGTGGGTCGTGGCGCGTCTGCCGTCCAGCAGCCCGGCGGCCGCGAGGAGGTGCGCTCCCACGCAGACCGATGCGATGCGTCGTGACCTGCCGGCGAGCGTCTTCACCCAGTGGACCACCGTCGGGTCGGTGACGGCGTGGGCGCGCCGTTCTTCGTCGACCTCGACCGAGCCGGGGACCAGGAGGGTGTCGATGCTCTTCCTGGCCGCGTCCTGGAACGTGGTGTCGGGGAGGACGCGCACCCCGGCAGCGGTGGTCACGGGGTCCATGGTCTCGGCGGCCAGCACGACGCGGTACCCGGTCGCGTCGTCCACCTCCCGCCGCAGCAGGGAGAACACCTCCGGCGGGCCGGTGACGTCCAGCAGGTCGACGCCGTCGAAGAGGAGGACGACGATGAACCGTTCCATGCCGCTCAAGGGTTCTCCATCCGCTCGGCCCAGCGAGGTGGCGGCGCACCGAGTGTCGGTATCTGCAAGTTGCATGACATTGCCGCCATGTGAGGCGGATCGTAGCGTGGAATGCGCCACCGAGTGGTGGCCCGATTCTTTCGACACATGACCCAAGAAGGTGCGGCAATGCCTACGACGACTCTGCGGGAACTCAATGGCTTCGATCAGACGCCGGCGTCGCTGGCCGACGCGACCTTGATCCTGATCGACTATCAGAACACCTACACCCGCGGTGTGATGGAGCTGGCGGGATGGCGGCCCGCCCTCGACTCGGCCGCCGCGCTGCTGGCCCGAGCCAGGCGTGCGGGTGCCGAGGTCATCCACGTCATCAACGACGGCGGCGAGGGAACCCCGTACGACGTCCAGGCGGAGATCGGGCAGATCCACCCCCGTGTGGCGCCCGTCGAGGGTGAGTCCGTCGTCGTCAAGACCGCGCCCGACGCGTTCGTCGGCACCGCCCTCGGCGACCACCTCGACGCCGCCGGCAAGAAGGACGTCGTCATCGCCGGGTTCATGACGCACATGTGTGTGGCCTTCACGGCGGCGGGTGCGTTCCTGCGCGGCAACCGGCCCACCGTCGTCGCCGATGCCTGTGCGACGCGACCGCTGAGGACGGCGGTGGCCGACCTGTCCGCCGAACAGCTCCACCACGGCGCGCTCGCGACGATCGACGACCTCTACGGCGTCGTTGTCCCGTCCGGCTCGTCCTTGAACTGACCGCCGGATCACGGTACTTCGCTTCGCGGAACGCCGCGGCCCGCCCCGCGGGACCGCGGCCGGTGATCCGCCCGGCCGCCGCTCCGGTGTCGTCGGCGGCGAGCAGGATTTCCAGCCGGGCGAATATCACCCGGCATAAAAACATACGAATAGGCCGGGCAAGGTATTTGCTGCCCGGTTACTTCCTGAAGGCGTTGTTGCAGCCGATGGACGACCCAAGAGTGGTGGACTGCAGACCGCCGACGATTCCGACCTCGCCGAGGACATCCACGCCCAGATCGTGTGACCTGCACGAACTGCCCTGCAGGATCTGAAGCGAGGGGCCGCCGCCCGGTCCGCCGTCGGCATGGGCGGTTCCGGCGCAAAGGACGGCGACGCTACCGAGGGCGGCGATCCCCACGGCAGCCTTGCGAAGCTTGCACATTTCATCTCCGGTGGATTGAGCGAATGAAGATCTGCGATTGATCGACTTCGTGAGGTTACGAAAGGCTAATACGAAATAGGTGGCAATCTCCCGGCGGCGCGCCGAATCCCGTGAGCGCCGCGAACCGGTGCCGGTCGTGCGACGGATGCCCCTGCAGCCGACGTGACCGCAGGGGCTCCGAGCGGATGACCGGTGCCTGTCCGCCGGCGCCCGGCTCGGTGCGCTTGGGCGTCGCCCGGCCACCTGACCGTCGGACAACCTCGATCGGACGGCTTCGAACTCGCGCCTCGTGACGGAGGGCCGTCGACGATTCCCTGAACCGCGCCCACGGCCTGCGGCCCGTCATGGCCTCACCGTGTGGTGCGGGTCTCGTCATGTGGTAGGGGGAGCCCGAGGCCGGCGAATGCGGGCTGGGTAGCATCGGGGTATGCCGAAACACCTGTTATTCGTAGCCCTTTTGGGGCACGGGCACGTCAACCCCACATTGCCGTTGGTCGAGGAACTGGTACGGCGCGGGCACCGCGTGGACTACGCCACCACGGCCGAACACGGCGACATCGTCACCCGGTCCGGTGCCCGCTGGGTGGAGATGCCGACACCGGAACACATTCCGGTGCCCCACGAGTTCGGTCCCGAGACGTTCGGTGTCTTCATTCGCCATCTCTTCACGGCGATGAGTGCGACCTACCCGGTCCTCCAGGAGTACTGCGCCACAGAGTCGCCCGACGCGATCTGCTATGACGCGATGAGCTGGGCACCCCGCGTTCTCGCCGAGCAGCTGGGCCTGCCCGCGGTGCGCTGCATTCCGAACCTCGCCTCGAACGAATCGTATTCGTTGATGGGCCAGTTCCTGGAGGGGCTCGGCGAGGACAATCCCGTCGCGACCGCGGTCGCCGAAGGCTGTGCGGCATTCTCCGCCGACCACGGCATCGCGCTCGATCCGGCGAGCCTGGACGTCATCGAGAAGCTCAACCTCGTCTTCATACCGCGGGAGTTCCAGCCCGCCGGTGACACCTTCGACGAACGCTTCCAGTTCGTGGGCCCCTCGCTGGGCAGCCGCGAGCATGCCGAACCGTGGACGCCGGCGGACCCCGATGCGCCCGTACTGTTCATATCGCTGGGCACGGTCTTCAACGACCGGCCCGAGTTCTACCGCACCTGCATCGAGGCCTTCGCCGACGGTCCGTACCAAGTGGCCATGTCCGTCGGCGATTTGGACGTCGAACTGCTGGGAGACATACCGTCGAACTTCGACGTCCGGCCGCGATTCCCGCAGCCGGCCGTGCTGCGGCACGCCGCGGCCTTCGTCTCCCACGCCGGTATGAACTCCACGATGGAGTCCCTGCATTACGGCGTCGGACTGATCACCGTCCCGCAGATGCCGGAGCAGGCCGCCAACGCGGGACGAGCACAGGAACTGGGGCTCGGGGAGCAGCTGGACCCCGCCACGGTGACCGCCGAGTCGCTGCGTGCCACGGTCGCCCGAGTCACCTCCGACCCCGCGATACGCGCCGGTCTCGACCGGATGCAGAAGGTCGTGCGGGAGAGCGGCGGAGCGACCCGGAGCGCGGACCTGATCGAGGAGTACATCCGCTGAACGACGTCGTGTGACGTCGTGACCGGGCGTGGCCGGGGGCGGGTCGGCGGTTCGTGCGGGCGGTACCGCCGACCGGGCGGACGACCGTCCGCGCCCCCGGACCACGTGACGGGCGCTTCAGCCGGCACTCTTCGCCGGCTGAAGCGCCCGGTGACGCCGAGAACACGTCGTGGACGGCGTCAGTCCGTCGGGGGAGAGTCGAGGGCGGGTGCCCTCAGTGCCGCTTTCCCGCAGGGGTCCGGCTCACGGTCCCCTTGCCGCTCGCCAGCTTCCACTCGCGGTTCAGCGTGCCCAGCGGGATGCGGCGGTCGAAGATGGGCGTGCCGAAGATGTCCAGGTGGGCACGGAGCGCGCCCGAGACGTCGATGCCGCCGTAGGCGGACCAGCTGCCGGTGGCCGAGGCGGAGCCGTCCGTGCCGGCGGAGGCGGTGCCGGCGACCTCGGCACGCAGGTAGGGGGCGACGTCCGCGGTGACGCCGACCGCGCCGTAGAGGCCGACGCTGGCCTCGGCGCCGAGGGAGGCCTTGACCTTGCCGGCCGCGGCCGCGGTGGCCCGTATCGGTGTGCTGTGCATCTCGGCCTTGGCGACCGGTGCCCAGCCCTTGGCGTGCTGGTAGCTGCCGCCGACGGTGAAGTCGCCCTTGAGGTCCTGCTTGACGTCGACACTGGCCTTGCCGTCGGCGTCGACCTGGAGGTAGCAGGTGAGGTCGAGGTTGACCACGACCGGCACCGGCCCGACCTGGATGACGGGGTCGGCGTGCAGCTTGGCGAAGGGCAACCGCAGCGGCTCGGCCTCGGTGGAGGCGGCCGCCCGGCCCTTGAGCTCCCACTGGGAGGACCAGTCGCCGGACAGGGTCAGCGAGGCGCCGCCGACGCCGCCGCCCTTGCCGCCCTCGTAGGAGAAGTCGACCTTGGGGGCGAGCTGGACGTAGCCGGTGGCCGACGCCTCGGCGGAGACGGGGCCGCCGGAGGGCGTGGGCAGCGAGGCGCCCACGTCCAGGCGGAGGCGGCCGAGGGGCAGCGTGGCGCCCTTGGGGCCGAAGTGCAGTCCGCCGGTCTTGGCCCAGGACACCTTGACCTTGGGGGCGATGGGCTCGACCTTCATGGCGGCCGGGTCGACGGGCACCGTGCCGTGCGCAGTGGAGCCGCCGAGCAGCGCGTCGAGCGTGGCCGGGGCGGTCTTGACCTCGGTTCCCCGGTCGGTCTTGCCGACGACCTGGGTGACCTTGGCGAGGAGGCCCTGGGGCGCGCCGGGTGCCGGTGCGCTGGCGATGATATCGCCGACGGCCACGGCCGCCTTGGGCGCGGGCGCGCTCTTCGAGGGCGCGGCGGACGGGTCGGCGGACGGCGCGGTGGAGTGCGGGGCGGAGGGTGTGGCGGTCGGCGATCCGGACGGACTGCCGGACGCCGGCGGTTCCGACGGGGTGCCCGGCTTGCTCGGCGAAGGCCGCACCGCCGGGGCGGTGATGACGGCCCGTCCGCTGTTGCGGTCGAAGGACGCGACCTTGAGCGCGGACTTCTGGGCGAGTCGTCCCGGGTGGCTGCCGCCGGGCCGGGCCACGGCGCTCGGGGCGCCGCCGGCCTCGCCGTCGGCGGTGCCCTTGACGGTCAGCTTCGGTGCGGCGGCCGCCGTCTCCTTGCCGCTGTCGGACGCATCGGCGGACGAGTCGGATCCCGGTGACGAGCACCCTGCGACGAGCAGGGACGCGGTGGTGAGGGCCAGGAGAGGAGCAATTCTGCTGGATCTGCGCAAGGTGGGGTCCTGAAGGGGTGAAGTGGGGGTAGACCCGGGGAAGTCCGCGAGAGGCGGGCCCCAGGCAGGCGCCGCTACCGACAGGTAACGATCGGCAAGATCGTGTCATGGACATCAGGAGCAAAGAACCGATTCATCCGTCGTATGCGGATGATCTGGATCACATGTGCTCGGCGCAGATCCTGGGCGGTCCGGACAACCCGAACCGCCAAGTGGAGCGGTGTTGGTGAGTGGCCGTCATGAGCGGCCGTCGTGCCATCGCGGGGCAGACGCGCGTCACCGCCCTCCCAGGAGTGGGGGGCGGTGACGGGGAGTTGGGCGGTGCGGGGGCTAGAGGAGGCTCTTCTGCTCCACGACGCACAGCGCCCAGATGACGAAGGCGTACAGCGCGATCAGGACGATCGACCAGAGCGGGTAGTACGGCAGCGAGAGGAAGCTGCTGATCAACAGCAGCGCCGCGATGACGATCCCGGTGATCCTGGCCCATGTCGCGGCCTTGAACAGGGCGATACCGGCAACGGCGGCCACGATCCCGAGGATGAGGTGGATCCAGCCCCAACCCGTCACGTCGAACTTGAAGACGTAGTTCGGCGTGGCGACGAAGATGGCGTCTTTGGCGATCGCCATGATGCCGCGGAAGATGGCGAGGAAGCCGGAGATGGTGAGCATCACGGCGGCGAACAGGGTCAGCCCGCCGGCCAGTGCCTCGGATCTCGCAGGGCCGTGATTCGTTGTTGTTGACATGGTCTCGGACCTTCTTTTCGTCATGGCGGCTGCGATGGCGGCCGCCGACGGGCACCTGCCGGATCAGCCGGTCCGGCGAACCGCCGCCGGACGTGTCCGCCGGGTCTCCCGGCCGGCCGTCAGTGCAGGATCTTGTCCTTCGCCCGCTGGAACTCCTCCTCCGAGATGTCGCCCTTCGCCTTGAGGGCCGACAGCTTGGTCAGTTCGTCCGCGTGGCTCGTACCGCCGCGGGTCGCTGTTTCGCGGATGTACGCGTCGATCGCCTCCTGCTGGTGCCGGGCGTGCTGCATCTCGCGCTTTCCCATGTCCGTGCCGCGCACCATGACGTAGACCAGGACGCCCAGGAAGGGCAGGATGATGACGAAGATCAGCCAGCCGGCCTTGGCCCATCCGTTCAGGGCGTGGTCACGGAAGATGTCGACGATGACGCGGAAGAGGACCATCAGCCACAGAATCCACAGGAAGATCCACATGACGGTCCAGAAGGCGCCCAGCACCGGATAGTCGTAGGCCAGGAACACGTTGCCCATGGCTTTCCTCCTGTCACTCGGAGTCGCCCCTCCAGACTGCGCCCACCCGGGGGCGGGGACATCACCCTCCGCGGGTGAACACGGCGGGGGCCCGGCGCGTGCCCGGCCGGTCCGCCGGCCCCTGCCCTCCGGCCGTTCCCGTCCGCCTCAGGGGGACGCCTTCCCGGTGAGTCGACCCGTGGGCAGGTTGCGGGTGAACGGGAAGCCGGCGAGGGTGACGGCGGCGGCGGTCAGGACGGCGATCTTGAGGCTGTTGAGCTGGGCCTGGGCGTAGGCGTCCACGACCGCGTCGGCCTCGGCCGCCGGCAGCGAGGCGCGCTCGGTCGCGGCCCGGATCTCGTCGGTGCTCACAAAGCTGACCCCGGCCTCGATCGCGATCCCGGCCTGCTCGCGTACCGCGTCGGAGACCTTCGGGTTGTCGGCGATCTGAGTGGTGAAGGCGCTGACCAGGGTGCCGATCAGGATGGAGCCGATGAGGGCGGTGCCGAGGGAGGACCCCAGGTTCTGGGCGGTGTACTGGAGGCCGCCCACCTCGCTGCGTTCGGACTCCCCGACGCTGGACTGCGCGACATTGCCCAGTTGCGAGGCGAGCAGTCCCATGCCGAGTCCCAGCAGGGCCATCGACAGGGCGAAGTTGAGGTCGTCGATACGGGGTTGGATCGTGGCCAGCAGCCACACGATGGCGATGAGCAGCACCAGCAGGCCGGTGCGTACGATCGCGCGCGGACCGGCGAACCGGCCCAGGAGGGGGCCGCTCATGGCGG
The DNA here is from genome assembly GCF_056436545.1 of Streptomyces sp. NPDC043738. Classification (NCBI taxonomy): domain Bacteria; kingdom Bacillati; phylum Actinomycetota; class Actinomycetes; order Kitasatosporales; family Streptomycetaceae; genus Streptomyces; species Streptomyces sp. NPDC043738. The sequence continues at coordinate 39,732 of NZ_JBWKCJ010000026.1, read as the reverse complement.
ACAACAGCATGGTGATCGACACCGGCAGCAGCCGCAGACCGGTCTGGAACGCGCTGAAGCCCTGCACCACCTGCAGGTAGAGGGGGATGACGAAGAACAGGCCGAGCAGGATGAGGTTCTGGCTGAGCAGCATGCTCAGGCCGGACCGCAGCGGCGGTCGCGTGAACAGCGAGAACCGCACCAGCGGGTCCCGCCCGCGGCTCTCCCGCCGGCGCTCCCATACGCGGAACAGCCACAGGACGACGGCGCCCGCCGCGATGAAGAAGAGGGTGAGGGAGAAGCCGAAGACGGTGACGGGGGAGTTCCGGGGCTTCAGCCAGCCCCAGGAGCTGCTCTGCAGGACGCCCAGGACCACGATGGCCAGGCCGACGGCGGAGAGTACGGCGCCCGTGGTGTCGAGCCGGGGTCGCGGCGCGGGCGGTGGGTGGTCCTCGACCCACTGGATGAGGCAGAGCATGGCCACCACCAGGACGACTTCGCCGGCGAAGACCAGCCGCCAGGTCAGATACGTCGTCACCCAGCCGCCGAGCAGCGGGCCCACGGCGATGCCCGCCCCTGCCAGCCCGCCGACGACGCCGTAGGCCACGGCGCGGTCCCGGCCGGTGTAGGCGCCGGCCACGAGTGCGGCCAGGGCCGGGAGGACCAGTGTCGCGCCGAGGCCCTCGATCACCGACCAGCCGAGTGTGAGCACCCACAGGGTGGGCGCCACGGAGGTGAGTGCGGACCCCGTGCCGTACACCGCCAGACCGACGGCGAACATCCGCCGGCGGCCGAACATGTCGCCGAGCTTGCCTCCCGTGATCATGAACGCTGCCATGACCAGCGTGTAGAGGGTGATGACGGCCTGGATCGCGGTGACCTCGGTGTCGAAGTCCTCGACCAGCTGACTGATCGACACGTTCATCACCGAGGTGTCCAGCACCATCAGGAACTGAGCCGTGCCGAGGATGGCCAGCGGCCGCCAGCGCCCCACCGCATGCACCTCCACAGGTTCCGACGTGCCGCACGGTGCGATCCACCGCCACGACGGCCAGCATAGGCAGGGGTTGGCAACATTTATTGAGCTATAAGGCTGCATGTCCCCCGACTGGCCGGGGTGGCCGGAGCCGGTGAGCGGCGGTCAGTGCAGCGCGGCCTTCAGGGCCACGATCGTCAGGCCGAGGAGGAGATTGACCGCCCCGGCGACCACCACCAGGCGGCGCGGGGCACCGGCCCGGACGACCGCGACGCTCGCCCACCCCACCTGCTCGGCCGCGGCCACGGCGAGCCCCAGCCACGCCGCACCGTACGGACCGAGCCCCAGCAGCGGACTGACCGCCACGGCGGCGGCCGGCGGGACGGCCGCCTGGACGATCGGCCACTCGTCCACACAGACCCGGCGGATCTCCTGCCGGCTCAGGGACTCGTGCACCAGCCGGTCCCCGACGAGACGGGCGTAGACGTGCGCCGCCCAGAACACCACACCGGTGCACAGGAGCAGCAGCACCAGCTTGAGCCGCGGGAAGGAACCGAGGGTGCCCGCCCCGGCCACCACCGAAGCGGCGAGCAGCGATCCGTAGACGGCGCCGGCGTAGTCCCTCCGGACCGTGGCCGGCTCCCGCCGCTCGGCGTGTTCGGGCTCGTGACCTCCCACCGTTCCAGGATCCCCGGAGTCGGCGCGGTGCGCAGGGCGGTCAGCCATCGTCCCCGCTGAGCCCGGGGCCGGGCCCCGGCGACGCGGGCGCCGTTCGCGCGGCGGCGAGGATGCCGAGGAGCACCAGGACCAGCACCACGATCCCGAGGACCAGGGCCACCACGCCCGGGGTCGGGAAGTTCCAGAGGAACAGCGTCAGCGCTCCGGCACCGATGACGATTCCGGTCGTCCAGCCGCGGTGGCCGTCGAGCCAGCTGCCTGCGCCGCCCGTGCGCAGACCTGCTCGGGCGAGGCCCCGTCCGGCGGCGTCGGTGCCGCGGAGGGCGACGGAGCGTATCCAGCGGGCGCCGCGTCCGGGCCCGTAGAGATAGCCGGCGATCAGGACGATCACCGCGATGACGAGCACGGTGCGGGTGCTCTGCTGAAGGAACCGCACCAGGTCGTCGTAGACGGCGGCGGCCGCCTGCGGCGACTGGACCTTGGGCTGCACGGAGTCCAGGTACTTCCCCCGGGCGAAGGCGAGCGCGATGAGCAGGACGACCATCATCACGCCGATGCCCACGGACGCGCTCATCATGGCCACCCGGTGCGAGGGCCCCGACCACACGGCCAGTGCCGCCAGCACGATGACCAGCACGGGGAGCCAGACGCCGACGATGTTGAGCAGGCGCATGGCGTTCTGGGCCTTGCTCAGCTGGTCGGTCTTCACCAGCACGATGGACTTGTCGATGTCGGGGATCTTGTCGGCGTTCTTGAATCCCTCGTCGACCAGCTTCTTCTGCACCTGGCTGATCACGGTGCCGATGTCGAGGCTGATGGTGCTCCCCTTGGCCTCCACGGCGCTGCCGCCCTGCCCGGTGAGGACGTTGACCATCGCCAGGTGGGCCCTGCGGTTGGCGGCGTCCCAGACGTCCGCGAACTGGTCGCTGCTCACCACCTTGTTCACCACCGCGCGCACCGCGCTGGTGGCGCCGGACTTCAGCGCGCCGGCCAGCACATCCGCCTTGTCGACCACGATCGGCGGGGCGCCGGTCTTCTGCAGGGCACGGGTGAGCGCCGCGGTGACCTCCGCGGTGTTGACATAGCCGACGATCTTGTCCGTCACCCGGTTGGTCACCGCGCTCTGGACCGCCGGGTCCTTGGCGAGGGGCGCGACGGTCTGGACGTACCGGTCGGTGTCGGACATCTGGGAGTCCACCCAGGCGGCGACGACGCCGAGTGGGGCGAGGACGAAGGACAGCGCCAGCAGCAGACAGGTGACGACGTAGCGCAGCCGGCGGCGCCGCATGTCGGCGGCGCGGCGCAGACGCGTGTACTCCACCCGCTCGGCGGCGCTCAGGGGTCCCTGGGGGCCTTCGGGGGTGGGGGCGGCCGCGGATGACGAGTCCATCGCGTGCTCCTTCGCGCAGATCCTCGAACCACCGTCACCCGCCCCGGGCCGGGCCACATCACCCGTAACGGGCGGCCTTGTGCGGTCATCCGGCCCGGGCCGTGACCCGCCCCGTGCGCACGGCATCGGCCAGGGCCTGGTGGTCGCGCTCGTTCTGGTCGGCGTAGGCCTCGGCGAAGTCCGCCAGCGCCCGGTCGAAGGTGTCGGCCTGGCCCAGATAGGAGGCGATGGCGATCCGGTCGCCGGAGCGCGCGTGGGCGCGGGCGAGCGCGGCACCGCACAGGTCCCCCAGGAGCTCCATGCCGGCCGGGGCCAGGGTTTCCGGCTGGGGGGCGCCCTTCCAGTCGCGCAGCTGGCGGACGTAGAAGTCGCGCTGTCGTCCGTCGATGCCCACGGCCCGCTCCCAGCCCAGGAAGATGTCGCTGGCGGCCTGCATCAGCCGCTGGCCGCACACCACCCGCTCTCCCTGGTTGTCGTACGCGCTCGCTCCGGCGTACGGGGCCAGCACGGACTGCCCGGCCTCCTTGGCCTGGAGCAGCAGGGGGTCCTCGTCGTCCCTGCCGAGCATGAGCAGGATCCAGCAGCGGGTGCCCACGCTGCCGACGCCGACGACCTTGCGCGCGATGTCGGCCAGCCGGAACTGGTCGAGGAGATGTCTGCGGTCGGGTTGCAGGCTGCGGCGGTAGCCGTCGACGAGGGTGCGCAGCCGGTGTTCGAGCGCGGCGCGCTCGGCCTGGGGAAGGAGGTCGCCCAGCGGGACGAGCAGCGGCGGGTCGGCGGCGATCCGCCGGAGGCCGCCGACGATCCGGGTGAGCTTGGCGAAGGCCTGGAGGCTGTCGCGGCCACGTGCCTTGGCCAGCGCGCGGTCGATCTTCTCCCGCGCTTCCCGGTCCATCCGGCCGGAGATCAGCTCGCGGAGCCGGTCCGCATCGGCCTGGGTGTACCAGACGTCGAGATTGCGCATCCGCGCGAAGCGGCGCATCGCCTCGCGGTAGGCCCGGACGGCTTCGCGCACCACCGCGCCGCGCTCCTTGGCCGTGAAGCCGTTGTTGCGGCCGGCGACCGCGAATCCGGCGGCGAGGCGCTTGACGTCCCACTCCCACGGGCCCGGCAGCGTCTCGTCGAAGTCGTTGATGTCGAAGAGCAGATGCCGCTCGGGGGAGGCGAACAGCCCGAAGTTCAACGGGTGCGCGTCCCCGCACAGCTGCACCGGGATCCCCGTGTCCGGGGACGCCCCAAGATCGCTCGCCATGACCGTGGCCGCACCACGGTAGAAGTGGAACGGCGTCTCCAGCATGCGGCCGTAGCGAAGCGGTACGAGTTCCGCCACGCGCCCGGCGGACTGGCGCTCCAGCTGCTCGACCGGGTCGGGCCGCCGCGACGGAGGATCGAATCCGGCGTGGCCGGAGCGCGGCATACGGGCGCGCGCCGCCTTGCCGAGGGCGGCCCGCTCCTGCGGTGTCGGGGGGATGCCCGGTCCGGGGGCCGTCATGGTTCCGGCAGTTGACGCATCTCCAGGACCCGCAGGCCCAGATCCTGGAAGCGGGTGAGGAGCCCGTAGAGATGGGCCTCGTCGGTGACCTGGCCGACGAGGACCGTCTGCTGCGGCGCGAGCGCTCTGTCCAGCTCGGGAAACGCCTCGGCCATCACCGTCGAGATGCGGCCGGTCACGCGGAACTCGTATCGCATGAGCGCGCGCCTCCCCGGCGTCGGTGCGGTCGGTCCCTTCCATGCTCGGCGGCCACCGGGCGCGGCCACATCACCCGGACCAGGTGACATCCGGCCGCCGCCGGGTCACAGCAGATGCAGCTCACGCGCGCGCCGTACGGCGTCGGCTCGGCGGGAGACCGTGAGCTTGCGGTAGATGCTCCGCAGATGCGTCTTGACCGTGTTGACCGACAGATACATCGCCTCGGCGATCTCCTCGGTCGACAGCAGCTCCGCGCCGTGCCGGAGCACCTCGCGCTCACGGTCGGTCAGCGCCTCCACCATGACCGGCGCCGACGGGCGGCCGCCGTCCGTGCGGGAGGGACCGTTGACGCGCGCCGGCCGGTCCAGCAGCCATGCGTGCCCGGTGGCCAGATCGGGCCGCTGCTCCAGCAGATGCCACACCCATGGGCCCGCCTCGGTGAAGGGCCGGCGGGTCCGCTCGGGGCGGGCGATGGCCAGCGCGTCGTGCAGCAGGCGGCATGCGGCGTCGGTGTCCTGGGCCAGGGACGCGGCACGGGACCGCAGCAGGAGAACGCGGATCTGCTCCGCGGTTCCCGCGTCCGGCCGGCGGTCCAGGGAAGCGAGGAGGCCCAGGGCCCGGTCGAGGTCTCCGGCGGCGAGCCGGGCCTGGACGAGGGCGAGGGTGTGCGCCGCACCGCCGCCGTCGGACTCGGCCAAGGCGGCGAGCGCCGACGCGGGGTCGCCTCGGGCCAGTTGGGCCGCCGAGCGGGCGAGGGCGAGGCGCTGCGCCGGCCACGGCGCCGGGGGGCCGGCGTCGGCGTCGCCCTTGAGGGCCGTGAGTGCGGCCTGCCACCGTCCGTGCGCGAGCTCCAGCCGGGAGCGGACGATGGCGATCTCGGCGTCCGTGACCGGGTCGTGCCCGGCATCCGGGGACGCGGCCGCGAGGTCGAGTCGACGGCGGGCGGCCCGCAGTTCGCCTCGTTCGAGGGCGACGGCGGCCAGCGCGAGGTGGCCGATCCCGGACCACGGGGTCGGCGGAACGGACCGGTCCCCGACGAGTTCCAGCGCGAGCAGGGCGTGCTTCTCGGCCCGGCTCAGCTCCCCGCGCTGGGACTCCAACAGGGCCAGCCGGCCGAGGCTGCCCTGCCGGACGGTCCGGGTCACCTCCGTGGTGCAGCCCTCCACCGCGTGCTCGAAGGCCGCCATGGCCTCGTCGGGGCGGCCGCCCAGTTGCAGCCCGCACGCCAGCCCGTACCGCCGCAGCGCCTCGATCTCCTGGTGGGCCTCGACGAGTGGCCGCGGCAGCCGCTCGGCGAGTGCGCGGGTCCGCCGGGCCGCCGACTCCGCCGTGCGGCAGACGTCGTCGCCGTCTTGCGCCGGGGTGCCGGCCAGCAGCCGGAGCAGGGCGGCGGCGAGTCGGGCTTCCGGTGCCTGCCGGGCTCCCGGCTTGCGCAGAGCGCCCTCGGCCCGGTCCAGTTGCGCCCGGCAGTCCGCGGTGTCGTACCGGGCCAGCGCGCAGGCGGCCGCGACGAGCGCGCAAGCCGCGCCCGGCAGGTCGCCGGGCAAGGCGGAGAAGACCCGCTCCAGCCTGGGTGCCTCAGGGCCGGTGAGCAGGTGTCCGATCTCCAGGCGGCTCACCACGCGGGTGCAGGCCCACTCCCAGTCCGCGGCCGCGGCGGCCTGTTCCATCCCCTCGGCGAGCCTGCCGGTGTCAGCGAGCCAGGCCGCCGCCCGGCGACGCAACCAGGGTTCGAGGCCGGGCCGGTGATGGCGCAGGTGCATCCGCAGCACCTCCGAGAACAGCGGCTGGTAGCGGCACCACGGTGTGCTGTCGATCGGCTCGACGAAGAGGTGGGCACGGGTGAGTTCGGCCAGGATCCACTCGGCGTCCTCGCGTTCCGTCAGCACGTTCGCCAGGTCCGGGTGCACCCGGTCGAGGATGCTGCTGCGCATCAGCAGTTCCTGGGTGGCGGCGGGCTGGGCGGCGAAGACCTCGGTGAGCAGATAGTCGGCGAGGGCGCTCTGGGAGGCGGCGAACGACCGGGCGAACTCGGCCGGGTCGTCGGCCCGCTGCATCTCCAGTGCACACAGCCGCAGTCCGGCAGCCCAGCCCTCGGTGCGCGCCAGGAGTGCGTCGACGCTCTCCTCATGGCCTCCCAGGCCGTGACCGCGCAGCAGCCGCGCCGCCTCCTGCCGGGTGAACGCGAGGTCGGGGCCGCGGATCTCCCTGATCCGGCCGTCGGCGCGGTAGCGGTGCAGCGGCAGCAGCGGGTCGACGCGGCTGACCAGCACCAGGCGCAGTTGCGGGCCGGCGTGGTTCAGCACGAAGTCCAGGCCGGAGGTGACCGCCCGTACCGGCACGTGCTCCAGGCCGTCGATGACGAGCACGACCGGCCGGCGCAGCTGTGCAAGTGCGGACGCGAGCCGGGCGAGCAGGGAGTGGTCGACGCGGTCGGCGGCGCCGGGCTGCCCCACCTCGTCGGGCAGCACGACCTGGTGATGGTTCAACGCCTCCAGCACGTAGGCCCAGAACACCCCGGGCGCCCTGTCGTCCTGCTCGGCCGTCAGCCACGCCACCGGGCCGGGGGCACTCCCGCCGCGCGCCCAGGAGGCGGCCAGCGTGGTCTTTCCGGCGCCTGCCGGGCCCGTGATCAGGGTCAGCGGCCCGGCCGTGCCTTCGGTGAGCCGGTCGAGCAGCCGCTGCCGGCGGATGGCCTTGCGCGGAACGGACGGTACGGAGAACTTCGCGGCCAGCAGCGGGTCACCGGTCGGCGCCAGGTGCGCGGGGGCGCCGCCGCGGTCGGACGCCGCGGCGAGCCTCCGTAGAGCGGGGAGCGCGGACTCCCCGTCGTCGGCTGCCGCTGCTGAGGCTGTGCTGCGGGGCATGGGCATCACCGTCTGGGTGCGGGCTCCCTGGCACCGCCGTCCGCCGGCCGCCGCACACGTGCCGGACGAGGCGGTCATCTCCTGTCGAACCGCTTCCCGCCCCATGAGGACCCGTCTCCCACTGTGCGGCCCCCGAACCATGATCGCCATACGGGGGCCGGGACGCGGCGGCCGGCGCCCACCGCCCGGGCTGCCGCGCCACCACCCGCACACCCGCGCCCGTCCTCACCGCTCACCCGCCCAGGGTGATGCCGGGCCCGGCCGCGGGCTGTGGACTGGCAGCCGGCAAGCCGAGCGGCAGCCGGCCGAAGCGGTGGCACGCCGAGCGGCCGGCAAAGCCGTAGCGGTGGCACGCCGAAGTGCCGGTATGCCGCTCCCGCCGGCACGCAAGGCATCGCCGCCGGGAGATGTCGACACCACCGGGCCTCGTGACCGCCAGGAGTCTCCATGGGCAGTACGGATACCGGCGCACGCGACCGGACGCAGCGCTGGTCCGCACTCGCGGCCTTGGCGGCCGGAGCCGCGGCCGCTCTGGTCCCGCTGCTGTTCGCCGGGCTCCGCAGCGTCGCTCTCCTGGGCGTCGGGCTGGCCGGACTCGCCGTCGGCGCGGCGGGCGTCTGGTGGATGCTGACCCGGCGCGGACTGGTCAGGGTGCTCGCGGGCGCCCTGGCCGTCATGGCTCCGGTCGTCGTGCTCGTGCTGTACGCGGGGGCCGGTCTGCTGTGGGTGGTCCTCGTCTCCCTCGCCCTGTGCGCACTGGCCGTCTCCACCGGCGGAGCCGCGCTCAGCCGGGGCGCTCGGCCGGGTGGCCCGCCAGGAGTCCGCGCCGCGCCGCCGAAGAGCCCCTTCCTGGTCATGAACCCTCGCTCGGGTGGTGGGAAGGTGGGCAGATTCCGCCTGAAGGAGCGGGCCGAGGAGCTGGGTGCGCAGGTGCACCTGCTGGACCCCGCTCACCATGAGGACGTGGTCGCGCTCGCCCGCCGCGCGGTGGACGACGGCGCCGACCTCCTGGGTGTCGCGGGAGGGGACGGCACGCAGGCCATGGTGGCGGGTGTGGCCGCGGAGCACGGCCTGCCGTTCATGGTGATCTCGGCCGGTACCCGCAACCACTTCGCACTCGACCTCGGCCTGGACCGGGATGATCCGGCGAACTGCCTCGACGCCCTCACCGACGGCGTCGAGATCCGTGTCGACCTCGGCTTCATCGACGGGCGGCCCTTCGTCAACAACGCGTCCTTCGGGACGTACGCGTCCGTCGTACAGAGCCCCGCCTACCGCGACGACAAAGTGCGGACCATCCTGGAGCTGCTTCCGGACCTGCTGACGCACCAGCGCGGCCCGCGGCTGGCCGTGCGCGTCGGGGGCACGGCCATCGACGGCCCGCAGGCCGTCCTCGTCAGCAACAACCCCTACCGCATGGATGATCCGGCCGGACTGGGACGGCGCGAAGAGCTGGACGCGGGCGTCCTCGGGGTCCTGGGCGTCACGGTCGACAACGCGGCGCAGGCGGCCGGCATCCTCAGGGGCAGGCACGGCCCGGGCCTCACCGTGCTGACCGCCCAGGAGGTCGTCGTCGACGCCGACGAGCCCGAGATCCAGGCCGGGGTGGACGGCGAGGCGCTCACCCTGCCGACCCCCGTCCGCTGCACGATCCGGCCCCGAGTCCTGCGGGTACGCGTGCCGCGTCGCCGTCCTGGTGTGCCGCGGGCCAAGCCCCCGATGGACTGGCGGCGGCTGCGCAGACTCGCGTTGGGGCGGGAGCGTCCGGCGGCGGACCCTCAGCCGCCGACGCCGGACCGGCCGGCCGGGGGGACCGGCAGCAGCCGGTAGGCGTTCCCCTGGACGGTCACCCGGCCGGCTGTGGGCGGCGCGAAGTGGGTGCCGAGGATCAGGGCGTCGGTGCCGGCGAGCGAGCCGAGCAGGGAGCGGCGGGTGGCCTCGGACCGCTCCGGGTCGATGTCGACACAGCTGCCGATGGCGGGGTGGGCGAACTGGACGGGGTGGTGGATGCAGTCGCCGGTGATCAGCGCCGTCTCGCCGCGGCTGCTCACCTGGACGGCGACGTGGCCGGGGGTGTGTCCGGGGGTGGGCAGCAGGCGCACGCCGGGGGCGACCTCGGTGCCCTGGGCGGGGACGTCGACGAGGTCGAGCAGTCCGGCCTCCTCGACCGGGTCCACGGAGTCGCGGAACATCTGCCGCCGCGGCTCGTCCATCTCGTACCCGTTCCAGAACTCCCGCTCGGCGCGGGCGGTGACGTAGCGGGCGTGGGGGAACGTGGGGACCCAGCTGCCGTCGTCCTGGGCCCGGGTGTTCCAGCCGACGTGGTCGGCGTGCAGGTGGGTGAGGACGACCAGGTCGACGCGGTCCGGGGGGAATCCGGCGTTGGTGAGGCGCTCGAGATAGTCGGTCCTGAGGTCGTGCCACGCCGGGTTCGCCCGCGTCTTGCCGTTGCCGATGCCGGTGTCGACGAGTACGCGCAGCCCGCCCGCTTCGAGCGCGAAGCTGTGGCTGTCGATGTGCAGTACGCCGTCGCTCCCGGCGAAGTCGGGGCGCAGCCAGTCGTGTCGGGCGACCACGTCCGCGGTGGCGCCGGGCAGCAGCCAGCGCCCGGTCGCGGGCGGGAGGGGGACCTCGTCGATGCGGTGAACGGTGACGTCGCCCACGGTCCAGGACGGGGTGGCGGCGGGCGGGTGGGCTTCGTCGGCCGGTGGTGTCTGCACGGCTCGTTCGATTCCTTTCCTTCGTCTGCCCGAGCGGGCCCGGCTCAGAGATCGGAGCGGGCCAGCTAAAAGCAATGGGTTTGCTTTAAGTGACTGTAGGCTCTACGGTCCCTTAAGGCAAATGCTTAGCTTTTGTGTCGCAGTCGCTCCGATTCCCCTGAGGGAGACCCATGTCCGCCGATGTGTCAGCCGATGAACTCAATCCGCCCGAGGCGGCCCGATGGGCTTCCCGTGCCGGACTCCCCTTGGCGGACGACCGCCACGCGGAGGTGGCGGCGACCGCCCAGCACATCCACACCGTCGTCGCGATCCTGCGGGAGCTCGACTTCGGTGACACCCAGCCCGCCTTCGGCTACCGCGCCGGAGAGGAGCGGCGCGATGCGGCCTTCTGAGCTGTCCCTCACCGCCGCCGCGGACGCGATACGCGAGCGGCGGGTGTCGCCCGTCGAGTTGGTGGACTCGGTGCTCGACCGCATCGCGAGCGTGGAGCCGCACCTGGGGGCCTATGTCACGGTGACGGCGGAGCGGGCGCGCCGGTCGGCGCGTGCGGCCGAGCGCGAAGCCGCGGCCGGCCGTCTCCGGGGCCCGTTGCACGGGATCCCCATGGCGCTGAAGGACCTGATCGATGTCGCCGGCACGGCGACGACGGCCGGCTCCCGGGTCCGTGCCGACCACCGCGCGACGGCCGACAGCACGGTCGCCGCGCGCCTGGCGGCGGCCGGCGCGGTCCTGCTCGGCAAGACCGAAACCCATGAATTCGCCTACGGGCTGACCACACCGCAGACGCGCAACGCCTGGGACCGCGACCGGGTCGCCGGCGGATCCAGCGGCGGTTCGGCCGTCGCCGTCGCGGCGGGGGCCGCGGTCTTCGCCCTGGGGACCGACACCGGCGGATCGGTCCGGGTACCCGCCGCACTGAACGGCGTCGTCGGCCTCAAGCCGACGTACGGCCGCGTACCCCGCCACGGTGTGACGTCGCTGTCGTGGTCGCTGGACCACGTGGGCACCCTCACCCGCAGCGTCGAGGACGCGGCCCTGGTCCTGTCCGCCGTGGCCGGACACGACCCCCGCGATCAGGCCTCCCTGCCCGCGGCCGCCGGGGGCCACCGGCCGGGCGGGGAGGGGGACCTGACGGGGCTGCGCGTCGGGGTGCCGGGCAACTACTACTTCGACCGGGTCGACCCGGAGGTGGAGTCCGCCGTCCGGAACGCCGTCGACCGGCTCCAGGCCCTCGGCGCACGGCTCGTCGACGTCGAGATCCCGATGACGCGCTATGTCCAGGCGACACATTGGGGCCTGATGGTCCCCGAGGCCACCGCCTACCACGAGCGGACCCTGCGCGCGGTCCCCGACCTGTACGAGGCGGACGTCCGCGTGCTGCTCGAAGCCGGGGAACTGATGTCCGCCGGGGACTATCTGCGCGCCCAGCGGGCCCGGACGCTGATGCGGCGGGAGTGGGCGCGGATGCTGGACGAGGTCGACGTGATCGCCGCCCCGACGGTCCCGCTGACCGCGGTGCCGGCCGGGGAATCGTCGGTCACCTGGTCCGACGGCACGGTCGAGAGCGTCTCCGACGCCTATGTGCGCCTGTCGTCGCCCGCGAACATCACCGGGGTGCCCGCCTTGTCCGTACCGGTCGGCCACGACCGGGCGGGGCTGCCGATCGGCATGCAGCTGCTCGGGCGGCCGCTCTCCGAGGCCCTGCTCCTGCGGGTCGGTCACGCCTACGAGCGGACCGAACCGGCCCGCGGGCTCGCGCCGGTGGGCTGAGGGCGTCGCGGGGGCACCCCTCTAGAAGCAAGTATTTTGCTTTAAGGTGGAGGTATGGCTCGCAGACAGATGGTGCGCCCCGGGGGGCGCAGCGCCCGGGTCCAGGAAGCGGTGCACTCCGCCGTACGCGCACTGGAATCCGAGGTGGGCCGGGACGCCCTGACGGTGCCGCTGGTGGCCCAGCGCGCCGGAGTCACCCCGTCGACGATCTACCGCCGCTGGGGCGACCTGCAGGAACTACTGTCGGACGTGGCCGTCGAGCGCCTGCGCCCCGACACACAGCCGGGGGACCACGGTGACCTGGCATCCGACCTGACGGCCTGGGCCGAGCAGTTCCTCGACGAGATGGCCGCTCCCTCGGGGCGCGCCTACATCCGCGACGCGCTGCTCGGCGACCCGGACGGCAGCAACGCCGGCCGGTGCTCGGCCTACGCCGCCGAGCAGATCGAGACCGTCCTTGCCCGCGCGGCCGACCGCGGGGAGCGCGCGCCCGCCGCCGAGACGGTCATCGACCACGTCGTCGCCCCGATGATGTACCGCATTCTCTTCCGTCCCAGCGGACTTGACGCCGACTACGCGCGCGGGCTCGTGACGAAGCTGCTGGCCCCGGCCCGCAAGCGCTGACGGAGCGCGTCGGTTCCCGCTCCTCCCCCGTACGCCGGCGGCCGGGAGACCCAGGTCACATGCGTCCATGTCACAGGGGGTCGGGCTACCCCGTCTCAGAGGGTGTAGCCACTTACGACGACGCACAGGAGCACATCATGGACGCACGCCTGAACTACTTCGCCGCCCCGATCGCCGGCAAGGCCCTCAAGCACGTCATGGCGGCGGGCAAGGTGCTCAAGGACGCGCCGCTGCCGGCCGCGACGCAGGAGCTCGTGGCGCTGCGCGTAAGCCAGATCAACGGGTGCGCCTTCTGCATCGACATGCACACCAAGGATGCCGCCGCTGCCGGCGAGACATCGGTGCGGCTGAACCTGGTCGCGGCGTGGCGGGAGGCCACGGTCTTCACCGAGGCCGAGCGGGCCGCCTTGGAACTGGCGGAGGAGGGGACCCGGGTCGCGGACGGGGCCGGCGGGGTCGGTGACGCGGTGTGGGCGTACGCCGCCAAGCACTATGACGAGGAGCAGCTCACCGCCCTGGTGCTGCTCATCTCCTTCATGAACATGGCGAACCGGCTGAACGTCATCGCCCAGCAGCCGGCCGGCAGTTACCAGCCCGGGCAGTTCCACTGAGGGGCACCGCGTCAGCGGCCCGGGGTCCCACGGCGGGCTCCGGGCCCCGTACGCGGGGCACCGCACCGGCCCGCCGACGGGCCACACGATCATTGGATGATGCGCACCGGCACATACGGCCGGGCACGGGGGCTTGAAGGAAGGACCGGCGTGAGCAAGGTCGAGGAGTTCGAGGAGCTGCGGCCACTGCTGTTCTCGATCGCCTATCGCATTCTGGGCAGTGTGGGCGAGGCCGAGGACGCGGTGCAGGAGACGTGGCTGCGCTTCGACGGCTCGTCGGCCCGGCCCGCGTCGACCAAGGCGTATCTGTCGACCGCGGTGACGCGGATCTCGATCGATGTGCTGCGCTCCGCGCGGGTACGGAGGGAGGAGTACGTGGGCCCGTGGCTCCCCGAGCCGCTGCTCGGCGACCCGTATCAGGACCCGGCGAGGTCGGCGGAGCTGGCCGACTCGGTGTCGATGGCGGCGCTGTTGCTGCTGGAGCGGCTCAGCCCGCTGGAGCGGGCGGTCTTCGTGCTGCGGGAGGTGTTCGCCTTCGGGTTCGACGAGATCGCCGCGGCGGTGGGGCGTTCGGAGGCGGCCTGCCGGCAGCTGCTGGTGCGGGCGCGGCGGCACATGGAGGCCGGGCGGCCACGGTTCGCGGCGGACCGTCAGGAGCGCCAGGAGCTGGCGACGCGGTTCTTCGACGCGCTGCGCAACGGCGATGTGGACGGGCTGCGTAGTCTGCTGGCCGCCGACGTGCAGCTGGTCGGGGACGGTGGCGGCAAGGCCCCGCAACTGGCCAAGGGCGTCCTGGGCGCGCGGAACGTTGCCCGTTTGCTGGGCACGGTCTCCCCCTGGCTGTTCCGGATCGACGTGACGTGCGAGCCGCGCGAGGTCAACGGCCAGCCCGGCGCGATCTTCCGCGACCGGGACGGCGGGGTGATCCACACCCTGGCCCTCGACGTGCTCGACGGACAGATCCAGACCATCCGCACCGTGGTCAACCCCGACAAGCTCGGCCACCTCGGGCCGGTCGCCGACGCCTGGGCCGTCGACCGCGAGGTCAAGCAGGCCCGCCGGCAGCGGAACCGGTCCGAGAAGTAGCGCCCACGAAGGCCCGTTCACCGGCAGCGCCGGCGCGCTTCGCCGCGGCGGACGGCAACCACAACGACTGGTTCCCATGAGTGCTTCGTGAGCCGGTTGACAGCTCGAACGCCGCAGGCCAGAGTCCCGGCGTGAGCGAGACCAATGATCTTACGCCGGCCGAGACGCGTGTCTGGCGGGCCTTTCCCCGAGGCGAGTCCGTGGACTTCCGCGCTGCCGAGAACGAGGACCCGGAGCTGTGCGACACCTGGGGTGCCGAGCGGACTCTACGGGCGAGCGTCCTGCGGGCGCTGCTGGTCAAGGCTCCGCAGGAGGAAGGGGAGATCGCCGCGCTCAAGATCACGGGTGCGCGGATCACCGGCACACTGGACCTGAAGTACGCCGCGATCGACGCCCCCATCCGGTTCGGCCACTGCCACTTCGACGGCGTGCCCGACCTCTATGGTGCCCGGCTGCGCCAGCTCGATCTGAGCGGGTCCGTTCTGCCGGGCCTGACCTCGGGGACGTTGCGGGTCGAGGGGGTACTGCGGATGACGGACTGCCGTATGCGGGGGCCGGTGCGGCTAGGAGGGGCGCGGATCTCCGGGGCGCTGTTCATGGAGCGGGCGGAGTTCACCGAACAGGACGGCGCCGAGCCGGCGTTGCAGCTGAACCAGGCCGCGATCGGGGACGACCTGTGGGCGCCCCAGATGCGTGCGCACGGACAGGTTCGGCTCACCGGCGCCTCCATCACCGGGCGGATCAACCTCCAGGACGCCGAGTTCAACAACCCCGGTGGCACCGCGCTGGACGCCCAGAACCTCACCGTGGGAGCCCATGTACGGGCGCGGTGCCTACGTACGCAGGGCCGGGTCGAGCTGCGAGGCTCACGCATATCGGGTCGGGTCGACCTTCTCCACGCCCGTCTGTCGCATCCGGGCGACACGGCGCTGCGGGCGAGCAGCTGTGTCATCGGCGAACTCTGGCTGAGCGGAGGCGACCGCATCGAGGGCGCCCTGAACCTGAGGCGCTCTCACATAGAGATCCTGACCCTTGACCCCGAGATGCTGCCGGCGGAGGTGCATCTCGGCAACCTCACGTACACCGCACTCACCCCGCACGAGCCCGCCGGTCGTCGCCTTGCGATGCTGGAACGGGACGGCGGCCAGTATGAGCCCTACGCCTACGAGCAGTTGACCGCCGCCTACCGCCGCATCGGTGACGACGACGCGGCCCGGCTCGTCCAACTCGCCAAGGTGCGCCGCCGGCGCACCACGCTCAACTGGTACGGACGGCTGTGGGGGTACATGCAGGATGCGACCGTCGGCTACGGCTTCCGTCCGATGCGCGCGGCTGTCTGGCTGCTGTCCCTCGTGGCCATCGGATCGATCGCGTACGGCCTGGACCACCCACGCCCCGTCAAGGCGGACGAGGCCCCCGACTTCAACCCCGTCTTCTACACCCTCGACCTGCTCCTGCCGGTCGTCGGCTTCGGCCAGGAGTCGGCATTCGCCCCCGACGGCTGGCACCAGTGGCTCTCGTACGTCTTGATCATCACCGGCTGGATCCTGGCGACCACGGTCGTCGCGGGCGTGACCCGATCGGTCAGCCGCCAATGAGCGGTTCTCAAGCCCGTACACCTCGCATCACCTCCTCGCAGAGCCCGCCGATGCCGGGCGACGGGCCGCCCGGTCGGCGAACCCGGCCTCCGACCGGGCGAAAGATCCTCGGCCGGGCGGCGTAATCCCAGCACGCCCCGGCCGCCGCCCGTCCCCGGTGGTGGTTCCGTGACGCTCGACCTTTCCGGGTGCGGTCCGGCGGTCGGGTCACGGAGCGGAGGAGGCTGTCGATCGTGAGTCCTGCTGAGGGCGCCCCCCGGGGCGTGGTCCCGGCGCATCTGCTCAAGGGACAGAAGGCGCTGGTCACGGGCGCCAACTCCGGTATCGGCAAGGCGACGGCGGTGGGTCTCGGCCGGGCGGGCGCGGACGTGGTGGTGAACTACGTGGCCGGCCGGGAGGCGGCCGAGCAGGTGGTCGAGGAGATCACCTCGTGCGGAGTGCGGGCGGCCGCGTACGAGGCGGACGTGTCCCAGGAGGATCAAGTCGTCGCCATGATGGACCGGATGGTCCAGGAGTTCGGGACGATCGACATCCTCGTCGCCAACGCCGGCCTGCAGCGTGACGCCTCCTTCACCGAGATGTCCCTCGCCCAGTGGCAGAAGGTGCTGGACGTCAACCTCACCGGGCAGTTCCTCTGCGCCCGCGAGGCGACCAAGGAGTTCCTCCGCCGCGGGGTCGTCCCCGAGGTATCGCGCGCCGCCGGAAAGATCATCTGTATGAGCTCGGTGCACCAGCTCATCCCGTGGGCGGGCCACGTCAACTACGCCTCCTCCAAGGGCGGCGTACAGATGATGATGGAGACCCTGGCCCAGGAACTCGCACCGAAGAAGATCCGCGTCAACGCGATCGCCCCGGGGGCCATCAAGACCCCCATCAACCGCGGTGCCTGGGAGACACCACAGGCGCAGCAGGACCTCCTGCGCCTGATCCCCTACGACCGGATCGGCGACCCCGAGGACATCGCGCACGCGGCCGTCGGCCTCGCCTCCGACCTCATGGACTACGTCGTGGGCACCACCCTCTACGTGGACGGGGGAATGACCCTCTTCCCCGGATTCGCCACCGGCGGCTGACCTCCGCTCGGCTGCCCACCGGCGGCTGACCTCCGCCCACCTGCGCCGGCTCCCGGGGGAGACTCCCATGCACACCACGCTTCACCTGCTGGCGGACGCGCCGCCCCAGATGCTGCCGGCCAGATCGCTGATGGCCTTCACCCTCGCCACCCACATCATCCTGGTCCCCTTCGGGGTGGCACTGCCGCTGATCACCCTCATCATGCACGCCTACGGAATGCGCCGCGGCTCCCCGATTGCCCTGCTGCTGGCGCGGCGCTGGTCGGCGGTCATGGCGGTGCAGTTCGCGATCGGCGTCGTCACCGGCACCGTCCTGTCCTTCGAGTTCGGTCTCCTGTGGCCCGGCATGATGGGCAGATGGGGCGACGTCTTCGGCATCGGCTTCGGCGTGGAGGCCTGGGCCTTCTTCCTCGAAGCGGTCCTCATCGCCATCTACCTGTACGGCTGGCGCAGACTGCCGCCCCGGGCCCACTTCCTGCTGGCGCTCCCCCTGCCGGCCGCCGCCCTGCTCGGCGCCTTCGGCATCCTGGCCGCCAACTCCTGGATGAACACCCCCCGGGGCTTCACCCTCGACTCCGCGGGCAACCCCACCGACGTGCACGTCTGGAAGGCCGTCTTCACCCCGATGTTCGGGCCCCAGTACTGGCACTTCGTGGTGGCGATGCTGGTGACCGCGGGCTACGTCGTGGCCGGGGTCTACGCCGCCGGCTGGCTGCGCGGCCGCCGGGACCGCTACCACCGTCTCGGCTTCACCGTTCCCTTCACCGTCGCCGCGGTACTCACCCCCGTCCAGTTCGTGCTGGGTGACGCCATCGCCCGCGCGGTCTTCCACAAGCAGCCGGTGAAGTTCGCCGCGATGGAGATCGTCTGGCGGACCGACACCCACGTACCGGAGTACCTGTTCGGCCGACTCCATCCGGACGGGAGCATCTCCGGCGGCATCAAGATCCCGCAGCTGGACTCCATCCTCGCCGGGTTCCGTGCGGACACGAAGGTGACCGGACTGACGTCGGTGCCGGCGCGGGACCGGCCGACGGCCACTCAGGCCACCATCGCCCACTGGGCCTTCGACATCATGGTCGGGATCGGCTCCGTGCTGGTGCTGCTCGCCCTCTGGTACGGCCTCGTCTGGCTGCGCCGCCGCCGGCTGCCCGAGTCGAAGTGGTTCTTCCGGAGCGCCGCAGGCGCGGGCGCCGCCTCCGTCGTCGCCGTGGAATGCGGCTGGATCACCACCGAAGTGGGCCGTCAGCCCTGGATCGTCTACCAGAACATGCGGGTCGCCGAAGCGGTCACCGCGACGCGTTCCGTCGCGTTGTGGACCACCTTCGGCCTCGTCGCCGTGGTGTACGTGTTCGTCTTCGGCTCGTTCCTCGTCGTGCTCCTGAAGATGCGCACCCGCTGGCGGCTCACCGACGAACAGCACAAGGAGGCGGGAGCGAAGGAGGCGGGAGTGGCGGAGCAACCGGAGACGGACACCCCGTACGGGCCCCGCTCCGCGGTGGTGGCCGGTGGCGCTCCGGCCTCCCCCGAGCAGGGCCCACCGACCGACCAGGGCCCACCGACCGGGCAGGGCCGGTCGTGACCGCCGGTCTCGTCGCCGTCGTCCTGCTGCTCGCGGTCGCCGCGTACGCCTGCGCCGGCGGCACCGACTACGGGGCCGGCTTCTGGGACCTGACCGCGGGCGGAGCGGAGCGCGGCAAGCGCCCCCGGTGGCTGATCGACCACGCCATGGCCCCGGTGTGGGAGGTCAACAACGTCTGGCTGATCTTCGTCCTGGTCATCATGTGGACCGGCTTCCCGGTGCTGTTCCAGACCGTCTTCTCCGCGATGTGGCTGCCGCTGGCGCTGGCCGCCGTCGGGACCGTGCTGCGCGGCGCCGGCTTCGCCCTGCGCAAGCCCAGCCGCCGGCTGGCCGGCCGACGCCTCTACGGGGCGGTGTTCGCGATCTCCTCGCTCCTCACGCCGTTCTTCCTCGGCGCCGCCGCCGGGGGGATCGCCTCCGGCAGGGCGGCCCCGGGCACCGAGCCGTCGGCACATACCTGGTCCAACCCCACCTCGATCCTCTTCGGCCTCCTCGCCGTCGCCACCACGGCCTTCCTGGGAGCGGTGTTCCTGGCCGCGGACGCCCGCCGCTTCGACGCCCACGACCTGGACGGCTACTTCCGACGGCGGGCTCTCGCCGCCCTCGCCGCCGTCGCCGTACTCGCCGTGATCACCCTTTTCCTCACCCACGGCGACGCCCCGCACGTATGGCACGGCCTGACCCACGGCGTGGGCCTGGCATTCGTCGTCATCGCGGCACTCGCCACGGTCGCGACCGCCTGGCTGCTGCTGCGCACCTCCGCCGCCTGGTCCCGGGTCACCGCCGTCGGCGTGGTCGCCTCGGCCGTCCTGGCATGGGGCATGGCCCAGCGCCCGTACCTCATCCCGACCTCACTGACCGTCGCCGAGGGGGCGGGCGCCCCGACCACACTGCGCTGGCTGATGTTCGTCAGCCTCGTCGCGGTCGTCCTGGTCCTCCCGGCGGTCGCCCTCCTGTACTGGCTCGACACCCACGGCGAGCTGGAGGCCCTCAGCGACGCCGACCTGCGGAGCAGCGGTGCCCGGGACGAGGGCTGACCTCAAGTGCCCCCTGGCGCACGGGGCGTCCGCGGGGTGAAGCGGCCATGACCGAGGACGAGATCCTGCTGGGCGTCGGCCTGACCGTCGCCCTCGCCGTCGGCTCCCAGATCCTGGCGAGCCGGTTGCGGGTCCCGGCCCTGGTGGTGCTCCTTCCGGCGGGTTTCGCCGCCGGGGCGCTGACGGACGTCGTCCACCCCGACGAGCTGGCGGGGCAGGACTTCTCCGCCCTGGTGTCCCTGTCGGTGGCGATGATCCTCTACGACGCCGGGCTGGGTCTGGACCTGCGCCATCTCAGGGGCGCGACCAGGAGCGTGGTCGTCCGGCTCATGCTGCTGGGCGTGCTGGTCACCTGGGGGGCCGTCATGGCGCTGGGACCCGCCCTGTTCGGCGTACCGCTCACCGTGGCCTGCATGCTCGGCGTGATCCTCGTCGTGTCGGGGCCGACGGTCGTCGGGCCGCTGCTCGACCACGTGCGCCCCACGGACACGGTGCGACGGGTGCTGATCTGGGAGGGCTCGCTGATCGACCCGGTCGGGGGCATCCTCGGCGCCGTCGTCTTCCACTCCATCGTCTCCGGCGGACTCCGGGCCGGTCACGGCTTCCGGTTCGCCGACTTCTTCGCCAGCATCGCCGTCGGGCTCGTCGGCGGCCTGATCGGGACCGCGCTGCTGTGGCTCACCCTCCGGGTGCTGGGCCTGGGCGAGACGCTGGGCACGCTCGCCCAGCTGGCCACCGTGGTCGTGGTGGCCGCGGGGTGCGACATGGTGCTCGACGACACGGGCCTGATCGCCGCGATCGTCACGGGGATGACCGTGGCGAACCTGCCGGGCTTCGACATGCCCGCCCGCCGGCCGTTCTTCGAGACGCTGGTGCAGCTCATCATCGGCCTGCTGTTCGTCTCCATCTCGGCCACCGTGACGCCGAAGTCCGTCGTTCCGGTGCTGCTGCCCACCCTCGTACTCGTCGCCGTGCTCGTCCTGGTGGCGCGGCCGTTGATCGCGCTCCTCTCCACCGCGCGGACGGAACTGACCACCGGGGAGCGCGCGTTCGTCGGCTGGATGGCGCCCCGCGGCATCGTCGCCGCCTCCACGGCCGCCACCTTCTCGTCGGACCTCGTCCGCGACGGTCTCAGGGGCGCCGACCGGATCCTGCCGGTCACCTTCCTGACGATCGTCGGCACCGTCCTGGTCTACGCGCTGACGGCCAGGCCGGCGGCCGCCGCACTGGGCGTCGTCCGGTCCGCGCGTACCCGCCCCCTGCTGGTGGGCGGCGACCCCTGGGCGGTGGACCTCGCGCGGTCGCTGCGCGCCGCCGGGCTCGACGTGCTGATGTGGGCCGGACCGGCACGGCAGCGGGACCGGATCCGGGACGCGGGGATCGAGCTGGCCGCCGGGGAGCTCATGGCCGCGGCGACCGACCCCGAAGCCCGGCTGGAGGGGGTCACGGCGGTCCTGCTGCTCACCGACGACGACGACTTCAACGCGCTCGCCTCGGTCGTCGTGCGGGAGGGCGTCGAGGGGCCCGTCTACCGTGTCGGCCCACCACCCGGCACCCTGGGCGTGGTGGCCCCGTCCACCGGCGGTGCCGTCCTCTTCGGCTCCGGCCTGCTCCGCGACACCCTGGCGGCCCGCCATGAGCAAGGGGCCCGCTTTCCTGTGCAGCCCGCCGCCCGACCGCTGCCACCGCAGCACCGGATCCTCTTCGTCGTACGGGCCGACGGCCGGCTCGAACCGGTCACCGACACCCGGCGGGCCGCGCCGGCGGACGGCGACACGCTCGTGCTCTTCGGGCCGCTGCCGCACGACCGCCCGGACCCCACGGGGGCACACCACGACCCGGGCTGACCGGCCGGGGCGGTGCCCTAGCGCCGCCGGTTCAGGGACGCGTCCAGGGTGATGGCCGCGTCGATCAGCGCGAGATGGGTGAACGCCTGGGGGAAATTGCCCAGTTGACGGCCCGTCAGGGCGATCTCCTCCGAGTACAGACCCAGGTGGTTGGCGTAACCCAGCATCTTCTCCAGCACCAGCCGGGCCCGGTCGGTCCGCCCCGCCCGCGCCAGCGCGTCGACGTACATGAACGTGCACAGCGAGAAGGTGCCTTCCGATCCGCGCAGCCCGTCGGGTGAGGCCTCGGGGTTGTACCGGTAGACCAGGCTGTCGGTGACCAGCTCCTGTTCCATCGCGTCCAGCGTGGAGACCCACATCGGGTCGTCGGGCGTGATGAACCCGACCGTCGGCGCGCGCAGCAGCGAGGAGTCCAGCACATCGCTGCCGAAGTGCTGGACGAAGGCGTGGCGCTGCTCGTTCCAGCCCTTCGCCATGACCTGTGCGTAGATCTCGTCCCGTGCGCTGCTCCACCGGTCGGCGGTGGCCGGACGGCCGTTGTCCGCCGCGAGCCGCAACGCGCGGTCGAAGGCGACCCACGACATCACCCGGCCGTACGTGAAGTGCTGGCGGCCGCCGCGGGTCTCCCACAGGCCCTCTCCCGCCTGGTCCCAGTGGTCGACCAGCCAGTCGAGCAGGGTGAGCAGCGACGTCCAGCCCCGGTGACCGAGCTGGAGCCCGTGCCGGTGAGCGAAGGAGATGCTGTCCAGCGCCTCCCCGTAGATGTCCAGTTGGAGCTGGGTGGCCGCGCCGTTGCCGATGCGCACCGGGGCGGAACGCTCATAGCCCTCCCAGTGCTCCAGGATCTCCTCGTCCAGGTCCGAGGAACCGTCGACCTTGTACATGATGTTCAGCGGACCGGAGTCCCCCTGGCTGCCGACCCGTTCCTGGACCCGGTCGCTCAGCCAGTCGATGAACGCCTTCGCCTCGTCGGTGAATCCCAGCCCCAGCAGGGCGTAGACGGAGAAGGAGGCGTCGCGGATCCAGGTGAAGCGGTAGTCCCAGTTGCGTTCACCGCCCAGCTGCTCCGGGAGTCCCGCCGTCGGGGCGGCCACGAGGGCGCCGCTGGGCGCGTAGGTCATCAGTTTCAGCGTCACGGCCGCGCGTTCCACCGCCTCCCGCCAGCGTCCCGTGTACCGCGACTGGCCCAGCCAGGACCGCCAGAAGCGGATGGTGTCGTCGAAGAGCTGCTGGAACTCGTCGTGCCGGATCTCCCGGGGCGGTCCGTCCGCCGACGACTCCAGGACCATGCCGCGCTGCTGGCCCGCCTGCAGGGTGAGGGCGAAGTGCAGGTCGTGCTGGCCGGTGAGGGTGTTGAGCAGCCGCTCGTCCTGTGGTTCACGGACCGTGTGCACGGTCAGCTCCAGCCCCTTCGAGGCGAACACCACGCCCTGCTCGGTGAAGTGCAGTTCGTGCGGCTCGCGCCCGTAGTCGAACCGCGGCGCGATGTCGATCTCGAAGGTCATGCTGCCCCGCACGCAACGGATCATACGGACCAGACGGTGACGGGCCGAGACCGTGGTCCCGGTCACCGGCATGAAGTCGATGACCTCGCCGGCCCCCGCCTCGGTCATGAACCGGGTCACCAGGACCGCCGTGTCGGGCAGGTACAACTGCTTGGTCGCGTAGGTCGTATGGGCCGGCCGGACCGTGCAGTGTCCGCCCTTCTCCCGGTCCAGCAGAGCGCCGAACACACTGGGGGAGTCGAACCGCGGGCAGCAGAACCAGTCGACCGTCCCGTCCGTGGTCACCAGGGCCGCGGTCTGCAGATCCCCGATCAGACCGTGGTTCTCGATCAGCGGGTAGTGGTCCATCGGGGCGCCCCTTTCGGCATGCGCTGTCACCCGGATGCCGCCCCACGACCAGCGTAGTCCGGAAACCCGGCACCGGCCCGCCGAGCCGGTGGCGGGCACTGCGCCCAGGGCCGGCAGCCGGGTGGGCGGCCTCGGCGCGAGTGGTCGGAGCCCCGGGCAACGGAAGCCGCCATGGTCGGCGCACCGCGCTCACGCAGCAGGGGGGACGCCTGCTCGCACCCGGTGCGGACGGGAGAACGTCCTGGATGTCCCTTGCCTCCCCTGCCGGATCCCCGAACACTGGCGCACACGGGGGAAGGGGTACGGGGTGGCCGTCGAATTCTGCTTGCTCCACACGATCAGCGCGCAGGTGGACGGCCGGGAGGTGGATCTGGGGCATCTGCGCCAGCGCCAGGTCCTCGCGGCTCTCCTCGTCGACGCCAACCGCCCCGTCTCCGTGGAGCGGTTGATCGACCGGCTCTGGGGCGAACGCCCGCCGCAGCGCGCCGCGACGACGCTCTACAGCTATGTGTCGCGGCTGCGTCGCGTCATCGAGCCGCTCGGCGCGTCGATCAGCCGCCATCCGCACGGCTACGTGTGCGAGGTGGACCCGCGAACGGTCGACCTGCACCGCTTCCGCGACCTGGTCGCACGGGCCCGGTCGGGGGACGACAGCCACGCCGCACGGCTGCTCACCGAGGCGCTGCGGCTGTGGCCCAGCGACGCGCCGGCCGAGCCGGACACCCCGTGGTTCAGCGCGCTGCGCGACACCCTCGAAGGCGAGCGCCTGGGCGCCGAGCTGGACCTCAACGACCTGCTGCTGCGGCAGGGCCGGGAGTCCGAGCTGCTGGCCCCGCTGCGTCTGCGGGCCCGGGAACACCCCCTCGACGAGCGGATCGCCGCGCAACTGATGCTCGCCCTGCACCGGCAGGGCCGCACCCCGCAGGCACTGGAGGTCTACCGGGGCATCACGCGGCTCCTGGACGCGGAGCTGGGCCTCGCCCCGAGCCCCTCGCTACGGCAACTGCACCAGGACCTCCTCATGGGCGCGCCACTCCTGGGCGCCGACAGAACGGCGGGGGCGCCCGGCGACTCCCTCCCCGGCTCCGCTACCGGTTCCGGTTCCGGTGCGGGTCCCGGCCCCTCGCCGGTGGCGGCCGCCGAAGCCGGCCGGTTCCCCGTGCCGCGCCAATTACCGCCGCCCCCACCGGTGTTCACCGGGAGGGGGCGCGCCATGGCGGAGCTCGACCGGCTCCTGGAACCACCGTCCGCCCACGGCGGTACGGTGCCGATCGCGGGCATCGGCGGATCCGGCGGCATCGGCAAGACCTGTCTCGCCCTGCACTGGGCGCACCAGCGACTGGACCAGTTCCCCGAGGGGCAGCTCTACCTGAACCTGCGCGGCTTCGAACCCTCGGGGACGCCGACGACCGTCGCCTCGGCCCTCCGCGACCTGCTCGACAGCCTGGGCGCGCCCGAAGGGGCCGTCCCCACCGGACTGAACGCCCAGGTGGGGCTCTACCGCAGCCTCATCCAGGGCCGCCGCATCCTTGTGATCCTGGACAACGCACGCGACGCCGAACAGGTCCTGCCCCTGCTCCCCGGCAGCCCCACCTGCGTCGTCATCGTCACCAGCCGCCACCACCTGGCCGGCCTGGTCACCACGCACGGCGCCCGCCTCCTCACGCTGGGCCCGCTGTCCACCGCCGACGCCGCGTCACTGCTCACCCGCCGGCTCGGCCGGGAGCGACTGCGCAAGGAACCCACCGCGGCCGCCGGTCTGCTCCAGCTGTGCGGCGGGCTGCCACTGGCCATCAGCATCATCGCCGCCCGCGCCGCCGTCCACCCGACGTTCCCGTTGCGGGCGCTGATCCGCGATCTGCACGGGGCGGGCGGCGCCCTCGACACCCTCGACGCGGGGGACGACTCCGCCGACCTGCGGGCCGTCTTCGCCTCGTCCTACGGCGCGCTCAGCGAACCCGCACGCCGGCTCTTCCCCCTGCTCGGCCTGCACGCGGGCCCCGACATCGGCCTGGCCGCGGCGGCCGCCCTGGCCGGGGCCGAGCCGCACCAGGTCAGCCGGGCCCTGACCGAACTGGTCCGCTCGCACCTGGTCACCGCCCACCGGCCCAACCGCTACACGATGCACGACCTGCTGAGCGCCTACGCCGCCGAACTGGCCGCGGCGGACCCGGCGAGCCGATCCGCCTTCGAGCGCCTGGTCGACCACTATCTGCACACCGCCCACGCCGCCGACCGGCTGCTGTCCCCCCACGGCGAGCCGATCGCCCTGGCACCGGCCTTGCCGGGCGCGGCGCCCGCCCAGCCGGCCGACCACCAGGCCGCCCTGGAGTGGTTCGCCGCCGAACGCGCCGTGCTGACCTCCCTCGTGGCACAGGCCCGCCACACCGAACTCCACGCCAGGACGTGGCAACTGGCAGCCGTCCTCCCCACGTTCCTGGCACGACGCGGCCTGTGGGACGAGCTCACCGCGACGCAGTACGCCGGGCTCGAAGCAGCGACCGCCCTCGCCGACCGCTCGTACCAGGCCCGCACCCACCGCGAACTGGGCAACTCCTGCTGCGAGACCGGCCGCTTCGACGATGCGCACGCCCACCTGGAGCAGGCCCTCACCCTGTACCGGGAGCTGGGCGACATGGTGGGCCAGGCCCACACCCACCTCAACCTCGGCTGGCTGTGGGAGCGCCGGGGAGATCAGCAAAGGGGCCTGGAACACGACCTGCTCGCGCTCGACCGCTTCGAGGCCGCGGACCACGAGACCGGCCGTGCCAGGGCCCTGAACGCCGCCGGCTGGGACCACGCGCAGCTCGGCAAGTACGAGGAGGCCGCCGACTTCTGCCGGGAGGCGCTCGCCCTGCAGCAACACCTCGGGGACCGCCGCGGCGAGGCGAACACCTGGGACAGCCTCGGATACGCGCTCCAGCACCTGGGCGACCACCGGCAGGCCGCCGACTGCTTCCTGCGGAGCCTGCACCTGAACGAGGAACTCGGCCACCAGTACAACCAGGCCGAGACGCTGGAGCACCTCGGCGACACCCACGAAGCCGGCGGTGACACCGCGGCGGCCCGCGCGGCCTGGCAGCGGGCGGCGGACCTCCTGCACGCCGTCGGACACAACGACGCGGACCTCCACCGGCTCCGCACCAAACTCCAAAACCCGTCCTGACCAGCTCATTCAAGAGATGGACAAGGTTTGTCCAGGACCGCCCGAGCATCGTCGGAGATGCCAGTACGGCACCTGGAAACGAGTAGGGAGTGTGGACGTGTACCGGAAGATGGAAGCGATGGGAAGCAGGCTCCTGGAGCGGTTCGTACCCAAGGCCGAGGCATCCGCCGCCGGCTGCTACGTGTGCGTCACCGGCGGGCCGGGATCCGGCTGCGCGCGGTGGAACCACACCTGGGTGAAGGACCAGTGCACGAATACGTTCATCCGCTGCGGCTGCTTCTGACGCGCGGTTCTCACAGGGCATCGCCGTCCGGCCGGGTCGCGCAACTCCGCGCCGCCCGGCCGGCTCCGGCGCACTAAGGGGTATCCGTACCGTGGACATACTCGCTGTAGCCTGCGCGTCCTGCCTCGCCGTGGTCTTCGGGGCGGCGGCGCTGGGCAAGATCCGCAGCCGGGCCGCCTTCTCCCGGTTCACCCAGTCGCTGACCACCATGGCCCTGCTGCCGGCCGGCTGGGTGCGCCCCTGCGCCGTGCTCGTGGCGGGGAGCGAGGTGGTGGTGCTCCTGCTGCTGCTGGCGAGCCCGCTGACGGTGCCTGCGGGCGTCGTGGGGTTCGTCCTCGCCACCGGCCTGCTGCTGGCGTTCACCGTGGGCGCCGTGCTCACCGTCATCCGACAAGTACGTGTGGTGTGCCGCTGTTTCGGGGCCTCCGGCGCCCCGATGGGCCGGCTCCATGTGCTGCGCAACGCCGCGCTGACGCTGATCGCGGCGGGGGGAGCGCTGAGCGGCGGGGGGGGGGGGGGGGGGGGGGGGGGGCAGGGGGGGGGGGGGGGGGGGGGGGGGGGGGGGGGGGCCCCCCCCCCCCCCACCACCTGTGCCGGCCTGGTGTCCGGGCTCGCGGGGTCAGCCGCGGATGATCGCCAGTGCCTCGTCGCGGGCCCGTTCGGCGGTCGCGGTGTCGCGGGCCTCGACGTTCAGGCGGAGCAGCGGTTCGGTGTTCGAGGGGCGTACGTTGAACCACCAGTCGTCGGCGGTGACGGTCAGGCCGTCCAGCTCGTCGAGGGTGACGCCGGGGCGGCCCTCGTAGGCGGCCCTGATCGCGGCGAGGCGGCCGGCCTGGTCGTCGACGGTGCTGTTGATCTCGCCGGAGGCCGCGTAGCGGTCG
Source organism: Streptomyces sp. NPDC043738 (assembly GCF_056436545.1). Taxonomy (NCBI): domain Bacteria; kingdom Bacillati; phylum Actinomycetota; class Actinomycetes; order Kitasatosporales; family Streptomycetaceae; genus Streptomyces; species Streptomyces sp. NPDC043738. Next base: position 12,021 of record NZ_JBWKCJ010000026.1, on the reverse strand, counting down.
TACTGGGCGACCAGCTGCGAGAGCCCGCCGTCCTGGCCGCCGAGGGCCGCCAGGACGTGCAGGGCGGCGAGCATGCCGGTGTCGGCGTTCCAGAAGTCGCGGAAGTAGTAGTGCGCGGAGTGCTCGCCGCCGAAGATCGCGCCGGTCTTGGCCATCTCCTCCTTGATGAAGGAGTGCCCGACGCGGGTGCGGACCGGGGTGCCGCCGTTCTCCTTGACGACCTCCGGTACGGACCAGGAGGTGATGCAGTTGTGGATGATCGTCCCGCCCTGGTGCTTGGCCAGCTCGCGGGCGGCGACCAGGGCGGTGATCGCGGACGGGGAGACGGGGTCGCCGTTCTCGTCGATGACGAAGCAGCGGTCCGCGTCGCCGTCGAAGGCCAGGCCCAGGTCGGCGCCGACCTCGCGGACCCGCGCCTGGAGGTCGACGATGTTCTTGGGGTCCAGCGGGTTGGCTTCGTGGTTGGGGAAGGAGCCGTCCAACTCGAAGTACATGGCGTCGAGTTCGAGGGGCAGTCCGTCGAAGACGGTGGGGACGGTGTGGCCGCCCATGCCGTTGCCCGCGTCCACCACGACCTTCAGCGGGCGGATGCCGGACAGGTCGACGAGCGTGCGCAGATGGGCCGCGTAGTCGCCGAGGACGTCGCGGCGGGTGACGGAGCCGGTGGCGGCGGCCGGTTCGGGGGCGCCCTCGGCGGACCAGCGTTCGACCAGCGCGCGGATCTCGGCGAGGCCGGAGTCCTGTCCGACGGGGGCCGCGCCGGCCCGGCACATCTTGATGCCGTTGTACTGGGCCGGGTTGTGCGAGGCGGTGAACATCGCGCCGGGCAGCCCCAGGGAGCCGCTGGCGAAGTACAGCTCGTCGGTCGAGCACAGGCCGATCTCGGTGACGTCGGCGCCGCGGGCCGCCGCGCCGCGGGCGAAGGCGCCCGACAGGCCGGGCGAGGAGGGCCGCATGTCGTGCCCGGTCACGATCGCGTCCGCGCCGGTGACCTCGACGAAGGCCGCACCGAACAGCTCCGCGAGCGATTCGTCCCACTGGTCGGGGACCACACCGCGCACGTCGTACGCCTTCACGATCTGCGACAGATCAGTCACAGCCAGCCCTCCTGTGGAGTCTTTGGGGTGGCTCCAACCTACCGGGCGGGCCGGTGCGGGGGCCGGGGATCCCCTCGCGTCGCGCGCTGACGGCCGGATACGGCCGGAGGGGCCCCAGGAGACCGGGGAAGGGGCCCTAGGAGTCCGGCGAGCGCAGGACCCGCAGATGGCCGCGGCGGGCGACCTCCATGGGGCGGCCGTCGCGGTCGCCGGGGGGCGGTGAGCCGTCGCCGGCGGCGCGTTCCTGGGGGCGGGCCGCCTCGCGGACGGCGTTGGCCAGGGCTTCGAGGTCGTCGCCGCTGGGGCGGGCCGGCCCGGAGTCGATGGCGAGGCGGACGACCTCCCAGCCACGGGGCGCGGTCAGCCGCTCGGAGTGCTCGGCGCACAGGTCATAGCAGTGCGGTTCGGCGTAGGTGGCGAGCGGTCCGAGCACGGCGGTCGAGTCCGCATAGACGTACGTCAGCGTTGCGACGGCGGGGCGGCCGCACGCAGTGCGCGAACAGCGACGTACAGGGCTCACGACGTTGGACGGTACCGCACTCTTGAGCGGGCCGCGACGACTCTCCCCCGGCTCACCCAACCGTGTCGTCCCGCTTCGTCCGATGCGTCTGACCTGGGCCCGCTCGACCCGGCCTGGGGCGGGCGGGCCGCCGCGGGCGGCATACGGCGATGAAACCCGTCACCACTCCATGCATTTCCGGCCATTCCGGGCGAGTTCCGCGATCTGATGCGGGGCCGCAAACGAAACCGACACGCATCGGTCCGGTCAGTGGACGACGGCAGCTTCTTGCCGCGGATCGCCGCGCTCTGCCGTGCCGTGGGGCCGGTGACGGCTACGCTCGATGCTGATGGACAGCCCCGTACCTCCCCGACCGTCGGAGCCGCGGCTCCGCCGCCGCGACCGCCACGGCCGTGGCATGCGCGGCCCCATCGCGCCACCCCAGGTGCCGCTGTCGGTGACCCGCGCCGACGCCTTCGTGGATCTCGTGTACGACTCCCGGGACCGCCTGGAGCGGCGCTGGCCGCAGCTCTCCCAGGTCGACTTCATGATCTTGGAGGTGCCCGGTTTCGGCCCGGACGACGGCCCGGACGCGGTCGACGGCGAGGAGACCGTGCCGCTGGGGCGGGTGCTGCCCGCGGCGGGCGGACATCGCGACCGGATCGTGATCTACCGCAGGCCGGTGGAGATCCGTACGAAGAGCCGCGACGAGCGCGCGCTGCTGGTCCACGAGGTGGTGGTCGAGCAGGTCGCCGAGCTGCTCGGGCTGGCTCCGGAGTCGGTGGATCCGCGCTATGGCCAGGAGTAGCTGGTACGTCGTGGTCGCCCGGGGCGGAGCCGTCGCTGGTTGCCGTTCACGTCGTGGCGGCGGTGGGATCTTCGGCGAAAACACGAACCCAGGCTCGGACCGCACGTCGTGGCTGCCCGGGGCGGAGCCGTTGTCGGTCGCGGTTCACGTTGTGGCGGCGGTGGGACCTTCGACGAAACACGAACCCCGGCTCGGGCCGCACGTCGTGGTTACCCGGGGCGGAGCCGTTGCCGGATGCCGTTCACGGCCTGGCGATGGTGGGTTCTTCGGCGGAATGCCGGGCCCAGGCCCAGGCTCAGGCCGGGGGGCCTGTCCCGGATCGGCAGGACAGGCCCCCGGGCGCAGGTCCCGGTGACGCCGGTCAGTCCGTGAGCACCGACAGGTCCTGGCCCGCGGTCGGGACGAGGACCGAGCCCCGGTCGTCGGGCATCGTCTGGATGGTGAAGGCGGGCACCTGGCCCTGGGGCCGGGCCAGCATCCGGGCCGCGTAGACGGGGCCGCTGTCCGCTTCGGGCTCCACGGTCAGCGCATAGCCGCCCTTGAGGCCCTGCGGGCGGGGCGGGACGACGTCCAGGGCGGTGCCGCCCTTGACCGTGTACGTCTTGGTGACCGGGGTGCCGCCGCCGCTGCCGGCCGACGCGGTGACCTTCACCTTGGCGTCCTTGCCCTTCTCGGGCGCGACCAGCGACAGGGTGCTGCCCTTGTCGCGGTTGTCGGCGACGGTGGCGCGCTTGTCGACCGGGCGGGTCGCGGGGATGAACGCCATCTCCTGTGCGGCGCCCTTGCCGCGGGTCACCCGCAGGGCGGCCGCCACGGGGGCCTTGGAGCCGCCGTCGGCGGGCGTGAGCACCAGCGAGCCGGCCTCGCCCTTGGTGACGTCCTTGAGGTCCACCGCCGTGGTCATCCCGCTCTTGACGTGCAGGGTCTCCAGACCGGCCGGGGTGATCAGCCCGGTGGGGGTGGCCAGCTGCACCTTGAGGTCGGCGTCGGACTCGCCGGGCGCGACGGCGACCAGCCGGACGGAGGTGGCGTCCTTGGGGATGCCGGGCAGCACCACGCTCGGCGACGGGTCGGCGGCGGCCGGCAGCCAGTCGCTGCCCAGCTTGCCGTCGGCGGCCTGGACGGCGGCACCGACCCGGCCCTCGCGGGCGACGACGTGCAGGGAGGCGTTGGTGGTGGGGGTGGTGGTCAGGGTGGAGAGCAGCACCGGGACCGTGGCGTGCGCGGGGACGGGGATGTCCTCGCCGGCGGAGCCGGTCAGCGAGCCGTCCTTGCCGTGCAGTTCGAGGTCGACGACGGCCGGGGTGGCGTCGGGGTTGGTGAGGTGGACGTAGTCCTGGCGGTCGGCGTCGGTGCTGACGCCGGGGAACCAGAAGGTGGTGTCGGGGGTGGGGCAGCTCAGACCGAGGAGGCCGCGCCCGGTGCCGGCCGCGACGGCGGTGGTCTGCTGCACGGTCCAGCCGGGGGCGAGGGTGCCGTCCGCGGCACCCACCAGGGCAGGGGCGTCGGCGCGGTCGGTGGAGGTGGTGACCGGCTTTCCGGCCTGCTGGAGGGGGAGGACGGGCTTGGTGTCGCGGGGCGGGACGGTGAGGCTTCCGGAGCCGTCGGCGACACCGCCCCCCTTGCCGTCCTTCTTGCCCTTCTTGCCCTTCTTGCCCTTGCCGCTGCCGTCGCTGCCGGCGTCCTTGACGGTCGCGGCGGGCACCAGCTGGGCGGTGCCCTTCTTGGTGCCGGCGCCGGCTGCGGCGCCCTGGGGGGCGAAGGCGGTGTAGGTCGTCTCGCCGACCTCGGAGGAGGTGGGGGCCGGGCACAGCAGCGCGGAGCGCTGGACGGGCAGCCGGGTGCCGCTGCCGGCGGTGTCCTGGGCGCCGCCGCCGGGGGCCGCGACGGCGGCGACGCCGGTGACGGCGGCCAGCGCGACGGCCACGCCGGTCAGGGACATCATGGTGCGCTTCACTGCGGGTCGCTCCCGTCACGGCGCGGCTCGGGGTAGGAGCCGGAGTACCCGGGGTACTCGGTGCCGTCGTCGTAGGGCTGCTGCTGGGGCTGCGGCGGTTGGTCGGCGTACTGCGGGGCGCCGTAGCCGTACGGGTCGTAGGCGCCGGCCTGGTAGGGGTCGGCGGCGTACGCCCCGGCCCCGTACGGGTCGGCGGCGGCCTGGCCCTGCTGCGGGTACTGCCGGCCGTAGGGGTCGGCCTGGTAGGGGTCGGCCGCGGCGTAGGGCTGCTGCTCGCCGGCCTGCGCCGGCGGGCCCTCCGGCGGGAGCGGGGCGACCTGCTGGACCGGCTGCCAGTCCTCGTAGGACTGCTGCTGCGGCACCGCGGCATACGGGTCGCCGGTCGGGGCGGCGTCATGGACCGGGTTCGGCCCCGCCATCGGGTCAGCCATCGGATCCGTCGTCGGGTTCACCGTCTGCTCGCCGGTCCGCGCGGCCGGGACGGTGGGCTGCCCGGCCTGCTCGGGGGCGCCCGCGGCCTCGGCCTGGGCGCGCAGGCGGCGGGCCCGGCGGCCCTCGCCGGCGGCCGCGGCGGCCTGCTCGGCGACGGCGTCCTCGGGGAGGTCGTCGTCGATCTCCCGGCGGCGGCCGGGCAGCGCGAGGACGACCAGGACGACGGCGAGCAGGCCCTGCGCCCACAGCCAGAGGGTGTGGCTGAAGGGGTCGTGGTGGGTGAGGTCGAGCCGGCCGCCGTCGGCGGGGAGCGTGAAGCCCTGCGCCCAGCCGTCGACCGTGACGGGCTTGAGCGGGGTGCCGTCGAGGGTGGCCTGCCAGCCCTCGTCGACGGTGTCGGCGAGCCGCAGCACCCGTCCGGCGGGCCCGGCGGGGATCTTGGTGTGCGCCTCGACGGGTTCGGACGCCACCGGGACGGGCGCGGCGACCTCCCCGGCGGCGGTGCCGTCCGCGGCGTGCCCGGACACGATCGAGACCCGCGAGACCCGGCGGTTGACCCGCCACAGGGCGCTGCCGTCCTCCTGGCTGCGCCGGGTCAGGCCCGGGGTGGAGTCCAGCACCCGGCCGATTTCGCGCGGTGCGCCGTCCCTGACCAGGACGTAGCGGACCGCGTAGCCGCCGAGCTGGTTGGTCTGGTCGGCGCCCGAGCCGGCGACGAGGTGGGCGACGATGGTGCCGAGCCGCTCGTCCTCGCCCGCCTGGGCGGCCAGGTCGGCGTCACCGAGCCGGGCGCCGGAGCCGCGGACCAGGGTGTAGTCGACATGGCCGGGGCGGCCGTCGAGGACCAGGGTGCGGGGCCGGTCGGAGCTGCCGGACTCCTCGGCGACGAAGGCCGGGACCTGCTCGGGGTTGCGGCGCTCCAGCGGGCCGGCCGCACCGGTGATCATCCAGCTGGCCGCGGCGTAGAGCGGGGCGAGGACGGACGCCAGCGCGATCAGCACGGCGACCGGCTGCTTCCAGCCGAAGCCGAGGCTGGCCATGCGGGTGCGGATGCCCTCCGCGCCGATCGCGGCGGCGCACAGCAGCGCCAGGCCGTAGACGAGCATCGCGGGCCCGGTCCAGCCGGAGCCGTTGCCGAGCGCCGCGCACAGCAGCCCGGTCAGCGCCACGGCCCAGGCGACGCGGATCGCCGGCTGCCGTGCGTCGCGCAGCGTGGCGGCGAGCGCGGCCAGCACGATGCCGAAGAGCAGCACTCCGCCCGCGGCCTTGGGGCCGCCGGGGCTGAGGCCGACGAGGTCGAGTACGGAGGCGGAGCCGGCGCCGTAGTCGAGCCCGGCCTCCTGGAAGAAGCGGGAGGGGCTGGTCAGCAGCGACAGCGACCAGGGGGCGAGCACGACGAGCGGGGCGAGCACCACGGCCAGGAAGCGCAGCCCGTAGGCGAGCAGCTGGTCGCGGTTGCCGTCCAGGAAGCGCAGCACCAGCAGGCCGATGCCCAGGAGCACCGCCAGCGGCCAGACGACGGGGGTGAAGGCCGTGGTGAAGGTGATCAGCAGGGCGTACGCCCAGGTGGCGCGCCAGCTGGGCCGGGTGCCCGCCGGAAGCCGCAGTCCGCCGGCGGCGATCGCGGCGCGCGCGATGAGGGGCAGCAGGATGGCGAGCACCGCGGTGCCCAGGCGGCCGCCCGCCAGCGCGCCGGCGGCCGCGGGCAGGAAGGCGTAGGCGATGCTGCCCCAGGCCCGCAGCAGCCGGGAGGCGACCAGCGGGCGGGAGGCGAAGTAGGCGGTCAGGCCGGCCAGCGGGACGGAGCAGACCAGCAGCAGGGTGAGGGCGAAGCCGGTGGAGCCCAAGAAGACGCTGGAGACCAGGGCGACGATCGCCAGGTAGGGGGGTGCGAAGGCGCTGTCGCCGACCCCGACCGCGTGCCAGCTGTCGAGGTAGGCCGACCACAGGTCGGACACGCTGCCGGGCGCGGGCAGCAGCGCGCCGCCGGTCAGCGCGCCGGAGCCGAGCAGCCCGCGGCAGGCGATCAGCGAGACCAGCAGCAGGACGAGGAAGAGCACCGGCCCGGGTTTGCGGGCGATCCGCTTGAGCCGGGCGAACTGCTCGATCTCCAGGAAGTCGGCGTCGTCGCCGCCGGGCCCGGACTCGACGGCGCCGTGCCGGCCGGCCGAGGCCACGTCGGGTGCGGCGCGCCCGGCGAGGTTGCCGGCGACCTGTTCGACGGTGGCCCGTACGGTCGCGCCGGGCGGCGGGAAGAGCGGCCGCAGGTCGCTCGCGTCGACCGCGGGGCGGCCTCTGCGCTTGCGGGCGGCGAGGATCTTGCCGGGGCGCAGCAGGGTGCCGAAGAGTCCGGCGAGTTCGTCCAGCGCCTGGCCGGGGACCTTGCCGACGAGGTAGGCCAGCACCCTCAGGACGGTGCCGACCACCAGCCGCAGCAGGACGTACGGGAGGGTCGCGCCGCGGGTGTTGGTGAGCAGGGTGTAGACGGCGCCGGCCTTGTCGACGCGGTGCGGGTTGGCGACCGAGCGGCCGACGCAGTCGATGGGGCGGCGCTCGCGGGCGGCGGCCTCGGCGTGCCGCAGGATGGCGTCCGGCGCGACGAGGACCTGGTGGCCGGCGGCCTGGGCGCGCCAGCACAGGTCGACGTCGTCGCGCATCAGGGGCAGCCGGCGGTCGAAGCCGCCCAACTCCTCGTAGGCGTCGCGGCGGATGAGCATGCCGGCGCTGGAGACGGAGAGCACGGGCCGTACCTGGTCGTGCTGGCCCTGGTCCTGTTCGCGGCGGTCCAGGCCGGTCCAACGGCGGCCGCTGCGCGCGATGCTGACCCCGGCTTCGAGCAACTGACGGCGGTCGTACCAGCTGCGCAGCTTGGGGCCGACGATGACGGTCGAGGGGCTGGCGTCGGCGACCCGCAGCAGCTCGGCGAGGGCGTCCGGCTCCGGTGCGCAGTCGTCGTGCAGCAGCCACAGCCACTGGACCGGTTCGCCGTGCGGCAACTCCGGCATGTCGTAGGCCTCGTCGCGCCAGGTGCGGCTGACCGGGTCCCAGCCGCTGGGGCGGCGCAGATAGGGCAGGTCGTCGGGGGTGAGCACGGGGGCGGTGCGGACGGCCTCGTCGACGGCGGTGCCGAATCCGGAGCGGCGGGCGAGGTGGAGCACCCGTTGGTCGCCGATCGCCTCGGCGAGCAGTTGGGCGGAGTTGTCCGCGCTGCCGGTGTCGGCGCCGATGACGTTCTGCACCGGGCGCTCCTGGCCGAGCAGGCCGGTGAGCGCGTCGGGCAGCCAGCGGGCACCGTCGTGGGAGACGATCACGGCGGTGACCACGTGCCGTGGGAACTCTGGGGTGGCGGCTGCGTGTGAGGCGGCCTGGGCCGCCGACTGGCTGTGCAAGGACATCGAGGTACGGGCCCTCCGGACCCGGGAGTTCGAAGGCCCGCGGCGAAGTCGCTCAAGGCCCCCGCCCCCGGAAGACACTGCGACGGACTACGAGGCGACGCGCGCGCCCGGTGGGGCGGCGGCGCATCTCGGACGGGGCCCCACACTAATGGTTCGTGCCGCCGCCCCGGCCGGATCCCCGCACAGCAGTCCGCCTCCGGCGGCCGGGGCGCTGGAGGCGGAGTGTTCGCTATAGGGGGATATGGGGAGTTGGGGTGGTACGGCGGCGTGGTCCACAGGGCCGCGCGCCGTCGGTCCGGACGGCTGCCTGGTCATCGTCAGACGGCGGCCTTCTTGAGCCGGCGCCGCTCGCGTTCGGACAGACCGCCCCAAATACCGAAGCGCTCGTCGTTGGCGAGGGCGTATTCGAGGCATTCGGACCGGACTTCACAGGCGAGACAGACCTTCTTGGCCTCGCGGGTGGACCCACCCTTCTCCGGGAAGAAGGACTCGGGGTCGGTCTGGGCGCACAGTGCGCGCTCCTGCCAGCCGAGCTCCTCGTCCGCCTCCTCGACCAGCAATTCCTGGAACAGCTCGGTCATGTGCGCCCCTCGTCTGTCTTTACGTCCCCGTGATCAAGCCGTGATCGATTTCGGCTGAACGACACGAGTGAAATTACAAGTGTGGTGATCCGGGCCAGTCAAGCCGAGATCTGCTATTGAGCCTCTTATTCACTCGGCGGAACCAAGCGGATGCAGAAAGTGTTCAAATCAGTAAAAACCAGGACACTTCCCCGGGCGTACCGCCTGGCACGTCCGCGTCGTTCACCAAGACGCGATCAGGCGGTGTCCGCGTTGCACCCCGCACACCGAAGCGGGGAAGATCACAGACGGATCACGGAGCCGCAACGGCGTTTGTGGGTGCGGATACCGGCCGATGTCTCCGGGTCGGGGGCTGCACAAACCTTTCTCCGACCGGAGCAACCGGATGTGGTGAAAGATTCGCGGCAAACCAGACATCCGGTTGACATCGCGCCGTGAACCCGGTCTCCTTGTCCCCATGCCAGTGACTCCCGCGCCCCGACTGACCCGTGCCTACGGGTCGCTCTGCGCTGCGCAGGCTCGCTGTCGCTGTTCCAGCTGTCGTAGCCACTGAGCTCCAGCTTTTTCGCTCGCACCACCCCGCAGCACCTCTGCACCGCGACCACCGCGCCGTGCCCCCCACAGGGAACGCCCGCGCCGTGCCGCACCCCTTCCGCGCCGCCCGGGCGCGCCACCCCAGCACTTCCGCCGAGGAACCCGACACCGATGAACAGCGACGTCCAGATCGCCGGCGATCCGCTCGCCATCCCCCACCTGCTGCCGCCCGTCCCCGCGCACCCGGCCACCGTCGCCGGCTTCGCCGGACTGGCCCGCTCGATCGCCGCCGACCGGGACTCGTGGGCCCCGCTCGTCCGCTACGACGCCACCACCCGCTGGTACCACCGGCTGCGCACCGGCCCGGGCTATGAGGTCTGGCTGCTGAGCTGGGTGCCCGGCCAGGGCAGCGGCCGGCACGACCACGGCGAGTCCTCCGGTGTACTGACCGTCCTGGAAGGCGAGTTGACCGAGCGCGTCGAGACCGGGCCCCGCACGCTCGCGGCCGGCGCCCAGCGGGTGTTCGCCCCCGGCTATGTGCACGAGGTCGTCAACGACTCGCTCACCCCGGCCGTCAGCCTGCACGTGTACTTCCCGGGCCTGACCGACATGCCGATGCACCCGAGCCAGACCGCCGCCGACCGGGCCACGGCCGCCTCGCCCGAGGTACCGGCCCCCTGACGCACGGTCGCGGGCCCCTGACATCCTGGGGTCATGCGAATCGTGGTTCTGGCCGGCGGTATCGGCGGCGCCCGCTTTCTGCGGGGACTGAAGGCAGCGGCTCCGGACGCGGACATCACCGTCATCGGCAACACCGGCGACGACATCCATCTGTTCGGGCTCAAGGTGTGTCCCGACCTCGACACCGTGATGTACACGCTCGGCGGCGGCATCAACGAGGAACAGGGCTGGGGCCGTGCCGACGAAACCTTCCGGGTGAAGGAGGAGTTGGCGGCCTACGGCGTCGGCCCCGAGTGGTTCGGGCTCGGCGACCGGGACTTCGCCACCCACATCGTGCGCACCCAGATGCTGAGCGCCGGCTATCCGCTCAGCGCCGTCACCGAGGCGCTGTGCGACCGCTGGCAGCCCGGTGTGCGGCTGCTGCCGATGTCCGACGACCGGATCGAGACCCATGTGGCGGTCGACGAAGACGGCGAGCGCAGGGCGATCCATTTCCAGGAGTACTGGGTGCGGCTGCGCGCCTCGGTGCCCGCGCACGCCGTGGTGCCGGTCGGCGCCGACCAGGCCAAGCCGGCGCCGGGCGTGCTGGAGGCGATCGCCGCGGCGGACGTGGTGCTCCTCCCCCCGTCCAATCCCGTCGTCAGCATCGGCACGATCCTGGCGGTACCGGGCATCCGCGAGGCCATCGTGGCGGCCGGGGTGCCGGTGATCGGCCTCTCCCCGATCGTCGGGGACGCCCCGGTGCGCGGCATGGCCGACAAGGTGCTGGCCGCGGTGGGGGTGGAGTCGACGGCGGCGGCCGTGGCCCGGCACTACGGCGCGGCGAGGCCGCTCCCGGCGCAGGAGGGCCAGGAGCGGGGCGAGGGCGGTGCGGGGCTGCTGCACGGCTGGCTGGTCGACTCCGTCGACGCGGGCACGGTGGACGAGGTGACGGCCGCCGGCATCCGCTGCCGCGCCGTACCGCTGATGATGACGGACCTCGACGCCACGGCCGCGATGGCCCGCGAGGCACTGGCGCTGGCCGAGGAGGTCCGCGCGTCGTGAGCGGGCGAGCCATGGGCGGGTGCGCGCCGCGCGCCTGCGGGGCGGGGCGAAGCGAGGTGCCGGCATGAGCGCGGCGCAGGTGCCCGGGTACCGGGTCTGGGCGCTGCCGGGGATGCCCGAGGTGCGGCCCGGCGACGACCTGGTCAAGCTGATCGCCGCCGCGGCGACGGCCGACGGCCTGCCCCAACTCGTCGACGGCGACGTGCTGTTGGTGACCTCGAAGATCGTCAGCAAGGCCGAGGGCCGGGTGCTGCGGGCCACCGACCGGGAGGCGGCGATCGACCAGGAGACGGTGCGGGTGGTGGCCCGCCGGGGCACCCTGCGGATCGTGCAGAACCGGCAGGGCCTGGTGATGGCGGCGGCCGGCGTCGACGCCTCCAACACCCGGGCCGGGACGGTGCTGCTGCTGCCCGAGGATCCGGACGCCTCGGCCCGCGCCCTCCGGGCGGGCCTGCGCACCGCGCTCGGCGTGGACGTCGGGGTGGTGATCAGCGACACCTTCGGCCGCCCCTGGCGCGCCGGCCTGACCGACGTCGCCATCGGGGCGGCCGGTGTGCGGGTCCTGGACGACCTGCGCGGCGGCACGGACGCGTACGGCAATCCGCTCAGCGCGACGGTGGTGGCCACCGCGGACGAACTGGCCGCGGCGGGCGACCTGGTCAAGGGCAAGGCGACCGGGCTGCCGGTCGCGGTGGTGCGCGGGCTGGGGCACGTCGTCGAGCGGGCGGACGACGGCGACGGGGCGCGCGCGATGGTGCGCGACGCCGCGCACGACATGTTCCGGCTGGGCACCTCGGAGGCCGTACGGGAAGCGGTGACCCTGCGGCGTACGGTCCGGGCGTTCACCGACGATCCGGTCGATCCCGGGGCGGTGGGGCGGGGGGGGGGGGGGGGGCGCCCCCCCCCCCCCCCGCAACCAAACCCAAAACGGCGGGTGGTGTGTGCGGGGTTGGGCTGGGGGAGGGGGGGGGGGGTGGGGGGGACGTGAGGGGA